>PMXB01000230.1 GCA_003165935.1 Acidobacteriaceae bacterium | reverse complement strand
CGCGCCATGCCTGGCGCACCACTGAAAGCGACTCCCGGGTTCGGGAGCCGCGCTTATTCTGCTGCCGGACGGCATTTTGGCGAGGCACAGCCTCGGAATCAAGCAGCGAATACGCCGGCACGACGCTCTTCAGCGGTTCGTTCGGGCGCTGTCACTCCCGATGGAGCTATATCGCTGCTTGAATTCGCTGCTTGGCGCTTCTTACCTGCGCAAGTGCGAGTCCAGCAGAAGCTACTTTGGGAATCCGAATCCCAGAAGCCGCAGTTGCATGAAATCTCTTTTCGGGGCATTTTGAGCTCCAGTCGACATCCTTAACAAAGTTTCCCCATAAGTATCGGCATCTGAATTACCAATTCCGGGGCAATAGCGCACAGCCCATTCGCCCAGGCTTGGGGTAAACGCTCTACACTTATCAGCTATGCAGAAAGTGGCAGGTGACAAGAGCAATCATGGCGCAGGGAACGGTCGCCGGAGGACGCTGCTGTGGGTGAGTGGCGCCTGGACGCTTCCGTTTCTTGGTCTAGGTTATTGGCTCTTGCCGAGTGTCGGGTGGTCGAGATGGATTATCACCACTTTTGCAATCCTGGCGGCGCCGATTCCGGCGTTGCTGTTTTGGCGGGCCGAGCGAGGGAATTTGCAAGGACGCATAGCAGCCGCGGAGGAAGATGCCGCGCAGTTGAAGCTGCAATTGGAAACGGTTCGCTACCGCACGTCTCGCTTGCGTGAGGAATTGCAAGCCGCGGACCGGCAAGCCCGGCTCAGTCATCAGCTGACGCTGCTCGGCCAGTTCACCGCGGGTTTCATGCACGAGTTCAACAATCCCCTTGCGATTGTTGCGGGCCGGATCGAGGTGCTGCTCGAAGAGCGAAAGGCAGATGCTGAACTGTGCAGCGACCTGGAGCAGATGTTAAAAGAGACTCGCTACATGAGCAACATTGCGAGGACTTTGTTGCAGGCCTTGCGTCGTGAGCGGGGTGGAGAGGTTTTTGACGCATCGGATCCTCAGAAGGCGCTTGGGGATGCGGTCGAGGCTCTGCGGCCGGCAGCTCAAATGGCGGGAGTGGAACTCGTGGACGAATTTGTGGAGGCGCCGCGCGTGGATGTCCCCGAGCATGTGATCGGCGAGGTGACCCGCGGCCTGATTAACAATGCTGTTGAAGCACTCAGGGGGCGCGACGCCGCGAAAGCCTGGGTGCGTCTTGAGCCCTACCGCACCGCCGGCGCAAGGGTCGTGGCCCGGATTGAAGACAACGGCCCTGGAGTTCCTGCGAGCATCCGGGAGCACCTCTTCGAACCGTTCATTTCGCAGAGCCAGGGCCGCGAGCGACTCGGGCTCGGGTTATTTCTGGCCGCGAGCCTGCTGGATATGTATGATGGCCGAATCCGCTATGAGACCAGGGAAGGTGGGGGCGCAAGCTTCGTGATCGAGTTGCCTCCAGCTCGCTTCACTCGTGGCCAGCCCTACCATTGGTTTGCGGGAGGCACGACCGAGTGAGCAGGATTCTAGTAATCGATGACGAGGCAGCGCTGGGCGAGAACATCCAGCGGATGCTCAGGGAGCCGGGCACCACCGTTTGTGTTTGCACGGATCCGGTCAAGGGGCTTGCAGAGTCGTTGGCCAACCCGCCCGACCTGGTTTTCCTCGATATGCGGATGCCGGGAATGTCGGGCGAAGAGGTATTCGCGCGCCTGCACGCGGCCCACTCAACATTGCCGATTGTCTTCCTCACTGCATTTGGCTCGGTGGAAAGCGCAGTGATGGCCATGCGCAATGGGGCATTCGACTACCTGCAAAAGCCGTTCAAGCGCGAGGATCTGTTGCTGGTGGCCAACCGCGCATTGGCGCACGTAAAGCTTGAGAGAGAAGTGGAAGAGCTAAAGGGCAGGCTTGAAGCGCTCGGCGAGGCGGACGCGGCACAAAGCCGAAGCGCGGTGATGCTGGATCAGATGGAGAAGAGCCGGCGCGCGGCGGCGACAGACGCCACGGTTATGATCCTTGGCGAAAGCGGAACGGGTAAGGAAGTAGTGGCCCGGTTCATCCACGAGCAGAGCAAGCGCAAAGGCGGGCCATTTGTGCCGGTCGAGTGCAGCTCGATGCCGGGAACGCTGATCGAGAGTGAACTGTTTGGCTACGAGCGCGGGGCGTTTACCGGGGCCGACAAGATGAAGAAGGGGCTCATTGAGTCGGCCGACGGTGGCACCCTCTTTCTCGACGAGATTGGCGACCTGGGCGTGGAGTTGCAAACGCGTCTGTTTCGATTTGTGGAGGAACGCGCAATTCGCCGTCTGGGTGGTGTCTCCCCGGTCAAGGTGGATTGCAGAATTCTCTGTGCGACCAATCAAGACTTGGCGGCGAAGATCAAAGATGGAAGCTTCCGCGAAGAGCTCTTTTACAGGCTTAGCGTGGTCACTGTCAGGCTGCCTGCACTGCGCGAAAGGCCCGAGGATATTCCTCACCTCGCCCGGTTCTTTCTTGAGAGATTTTCCCGGCGTTACGGGAAGAGCCTGACCGGATCAGGCCGGTTCTATGAAGCCCTTTTGCACCAGCGCTGGCCGGGAAACGTTCGCCAGTTGAAGAACGTGATGGAGCGACTGACCGCGTTGCATCCGGGTGGCGTACTTGCACCAAAGGACCTGGAGGAAGATGGGCCAGACGTCAGCCCGCCCAACGCGCTGGCCTTTCTTCCCTGGAAGGATGCTCGCGACAAATACCTGGCGAGATTTGAGAGCTCGTATGCCCAGTCAGTTTTGGCGCGCTGTGGAGGCAACGTAAGTGCAGCGGCGCGGGATGCGGGAGTCGACCGGAAGACGTTTTATGCCCTGCTGAAGCGAGACAAGGAGCAGCAGGTTGGGGATTCGATTCCTCAGCCAGACGGCGAAAGCGTGGAGTAGATTCCCCGGTTCGAGAAAGAAATCGAAGGCAAGTGCTTGAAAGCAAAGGTTCCCCACTTTGGCTCTCTGCATGCGATATAGGTCGGCATGGAGTGCTGAAATGAAAGTTCGGAACCTGGTCGTGAAGGGAATGTTATTCGTCGCAGGTGTGGTGCTTCTGGCGCCGCAGCCGGGACAGGCAATTCCGGCGTTTGCACGGAAGTATGGCGTGAAGTGCTACACGTGCCACACTGTTCCGCCCGCGCTGAACAAGAACGGCTACATGTTCAAGCGGCTGGGCTATCGGATGCCGCCGGATGAGATGGACGGATCGAAGCCTGCCCCGAAGATCACCGAACTCGACAAGGACATCAAGTTCAGCCTCACTCACTCCGTGGCGCTGATCCTTCAGGCCAGCGTGACAGCGGAAAAAACCGTCGCCGATGCGGGCAATCCCACATCCGTTTCTGCTGCGACATCGTGCAGCAGCGATACCAACTCCACTTCGAACTGCACCAGCTTCAACATGGACGAGGCAGCGCTGTTTCTTGCCGGCGCGATACCCGAGACCGGTTTCTCTTACTTCGGCCACTACGAGCTCTACCAGGGTGGAAGCAACAACCTTGAGCAGGGGTTTGGCGTTTACACGCGAGGGCGCGCCAATAGCAGCTATTTCATCAAGGCCGGAATGATTCACATGCAGGAGGGTGAGGGCACGCGAGCCGCGATGTTTTACAACCTCTTCTCCGATCCTTCCTATACGCTGGTCAACGTCGATCCCATCAACTTCACCCTCGATCAGCATCCTGTCGGCGTGGATGTTGGCTATACGTGGGCCTCGAATTACTTCAAGAACATATTTGCCGTATCGGCGAAGGTGACCAACGGGCTCAACGCGGATGGCAGCGAGATTCTTGATTCTTCGCAGAAGAGTTCCAAAGATATATGGGCTGACGCGGACTACTGGTTTGGCCCTGACGGCGGAGTCACCGTGATGATGTATCGCGGGACAAAGGACCAAAATCAGACCTCGATCGACGGCAACAGCACACCCTTCACTTACCGGCCGGCATTCTATCGAGTGGGCGGCTTTGGCAACTATCTGTTCTTTGACAAGCTGGATCTTCTGGGCGGATACATTCACAGCAACGACGAGTACGAATGGAACCCCGGCGATCCGAAGACGCATTACATTGCGGACACGTATCGGGGTGAGGCGGACTACTACTTCAAGCCGGGCACGGTGATCATGGCGAGGCTCGATCGCGGAACTTCGAGTATCGCTCCGCAGCCGACCATGCACACGCGGGCGTGGGCCATTGGCGGCGAACGCGCTCTCACGCAACTCGGCAACGTCGTCCTGCGCGCAGCCTATACGCAGGAGCACGATGGAGATCCGGTTGCACTCGTCGGCTCAACCGACAAACTTTTCAAAGTTGACATTCGCTACATGTGGTAAGGAGAAACTCGCATGCACAAGGCAATTCGCATCATCACCGTCGCCGGTCTTGCACTTCCTCTGTTCCTCGCGGCTCAGAGTGGCAGCAACGTAACCCTTCCGCAGGATAAAGGGCCAGACAAGATCAACGTTTCCACTTATCCCGCGGACCAGCAAAAAGGCTACAAGGTCTTTGCCGAGAAGTGCTCAAAGTGCCACACCATCGCCCGGCCCATCAACACCATTATGACCAAGGCGGATTGGGAGCGCTATGTGAAGCGCATGATGCACAAGCCGAACTCCGGCATCAGCGACGCCCAGGGAAAGACGATCTTCGAGTTCCTTGCCTACGACCAGGAAAACCGCAAGGATAAGAACCCGTCGGCATTCTTCAAGTCCCTTAGCGATGAGGAGATTGAGAAGTTGAAGGCGCAGCAGCACTAGAGTTCAAGCCTCCGGCTCAAGCGCTCTTGCGTAGTGGCGCAAGAAGTGTTGCCTTCGACCCCGGTAAGCATCTGGCCCGCTTGCCGGGGACCCATTTCAGGGGAACCGATACACATTTGTCGAGCAACACGCTACAGTGGCTGTCTAGAACGTTCAGAGCGGGGAACGCATGCGCTATCCGATCACGGTCCCGGACCAGGAATACTTCGACAAGAACATTCCGTGCCGTGCTGCCTGCCCCATTCACACCGAGTGCGGACGCTACGTCCAGGCCATCGGCATCTCGAAAGATGAAGAGGCCTACCTGCTCGCCCGCGCACCCAATCCATTTGCCTATGTGCTGGGGCGCATCTGTGCGCATCCGTGCGAAGACAACTGCCGCCGCGGCAAGATCGACGAGCCCATTGCAATTTGCGCACTCAAACGCTACGCAACCGACCGGCACAATCTCGGAACCGGGCACGATCCGGCGCGAAAGAAGCTGCCCCCGCCGGCCAAGCGCGACAAGAAGATCGCCATTATCGGCGCAGGCGTTTGTGGACTCACATGCGCTCACGATCTGGCTCTTCTCGGCTATTCCGTAGAGGTTTTCGAGTCTGCGCCTGTACCAGGCGGCATGCTCTACCTCGGCATCCCGCAGTTTCGCCTGCCGCGCGAGATCATCAAGATGGAGGTGGACAACATCCTCTCCCTCGGCGTCAAGCTCCATACCCGCGTGACGCTGGGGCGCGACATATCTTTCGCCGACCTGCGTGCGAAGTTCGATTCGGTCTTACTGGCCACCGGACTCAACAAGGGTCGCGAACTGAGCATTCCCGGAGCACACCTCGCCGGCGTCTACAACGGCATTGACTTCCTGATCAATGTCAACCTCGGCTTCGAGATCAAGCTCGGCAAACGCGTAGTTGTCGTTGGCGGCGGCAACGTGGCCATCGATGTGGCACGCGCCGCAGTTCGGCTCGTGCATGAGCAGGTGGACTTCGCCGAAGAGGATGACGACGTCAAGGGCCTGCAGCCCGCATTCGACGCAGCACGCATGGCACTGCGCTCGGGCGCGGAAGAAGTGGACATGGTCAGCCTGGAGTCTCGAGCGCAGATGCCCGCCTGGAAGGGTGAGGTAGACGAGGCCGAGCATGAAGGCATCGTGGTCGACAACGGCTGGGGGCCGAAGGAGATTGTCGGTGAGAATGGCGTAGTCACCGGACTGCGAGTTCGCCGTTGCCTGACCGTCTTTGACGAGAACGGTCGATTTAATCCCGTCTTCAGCGACGAGGAAAAGGTCATCCCCTGCGATAGCGTGATTCTCGCCATCGGCCAGCAAGCCGATCTCTCGTTCCTCAGCGGCGAAGAGGGCGTTCAGGTCACGCCGCGCGGAATCCTCAAGATCGACGAAAACCTGATGACGACTGCCCCCGGCGTCTTTGCCGGCGGCGACGTTGCCTTCGGCCCACGCATACTGGTCGAGGCCGTTGCTAATGGGCACAAGGCAGCCCGCTCCATCCACGTTTATTTGAGCGGCAAAACGAAGAAGTCGATACTTAGCCGCTTCCGCGTGTTGCCGAACTGGGAGATGCCGCGCGGGTTTCTCACTACACCTCGACAGATAATGCCGGTGTTGCCGCACAACCGCCGCATCGGAATCGCCGAGGTTGAACTTGGCTTCGACGAGGAGCAAGGCCGCAAAGAGGGCCTGCGCTGCCTCAACTGCCAGGTCAACACCATCTTCGATGGATCGAAGTGCATTCTCTGCGCCGGTTGCGTGGATGTTTGCCCTGAAAACTGTCTCCGCCTCGTTGATCTTGTGCAGGTAAGCGGAGACGAGCGCTACGACGCTTTGATCCGAAACCGTTACGGTGTGGCCGCCGATGAGCTGAAGGCTGGCCAGGCAGGCGCAATCATCAAGAACGAAGACAAGTGCATTCGCTGCGGGTTGTGCGCTGCCCGCTGCCCAACCGGCGCCATCACCATGGAAGCCCTTGAGCAGCAGGAGCGGGAAGTCTTTGAATAGGGGAGCCAAGGAATGAATCGCAGAACATTTTTCAAATTGAGTTGGGGAACTGTTGGATTAGCTGCTCTGGTTTCGGCAATTGGAGTGAGTCTGGCTGCGGTGGTCCGCTTTCTGATGCCCAGTGTCTTCTATGAACCGCCGCAGGCATTCAAGATCGGGACTCCCGGCGACTTCGCTTTTGGTGCGCCGCAATTTCTTGTCGAAGAGAAGATATACGTCTTCCATGATCGCGACAAGGGGTTCTCGGTGGCCAGTGCCGTCTGCACACATCTCGGCTGCACCGTTGCTCACTTCCAAAGCGACGAGAAGTTCCATTGTCCGTGCCACGGCAGTGTATTTGCCGCGGACGGCTCAGTGCAGCATGGGCCAGCGCCACGCGCGCTTGACTGGTTCGAGGTAACGCTGGCACGCGATGGGCAGCTTCGCGTGGACAAGAACAAGGTAGTGCCACCTACGTACCGGTTGATGGTGTAACCATGAATCTGCTTCAGGAAATCTGGCAATCGATCGTCCGCCGGGATTCGCTGTCCACCGACAAGGGGAAGTCGGAACTCGTCTTCCTTAATGTTTGGCTGCACATCCATCCGGCCAAAGTGAAGAAAGAGAACATGAAGTTCAGGCATTCGTTCTACCTGGGCTTCATTACCTTCTTCCTCTTTCTCATTCTCATCACCACGGGCATTGCGTTGATGTGCTACTACCGGCCATATCCGCCGCAAGCCTACCAGGACATGAAGGACCTCCAGTTCGTGGTCTTCATGGGTCCCTTCCTGCGCAACATGCACCGCTGGGCCGCACACGGAATGGTGGTCTGCGTCTTTCTGCACATGTGCCGCGTATTCTATACCGGCTCCTATAAAAAGCCGCGCCAGTTCAATTGGGTCATCGGCGTCTTCCTGTTGCTCCTCACCCTTGGGCTCTCATTCACCGGCTACCTGCTGCCCTGGGATCAGCTTGCCTACTGGGCAATCACGGTCGGAACAAACATCGGCAGCTATGCTCCACTCATCGGCGGTCAGGTCCGCGAGTTGCTGCTCGGCGGGCACAGCGTGGGAGAAGCAGCGCTGCTCAGGTTCTACGTTCTCCATGTCGCAGTACTGCCTTCTCTTGTCATCCTGCTCACCATCGTTCACTTCTGGCGCGTACGCAAAGACGGCGGCCTCTCCCGCCCCGTGTGGAAGCTGAAGCCTGAAAGGGAAACACTGGTCACCATCGGCGCACCTGCCGAGGCTGCGCCGCTGACCGTCAAAGCCTCCACCA
Source organism: Acidobacteriaceae bacterium (assembly GCA_003165935.1). GTDB lineage: Bacteria > Acidobacteriota > Terriglobia > Terriglobales > Acidobacteriaceae > Telmatobacter. The sequence continues at coordinate 3,048 of PMXB01000230.1, read as the reverse complement.
CCAAGACTTACGGACTGATGGAAGTCGTTACCGGCAAGCCCATCTTTGAAACGGTATCGGCGGAAGAGGAAGAGGACACGGTCTTCTCCTTTCCTTATGCGTTTGTCCGCGAGGCAGTCACGCTCATGGCAACCGTGACCACCATCATGGTTATGTCCCTGTTCCTGAACGCACCCCTTGAAGAGCTGGCCAACCCGGCCAAGACACCAAATCCGGCCAAGGCGCCGTGGTACTTCCTGGGCTTGCAGGAGCTTGTGAGCCACTCGGCATTGCTCGGCGGCGTCGTGGCACCAGCGCTGATGGTCCTGGCTCTCATTGCGATTCCTTACATCGACCGCAACCCAAGCCGACGTCCTCGGGATCGCAAATGGGTTCTCTGGTTATTCACCATCTTCGTCGTCGCCAACCTGGTTCTGATCGTGATTGGAACTTTCTTCCGTGGGCCAGGCTGGGCGCTGGTTCCACCGTGGGTTCATGTTGTTGGGGGGGCTGAGTAATGGAACGCAGACTGCAACAGCTCTTCTTCGCATTAAGTATTCTGGCGCTTGTGCTCATAGTTGCCGCGGCTTGGCAAGCCAACACGCCGTCCTGGAAGACCTATCAGCACAACTTCCTTCAGCTTGAGGCTCAGGGCGAGCCGAATGCCGTAGCCAAGGCCGCAGTGCTGGCAACACCGCCCGAGATTCACCAGGTAATGCTCACCGGACTGCAGCGCGTGGATCGCTGCACCACCTGCCACCTCGGCGTTGAAGACCCCACCATGAAGGATGCGCCGGAGCCATTCCGCTACCATGCCAATCTTGGCTCGCACATTCCTTCAAAATTTGGTTGCACCATCTGTCACGGCGGCCAGGGACTCGCGACAGACAAGGAGGCAGCACACGGCAAGGTGGCCTTCTGGCCAAACCCGCTCCTCAGCAATGATTACATCCGCGCCTCCTGTGGCCGCTGCCATAAGGAAGGCGATGTCCCCGGCGTGCCAGAGCTTACTGAAGGCCGCCGTCTGTTCGAGAGCCAGGGCTGCCGCGGTTGCCACAAGCTCAACGGCGTGGGCGGGAGCATCGGCCCCGACCTCACCGCCGAAGGCGCGAACCATCGCGCCCCGGAGTGGCTCGAACAGCACTTCCTCACCCCCAACGCAGTCTCCGCTGGCTCGGCCATGCCCAACTTCCACTTCACGCGAGAGCAGGCGCGCGCACTCACCTATTACATGCTCTCGCTCACCAGCGAAGAGATGGGAAGCTACTACTCCAGTGTGCGAGTTATCCCAGGGCCGGAGTATGGACGGAAGTTATTCGAAGAGAAGAACTGCATAACTTGCCACAACGTCGGCGGAGTCGGCGCAAAGACTGGGCCCGACCTGATGGGTGTCACCACCAGGCACTCGCTCGAATGGCTCGATGAGCAACTCGTCAATCCTGAGCTCGTCTATCCGGGAAGCTCCATGCCCGCCTATGACCTCGAGCCCAATGCCCGCAAGGCTCTGGTGGCCTATCTTAACTCGGCAACGCCGGCAGATATCCAGCTGCTGCTGGCCCACAAGAATCACCCGTTGACGCCCGAAGATGTGGGCATCGAAGCGGGCAAGGCTGACTTCGCTCGGTTTGGCTGCGCGGGCTGTCATGGCACTGAGCTTCAAGGTGGCGTGCCCAACCCCAACGCACAGGGTGGCGAAGTTCCCTCGCTCCTGCACCTCTCCGACGACTACACAAAGGATGAGGTCATCGCAGTTATCCGCAACGGCAGGGCTCCGCCGCTGGATAACACGGCCGGCCCGACTCCTCCTCTCTACATGCCGTCGTGGAAGAAAGTGTTGAGCGATGAAGACATCAACCGTCTCGCAGATTTTCTGTGGTCAAAGCAGGAGAAGAAGAAGGAAAGCTGGTAGGCCCAATCATCCGGCCGGCGCGGCTATGATCGCTGCGCTGGCTGGAACAGACTCCCAATTCTCATGGAGTTACAACGTATGAAGCGACCTTCAACAACGCCTAATGCAGGCCTAGTGTTCTCGCTTCTGATCCTCGCCTGTCTGGTCACCATGGCTGCACAAGCTCCGCAAACGATACCTGGCAATCCGGCGTTTCAGGCCCCCTTATACCCTGCACCCACAAACCTGAAGGTCCTGCCCAAGGAACTTACCGGCCAACAGGTCCACGACCTCATGGAGAATTGGAAGACCGGATTGGGCATGGACTGCGCCGCCTGCCACGCCGAGGACAAGGAAAAGGTGGATGCGGAAGGGCGGCCAGTGCTCAACTTCGCGAGCGATGCGAAGCCCCAGAAGGCTGTTGCACGCGCGATGTACACAATGACTGAAGAGATTAACTCCAGATACATCGCGAAGATTGACAGCTCCGGCGTCCCGGTAAACTGCGGAACCTGTCACCGCGGCCACATGGGCCCCGATCCATTTGAAGCTCAAGCGAATCACGATCAATCAAGAACTCAGAATAACCCGGGGGCCACGGCCGCCCAGTCTACACCCTCCGAAGCGAACATCCAATGAGGTGCTGACACCTAAGAATTCGGCGCGGGTCCTGACGAATTCCCCGGGCTTGATCGATTATGCTACGCCCCCGGCAAGCCGATTCTTGGCGACTTGATGTTTACAACCTTCGTTGTACGATTGAAGCCGTATACATGCCCAAAAAGTGCTATTGAGGGTATTACCCTGACAAATCAGCGCTTTGGCCGTTGATTCGTCACGCCGGAACAGATTCAGTTTCCACAAAGCTTCATCCGGTACTTGTCTCGCTGAGTGGCTTTGCAGAGAACTCGATGCGCATATCCCGACGACCGTCGATCTTCGAGTGACCGTTTAAGAAATCATTTAATAGAAAGGATCCGACCGCAGTCCCCTTCGACTAAGCAATCTTAGGTCGTCCTCTGATGAGCCGGATTCCGCCAGCCCAAAGTAGTCCAAACCTCTGCTCCTATCCTTCCAGGTAGATAAAGCGGATGTGCTGACGCGATGGCTGCTCCCGAGGACCATCTGAGTTGATCGCCGGAACGCCGCACGAGGGGCAGACGATTTTCTCGTTCTTCTAA
>PMXB01000272.1 GCA_003165935.1 Acidobacteriaceae bacterium | reverse complement strand
GCATAGGTGTACTCGCGGTAATCCACGGTAAGGGGAAAGAAATCGATGCCTTCCCGGGGATCGGGAGAGGCCACTGCAGTTGCCAGGACAACGGTTTCGCCGGTTGTCACCAGGGCTGCGCCTGAGGCTTGCTTGGCCATGCGCCCGGTCTCAAAGATCAGGCGCTTGCCGCCGGCAAGCTCGACAGTTACTTCATGCTTAGACATAGAGTCCTCGTTTCGTTTTTTTCACTTGGGAAACTTTTGGAAGGGATCGCGCCACTGATGGGAAATGGGCTTCGCCATTCTCCACCATCGTGGCACGTGTAAAGCGCTCAGGGGTGCGCGAGGGAGCTTGAATTCCCTGCCCCAATCGCGCGGGAAAGGCCCGGATCGTCTGCAATCCTGAGGCCCATGCGGACCCCGGAGAGACACGAATTGCGTCAGGTACACCTCGACCACAGGTTCTGTGTAGAACGAGGGCCGTGACCATCGGTCGGTCTGGGCGCTTCCGGTTCAAAGTTTGCTTTCCGGCTACTTGCGGATTCCGAGCTTGCCGATGACGTCGCGGTAGCGGTCCGTATCGTGCGTCTTCAGGTAATCCAGCAGGCGGCGGCGCTTGCTCACCAACTGAAGGAGTCCGCGCCGGGAGGCGTGATCCTTCTTGTGGGTCTTAAAGTGTTCGGTTAGCTCGCCAATCCGCTCGCTCAGAATCGCAATCTGGACTTCAGGGGAACCAGTGTCCGATTCATGGGTGCGGAAACGTTCAATCAGGGATGTTTTCTTTGCGGTAGCCAGCACGGCTGGTGGTACTCCTCTTTGTTCTTCTCAGATCCACTCTCAAGTGTCTAGTGTGAGATTACCATGAATCGGCTTAATCACGCCATTGCCGGGTACCTGCCAACTCAATATCCAACAACGGATTTCCTAAGACGGGGGCACCTCATAGACTGCGTTCACAATGGTGTCCGCACTCATGTTCACGGTGCAGGTTTCGGTAATCGCCAGGGTGCAGCCATCCCATGAATCAAACTTGTTTGCCCCGGTGTTCGCAGGGGCCGTAATCGTCACAGTGGTTCCCGCTTCATAGGTTCGCTCGACCGGGCTGACCCCGTTTCCGGTCCCATTAAAATCGTTCGGAGTCACGTTCATCATCACTCCTCTGGTTGGGTTGGTGGTGTTAACGGTCAGCGTAAATAGCGATGTCTGTTCCGGCGCCTGTGCGCCCTTGTGACCTCTTTGGCAGCTTGTTGTCAGCCCGCATACCACCGCGACCATGCAAAGAACCCCAGCCCATCTCTTCAATGCCATTGTCTTTCTTACCTCCGCGCTCATCCAAATACGCCGCAAATTCCGGCAACCGGGCATAGCCCACATTACGGCTGTTCCGGTACCAACCAATAGTTGGCCCGCGCGACAATGCGTGCGCCATAATCTTCCACCGTCTTGACCCGGATCGTATGCAATCCAGGTGTCGGGTCCGACGGGCTAAACGAAATCAGATACCGGTTCCGCACATGCTTGGCAGCGTCCACAACACGCTGCTCAAAGCCCTTGTCGCCAGTAAACGTTGTGTATTCCCCGCCACTCATGTGGGCAACTTCCTTGGCAACATTCTTTTTGAATGCCTGAACGATCATAGCAACAGTGGAGAACAGGTTCATCGTCCGGTCGTCTCCGCTGTCCTTTATATCGTGAAGCAGCTCCGCCCGCGATGGCGAAAAGCTCACACTCAGGATGAGCACATCTGACCGGCCGATCCGTTCCACGAGTTGCTCCGGCTTGGTGTGCTTGCTCCCGTGATCGCGTTCCTCGCTCACGAGCAGCAATACCCGCCGAAACTCTTTTGGCTGAGTCTCCAGCAGGTCCACAGCATAGCTCACGGTGTCTAAAATCGCATCGCCCCCGTTGCCCGGCTCCAGGTGCTTGAGTGACTCATCCAGCACCTCGCCGTGGCGCGTAAAGTCCTTGAGCAGATGAGGCCGCGAGTCAAAACCCACCAGCGCCGCCTCACTGCGGCCATCTGCCAGGAACAGGTCGAGCAGGGGACCAAGTTTGGCCAGTTTGTCAAACTCCAGCGCACTTACTCCGCCCTCTTCCACCGCCACCACGAGCGAAACCGGCGCTGTGTCCATCTCTTCCTGCACCCGGATTTTCTGCGGGACGCCATTGTCCTCCAGAACGAAATCTCCTGCCCCAAGGCCATAAACAACTTCGCCGTCGCGCTTTTCAACCAGCGTCGGAACCAGAACTTCATTGGTGGTTACTCGGATAGTCGGGGCCTGCTCCTGCGCGCCCGTTAGAGTTTTCGGTGGCTCAATCGGAGGAAGTTGCTGCGCCCCGGCCGCTGCGCTGAGTGCAACCAGCGATAGACAAGCAAGCGAACCCCACAGCCGAAACTCAAAACTCATACGAATGAGAACTCCACAATCCTGTACTCAAGTGCGATGGGCCTTGGAATCGCCGGATTCTCTCGATTCAAACCCGCTTGCGGACCTCGTTCTCAAGGCGGCCCGTCCAGGCCAGGAAGCTCAGCAACTCCCACCGCTGCGACCACAGAAAACCGAAGATACTCCGCGTCGTCAGCGTCTCGGCCTTCTGCCCGGAGTAAGTCTCCACACGCCAGCGCAGATACTCGCTTCGCCACGGAGCCAGACGGTGGCCGCGCGTCGCATTCCAGATGAATCGAATGGGAGCGAACAAGGTGTTTCCTTTGCATCGAGTATAGACGGTGGCTTGGCTTGTTCGCGATGCCTGCCTCCCGCCGAGTAAACAACCCTGGGATGAAGAGCCTAAAGCGGCGGAGACGCGAAGCCCGCAACTGGATCCGCGGCGCAAATTAAACGTACGAATGCGCCGTTGCTCGGCTTCAATAACAGGTCATCCAGCAAATGAACTATTGAAGTTTGCTGAACAAGCTATTCGACTGAGATTCCATCTGCGCTATCACGTCCTCCAGCGCTGTCTGCTGGGTCTCGGCGAGCGACAGTTGGGTGGATACCTGCCCTACATCCGCCTGCATCAGGCTGCTCTGCGCACTGGTCAACTGCGTCTGCACATTCGTTACTGCATCGCCGGCCGCAGTCACCTGGCTGATCGAGTTGTCGATCGTCACCCGTTGCTGCGAGACGTACCCCATGGCTGTGCTCAGCGCTGCGGTATCGCTCACCGCCTGAGCCGTGTTGACTGTGCCGCTTGCGTAGTCCGCCACCAGCGCATTCAGTGCGCCAAACACGCTGTTCGCTCCGCTGCCAAGAAAGATTTGACTGCCCGGAACATTTAACTGAATCTTTTGGCCATTGGGCGTTACCAGGTAGTTAATGTCCGCATCCCCGTTGTACGTCGTTACAGCCGGCGATGTCGCGTTGGAAGTGGCGAAGGGGGTCGTCGAGGTCTGCCCGCCAGAGAATATGTACTGTCCCTGGTAGCTGGTATTCGCCAGCGACTGCACCTCATCGAGGATTCCTGAAATCTGGTTGGAGACCGACTTTACATCGCTCGCGTTCTCGGTGCCGTTGTTGGCCTGTGTGGCCAGAGAGATCGCCTGCGTCAGTTGCGCTACCACGCTGCCCAACGTCGAGTCCGCCACCTGCAACTGTCCGGTTACAAGGTTCGTGCTTTGCGTAAAGGAGTCATCCTGCTGGATTTGATTCAGCAGCAGCACATTCTCGCCCGATGCCACAGGATTCTGGCTCAGCGACGTGACGCTAACCCCGCTGGACAACTCCGCCGTAAGCTGCTGCTGGCTCGCCTGGGCCTGATCGAGAGAGCCCACCAGGGTGGTCACATAATTTGGGTCAACGCGCATGTTCTATCCGCACTCCTCGATTGCGACATTGAGTTTTCACGACCTCAGCGCTAGTCCCACATCGCCGGGCTACGAAACTGTTGATTGCTCGCCAAGGTTCAATACCGAGGCCATCAGCGTGTTCAGCATGGTGAAAACCTGCGAGGCAGCCTGGTAGCTCCGCTCCAAGGTAGACATCGCCGAAGCCTCATCGTTCAGATTCACGCTGGAGAGTGCGTTGTTCTGTGTTTGGAGCTGCGTCACGGAAGCGGTCGCCGCCGTGTTTTCTGTCTGCACGTTCGAGACTGTTGCGCCTAGTTCGGAGACAAAGTTCGCGTAGTAATCCGTTGGAGTCTCGCCGTTCACGATCGTCTGATTCCCAAGCGCGGCCATCGCCGCCGCATTCGAGTTGTCTCCAGTTCCCTGCCCGGCTCCGGCCGCGGCAATGTGATTCGGATCGGTCATCACCACGCTCATCCCGGCGGCACTGCCCGCCACCTGCGCTTGCCCGGCGAAGATGTTCCCTGCGTTTCCGTTGTCCCCATCCAGGTCCGTCCCAGCATTGTTCAGCGCATTCACCTGTGTCGAAACACTGTAGGCGAGTTGATCGAGTGACCCAAGCACGCCTGGAATATCCTGATCCCGCGCTGTCAGGTAGCCGCCTAACTCCCCGCCTCCACTTGCTAGCCCCGCGGTAATATCTGCCCCGCCGGCAAAGAAATGGGTCACTCCGTTTACGGTACCGGTGGTCAGTTGAAAGCTCTGCCCCTCTGAGATGAGCGGCTGCCCTGCGGTTGTGGTCACCGAGATTCCATTGTTCTCGGTCGTAATCTGGTTGATCCCGATCAGCTGCGAGAGTTGGCTCAAGTCCTGCTGACGCTGGTCCTCGAGCGTTCCCGCATCCGCGTCCGGCGAGGCGGATTGAATCTGCTGGTCCAACTGGGCAATCGCGCTGGTCAGCGAGTTCACCTGGCTGGTCACCCCGCTTGCATCCTGGTCCAGAGCCGAGCGCTGAGCGTTCAGGCTGGCAGCCGCATTCGAAACGTCCGCCGCGAGCGTCGACGCCGACGAAAGCACCTCCTCCCGCAGCGAGTTGTCCGTCGGATTCGCTTCCAGAGAGGAAAACGAGTTGAAGAAGCCTGTCAGATCGCTCGAAATGTCTCCGGCAGTCGCAGAACTCGATCCCGAATCCGGCGTAAACAAGGCCTGCGCCGTGTTCAAGGCCGTCAGTCGCGAGCCCGTCGACGAGGCAAGTTGCTGTTGCTGGTTCAGTCTCTCCGTCAGCACGCGATCCCGTGCGGAGGTTGCCCCGGTCTGGGTAACTCCGTCTCCGTATGAGACTCCCCCAACCACAAGCGGCTGGTTCTGCTGAAAGTTGGGTGTTTCCGTTGTGTAACCCGGGGTATTCGCATTGGCCACGTTGTTGGCAACTACGTTCAGCGCGGCCTGATCGGCGTCCAGCGCCTGCGTCATGATGCTGAAAGCTGCGCTAATTGTCCCCATAACCCGGCTCCGGAGGCGCCCAGCCCCGCGCCTGTGCCTCGCTGTATTCGATCTTCCCTTCCCTCAACTGCCGCAACCGCCGCATGACCACAAGATTTGTCCGCGTAGCCTCCAGCACCCGGCCAAAGGTTCTTATGTCGCCAGCAGTCTCACGCACCTGGCGCGCCAATGCTTGATCGGTGCGTTGACCATCCCCCAGGTTGCGCGGGGGAATGGCTTCGGTTTCAGCGTCGGGCAGCAAAACATTGGGGCCGGCCTGGAGTCGTCGGTCCCGGTTCAACGCCAGGCAGGCCAAGGCCAACTCCTCTAATCGATCGGCATCCAGCCGGGCAAGCGCCTGCGACGCCTCCGCCACCACCTCGCGGATTTCGAGAATCTGTCCCGGGAAATTCAACCCGCGCATCAAAAACGTTCCTTCCTTCGCCCGGTTTCTTAACCCTGGCCGCCCTCGCCCAGCATTGAATCCACCAGCTTCGAGGCCACCGCGCTGGAAGGCACGTTGTAAGTTCCCGCAGCCAATGCACCCTGCACCGCTGCCACCTTGTCCATGCGCACACCTGTGTCAACCAGTGCGTTCGCTACTTCATTCCCTGCGCTGCTTACCGTCGCCCGGTCGCTGTTCAAAGCACTCGTCGCGGGTGCAGGGGCATTTTTTGTCTGAGCCTGCGAGACGCTTGGCTCGGTCACCCCCAGCAGCGACTTCAGTCCATCCAGGCTGTTGCGAATATCCATTTGTCTAGCTCCTTGATTGACCTATCGGCGCACACGCCCATCACTCTAGTCATTCGCATCGTCTTATCCAATCATTCTGGTTTCCTTTTCTGGTTACCCCTTCGACCCTCCCTGATTACCTATATGTGCACCAGCATGGCCGATCTCCCCCAGAATCCGATTGGCGATTCCAAATCCTCCAGCCGCACTCAAAGCCTGCCCCAGCGCTTCGGCCGCAAACTCTCCCAGGGCTCCAGTCGACCCCGATTCCTGATCGTCCTCATCCCCGGCCCCGTTGCCAACTCCAGGTACCGACGCACTTTGCGTCAGCGGCGCCATCAGTTCCTTCATCAACTGCGCCTCAAACTCGTGGGCCGCCTTGACCAGCCGAGGAGGCGGAGTCGCCATCCCGCTTTCTGCAGTCTTCGCTTCGGTCATTTGCACCGCCGCCACGCTCGCCATCCCGCCACTCCTCCGCTCTTAAAGGACCACCAGGTCGGCCTCCAAAGCACCAGCCTCTTTCATCGCCTGCAGTATCGAGATCACGTCCCGGGCTCCGGCTCCCGTCTGCTGCAGCTCCTGCACCAGGTCTTCCACCGTCGCCCCCGGCTTCAGGTCGATGCGGTTCACCGGCTTGTCCTGTGCCTGCACCGTGGTCTGCTGCACCACCTGCGTGGTCCCTGAGGACATGGCATTGGGCTGCGAGACCCTCGGCTCGCTCATCACGTTCACCGAAAGCCCTCCGTGCAGAATCGAAACCGGCTGCAGCCGCACCGTGCCGCCTATCACAACCGTTCCTGTCCGCTCGTTCACCACCACCCGCGCCCGCGGATAGACTTCCACCTCCACCGCCTCCACCCGGTCGAGCAACGCCGCAAGGTCCTCGCCTTCCGAGCTCGCCACCTCCACTCTGCGACTGTCCACCGCATGCGCCCGCGNNTTGAGTTCGAACGGAACTGCCCGCTCCACCAGCGCGCCACCCGGAATCCGCGCCGTTGTTGGATGATTCATTTGCCGGGTATTGCCCGCCGATGTCGCGATGTAGCCGCCCAGCACCAACGCCCCCTGCGCCTGCGCGTAGATCATTCCGTCCGGCCCGTAGAGCGGCGTCATGAGCAGAATCCCTCCCTCGAGCGAGCGCGCATCGCCCGCTGAAGAGACCGTGATGTCCATCTTTTCGCCGGGACGGCTGAACGGCGGCAGCGTCGCCACCACAAACACCGCCGCCATGTTTTTCACCTGCATATTGCTCGCGCTGTTCGATCCCGTCTGCGGCACTGTGATCCCCAACCGCTCCAGCGTCGAAACCAGCGTCTGTGCGGGAAAGACCGTTTGCGAACTATCTCCCGTTCCCTTCAGTCCCACCACCAGGCCGAAGCCAACCAGTTGGTTGTCGCGGATTCCCTCGATCGTCGCCACATCCTTGATCCGCGCCTCTTGAACCTGCGGATCTGCCTGCGCCGCATACGCGGCCGCTGCCCCAAGCATCACTAACAGAGCCAGCCAAAGCCATCCGCCCCCTCCCCATCCCCGTTCCATCGATCCCCGGGGGTATGCCTCCGGCCGCCTTGGCATTGCGATCTGTCTCCTGCTTTCCATCGCTGATGTGCTCCATATCTGCGACTCCGCTCAGCAGCCGCAGTTCATTTTCCCTCTTTCCTGTTCCCTGGACCCTGTTCCCTGGACCCTGGACTCTCAACCCTGTCAGAAGATCAACAGCTTCTCCAGGAACCTCACCAGAGGGTTCTGCCGGTAGGTCGAGTCGTTGATGATCCCCTTGCCCGTCACCTCGAGTTCAAGGTCGGTCATCGCAGTCGACAGCACCTGGTTCTGCGCGCTCACGTCTTCGGGCCGCACCAGACCACGGAGCTTGATCACTTGGGTCTGCTGTGAGAAGGTCAGTTGCCGAGTCGCCTGGACCACCAGCATCCCGTTGGGCAGCACATCCACCACCTCGCCTCCAAAGGTCGTCGCCAGACTGGAGTTCGTCGTGCTCTGCCCCTGTGCCGCGAGCCCGGAGGAGGCCGTCATCCCCACCAGATTTTGGAGGGCGTTTGAGGCCTTCAGAGCACCAAACAGAGACGTCAGCCCGGAATTTGCATTCGACGCTCGCGTGTTCTTGACTTGACCGTCGGTCGAGGCAGCCAGGCTCTCCGTCACCACGATCGAAACCACGTCGTGGAGGCGCACAGCCTTAGCGTCCGTGCCGAGCCGAACCAGCCGTCCCTCAGGCGACCAGATAGAACCGAGGGTCTTCACCTCGGCTGCCTGCTGCGCGCGAACGTGCTCCACATAAGCATGCAGCGCTGCTTCAGGCGGCGTGGGTTTGGCCTGGGGCACGAGCGGAATCCTCTTGCCCGCCGCCAGCACCGGCAGGCTCAACCCGAGCCCGGCCAGACTCATGCCCAGAATCAAGGCTCCCCGCAGCACCCTCATTGCCAGAAATCCTTCCCTTGAATCTGCAATGCCCGGTCCCGGCTGACTGCAACAGCCCTGACGACTTTGCCGTTGATCGCCAGCCGCACGCTGAGTGGCTCGCCCGCCGCAGCCGGAGAGAGCGCTACCCCCTCCAGCCGAAGTTCGACCTTCTCATTCGATTGCTCTACCGTCAGCCGGTCACCCGCGCGGATCACCGGGTGCAGCCGGATGATTTGGTCATCGAAGTTGCCGGCCCCAGCCACCGAGTCTCGCGAGACCAGAATCCCCGGCCCGCTGAGATGTGCCGGATCGCGCATCAGCAGCCAGCGTTGGCCGGTCGACGGGTCGTCGATTTCGCGCAGAACCATGCAGGAAGAGCAAGGAGGATTTTGCGCCTGTCGAACCGCAGGAGCGGGAGACGAAACCTGGGCGGCCACGGCAACCAGCAGCGCAGTTGCAACCGCCAATGCGCATCTACCGACGACGCCAGGCCCGATTACCTTTCTCTCTCGCATGATCTATCCTGCCCTCCACCTGTCAGATTTTTTCTCCGCTCCTGAACCTCCCATGGCGTGACGCACGCTAGTGGGTCATATTGTTTACCTGCGAGTACATGTCGTCGGCGGCTTTGATCACCTTCGAGTTCGACTCGTACGCCCTCTGCGCCAGCACCATCTGCACAAACATCGTGACCACGTCCACATTTGAGTTTTCGAGGTAGCCCTGCTGCAGAGTGCCCAGTCCCTCAGTTCCGCCCGGGTTTCCAAGCACCGGGTCGCCTGAGCTGAGAGTCGCTTTCAAGAGATTCGATCCCATGCTCTCCAGACCGCCAGGATTCGGAAAGGTGGCCAGTTGCAACTGCCCCAGTTGCGATGGGTTCTGCTGGCCCGCCAGGGTTGCGTTGACCACACCGTACGGGGTAATCGTCACCGCCGTGGCGTTGGCTGGAATGGTAATGGTCGGGATCACCGGGTCGCCGTCCGTCGTCACCAGGGTTCCCTGATTATTCAGTTGAAACTGCCCCGCCCTGGTATAGGCAATCGTCCCGTCCGGCCGCTGCACTTGAAAGAATCCCGCGCCTTCGATCGCCACATCCAGTGGATTCGAGGTCTGGTTCAGCGAGCCCTGGGTCATGATCACCTCAGTGGCGGCCGACTTCGTTCCCAGGCCAATCTGCAAACCGGCCGAAACAGTCGACTGCGACTGCGCGGCGCCCGGAGTCACCATATTCTGGTAGACCATGTCCTGAAACTCGAGGCGCAGTTGCCGAAAGCCCGTCGTGGAGGCATTGGCCAGGTTGTTGGCAATCGTGTCCAGGTTCATCTGCTCGGCGCTCATGCCGCTGGCCGCTGTATACAACGCTCGAATCATTGCGACTCCTTTCAGTCGTCGAGTTCACAGTCCGTAGTTCTCAGTTCGTAGTTCACAATTCAAGGTTCATAGCTCTCAGTAGCCAGCTCCTCCATCGTCAAACGAACTTCGCGTCCTGTTTCTTACCCGAACCGGCTGACTTCGTTCCGGAAACTCTTCCTTGAAGATTCGCAACTGCGAACTGTGAACTGAGAACTGTGAACTGTGAACTGCCCCTCACACCTTGGGCAGATCCTCGGTTGCGATCCTGTTGAACTCGGTATGAAACACGGTCAGCGCCCGCTGCATCATCTCGGCCTGCCGCTGCATCACCATCAGGTCGAGCGAACCCTGGATAACATCCTGGTTTGCCTGTTCGATCGCACCCGGATGGATCGAGGCCTCGGTTGTACCCTTCGGCTCGACGCCGTCCGGCGCAACGTACCGGTTCGCCCCCTCGGGCGTCAGATTTGTTCCGGACGGAAACGTGAATACCCCGATTGTGGCCACCACGCCTCCAGCCACGGAAAGCGCGCCATTGGAGCCGACAGAAGGTTCGCCTGGAGGAACAGGAATGGCTTTGCCTGCTGCCGAGAGTACCGGCGAGCCATCGCCGGTGACGAGTATCCCGCTTGGCGCGCGATGGAAGCTGCCGTCGCGGGTGTAGCGCAGACCATTCGGCGTCTGCACCTGGAAGAAGCCTTCGCCCTCGATCGCCAGATCGAGCGGATTGCCCGTCGGCGCCAATGCTCCCTGCGCCATGCTCAGCCGGTCGCCACCCAGCAGGCCAAAGTTGTTCACCGTCCGGCCCAGTTGCGAGTCGATGGCATCCGGCCCAAGCAGCGCCGAGCGGAAGTACTCACGCTCAGCCCGGTATCCCGCCGTTTGCGCGTTGGCCAGGTTGGCCGCCGCGGTGTCCAGGGCCTGGGTCCGCGCCACCAGCCCGGTCATCGCCGCATAATAGCCGCTGTCCATAAGGAATGCCCCCTTGCGAGAGAACAAGGAGGCAGATACAGGACCGAAAATGGGGATCGAGGATTAGAGAGGGATCATCCTCCATTGCAAGGAGGACGAAGCCACCAGGTAAGCCGGAGTCAGGCGGCTTTTGTCCCGTTCGTCCAGCCACGCACGCTATTGCAGCCCGTCGCAGATGATCGTCACTTCAAAACTCGCATCCTCAAAGCGGTAGACATGGTGCAGTTGGAACTCGGGCGCCTGCACGTGCAGGTTGTAATCCCGCCCGGAGATCACTGCCGGAACCGACAGCCCGCAGTTGGCCGCCAGATTCGGCACCTTGCCCTTCCAGGCTCCGGCCAGCATGTTGCCGATCTCGCCGATCGCGTCCATTACCGTATCGTCAATCCCATTGAACTCCATGCCCGTCATGAGGGCCGCCACGCGCAGCGCCGCGCGCGCCCCCGAACGGAACACGCATGCCCCGCTCAGGACACCCCCGAAACCCACCACCGCGGTCACCGATTCCGCCTCATGAACCGGCGGGCTGCACTCCCGCTTGCAGTCGACCCCCAGCATGAGCTGAAAGACCTCTTCCACACTTGCATCCAGGTTCCGCGGGTCGGAGACCAGTTGCACAGATTCTCGCAGAGAGACAGTCATCACACACTCCGTTTCGTCCTTGCCGGCCCTCTGGCTTCGCGCAAGAGCCGCCGTGCGCACACCGTTTAGCAGCATCATTCCCCCACGCTCAGCCTGCCCTGCCGGACCACCCATCGGCCATCACGCCGCGTTCACCAGAGGTAGAACCCGCTCCTTCACCTGTTCAGCGGTGAACGGCTTGCGGATGTATCCCTGCGCGCCGGAGAGAATCGCCTGCTTCACATGCTCCTCGCTGGACTCGGTCGTGATCATCACCACCGGCACGCCGGGAGCCAGATTCTGCGCCCGGATCTGGCGCAGAAACTCCAGACCATCCATCGAGGGCATATTGATATCGGAAACAATCAGGTCAACGGCTTCTGCCCGCAGCACATCGAGTCCATCGGTTCCACTGCCGGCCTCGAACACCACCAGCGAATCGAGTCCCGCCTGACGCAGGGAGCGTTCAACAATCTTGCGCATCACCGAAGAGTCGTCGACGATCAGAGTGCGTATCTCGCGCATGCCAAGCTCCTCGCAATCCTTATCGGCGCTTGTGGCCGATGCTTGAGCATTCTGCTTGAGATTCGCGGAAATGCTCCCGAAAATATTCGCTGAATAGAGGTCTGGTTCTTGTTACCCGGCACCAGGCGACGAAGCCAATCGATGTGCAATGGCTCTCGCCATGCGGCCCTCACGATTGCATTGGACACGGCCCAACCAGCGTCCTGGTGGAGTTCCATCCCTGGTCCTCAAAGAATGCCCAGGTCAGCAGGAGGCGATANNATAGAGCAGATCAGTAGGAGGGAATGCCCAGGTCAGTAGGAGGCGATAGAGCAGATCAGGTCCCGCACCGATCCGGGGTCCGGGTAAGGGCCTGTAACCGGCCGAGTCCACATCCGCAACCAGAGACACTCGTGCGCCCGCACCAGGCGTGCGTCCAGTGGGCGCACCTTTTCCACTGCACGAGCGATGGCCTGCGCCGCCGCGGGTTCAGAGGCCGCTTCAATCAGCTGCACAGGAGGAAACCGCGCGGCCAGGATCCGCGTATGTGCGGCTCGGAAAAGCGAGCCTTGCACCAGGCCGCACTCCACCTGCATGCCGGTCATTCGTTCCACGGCCAAAGCGAGCGCTGGGTCAAGCCGCTCCTCAAACCCCAGGTAGAGCAACCTTCCCGCCGCCATGCGCAGGGGCAACGCTCCAAACGCATCGACAAACAGTCGAGGCAGAAACCCGGTCATCGCCTCTGGATCATGCTGATCGATACCCAGGACCGGGCAACTCCATTGCAGGCCAAGCGCTCGCGTTACCAACTCCTCGCGCACGCCCTCACGGCGCACCAGCCAAACCCCCAGCCGGCCGCCTCGCGCCTGGCGTTGCGCCTCTACCGCGCGTCTTAGCTGGGTGGCTGAGATCCAGCCTTGCTCGAGCATCACCAGCCCCAGAGGAATTCGATGCCTCCTGGTCTCAGAGCCAGCGCCGGCGAGGCCCTCCCGCTCCCTGCGGACTGCCGCCTCAACCAGCACGCGAGTGCATTCGGGCGAACAGGTCCACCCGCCATCAAAGACCCGGCCAGACCGGCGGCGCATCAGGTGCAGCCAGCCGGAGTCGCAGTTTGGGTTGGCGCAGGTGCGTAAAAGCGCGGGCCTCGACCGCTCGATTGCGCCGGACCCAAAGCGATTCGACTCAAAGTCCACTTCGGCTTCTTGTCCCCTCACTTTGAGTCCCGGCGGCGCCAAGCGGTCAGGATTTGCGGCCCGGCGGCTTAGAAGAGGCATCGGATCGTCTCCAGCCGCTTCTTCGGGGCGGCCACTTCACTAACTCGAAGGCCAAAGTTGCCGTTCACCAGCACTACCTCGCCACGCGCCACAATCTTGTCGCCCACGATCAGGTCCACCGGGTCGGCAATATGGCGGTCCAACTGCACCACATCGCCAGGTCCCAGATCGAGAATCGAACTCAGCGGCATCTCCCGGCAACCGAAGCGCAGACTCGCTTCAAGTTCAACGTCAAAAAGCAGCTCAATGCCCGCGGACAATGCCCCGGAGGTCAGAGCATCTCGCTCTCCAACGGCGTCGGGAAGAGTTCCAGGTTCCCCCTTCGCTGCGGCAGCCGGAGCCGGCGCTCCGGCCATCACCCCATCGGCTGCAGCGCGCACGTCGTCCTTTACCAACACCGTCCACGAGCGATCTCCTGCCTGCAGCTGAAAGGCGCGCGAGACCTTTGGCTCGCCCTCGATCGGCTCAAATTTCTCCACGCGGCACTTCGCGCCGGTCTGGGCCAGCAGGTCGCCCGCGGCAGCCTCGGCCACCTCGCGCAGGATCTCCGCCCAACCGGCCCTTTGATCCATGCCCTCGCCCACCAGCGGCGCATCGAGAACCGATCCCTCGAGCACAACGGAGAACCGGCCCCGCTGGTCTCCGCTTAGAGTTGCGGCATAGCCAAAGGCTCCCGCCCCCAGCGGCTTGGGCAGCCCGTCCACCAGTTGCGGTTCGCCTGCAAGGGCCTGGGCAAAGAGCGCGGTCGCCACTCGTGCCCAGCAATCGAGGTAGTTCATCATGGCTCGCGCTCCCCAATCATCTGTTCCATGCGGGCTCCGCGATGCGCTCCTTCGGCCACCGCGGCAGCCTTGGCCAGTGTCTGGCCGCCGGCCTGCCAGACGGGCAGTGTGTTGGCGGGAAGCCCAAGGCGCAGCACCATGCCTGGCTGCAGATTCTCAAGGTCCCCAGCGGCAACCCGTACCGCCGGCAGTTGCAGCGAGCCGCCGAAATGGAGACGCCTTGCAATTGACTCCATCCGCGCCCGCGTCTCGCTGGCATGGCGGCGCGGCCGGCCCCAGTCCGATGTGAGTCGCCGCAGGATGGTATTGGCCACTACCGCCGGGAAGGCCAGGTTCAGCAGGCCCGAACTATGCGGCATGCGGATCTCGAAGCTCAGGCAAAGCGTCTTCTCCGTGACTGCCATGATGCGCGCCACCTGCGTCTGCATCTGGCGGCGCTCGAAGTTGAAGCTCAACCCCACGGGCTGCCAGGCCGCNNGTCAACTCCCGGCAGATGATCTCGACGACAGAGCCAAGAATCGCTTCCTCGATGTCGGTGAGCTCGCGCAGCGGGCCATCCTTGCCCTCGCCGCCCAGCAGCAGGTCGATTACCGGCGGCGCCAGCGCCAGATCCAGTTGCAGCACCGAGATCGCCCCCAGCGGCTCGAGGCGCACCGAGGCCACATAGCTGATCTCCGGAATACGCAGCAGGAACTCGTTGAAGGCAATCTGCTCGGCGGACACCAGATTTACCTGGAACCGGGTGCGCAGCCATGCGGCAAGATTGTGTGTCAGGTTGCGCGCGAACAGGTCGTTCAGCATGGAGATCGCACGAAGCTGGTCGTTCGAGATCTGGCCCGCCGAAGAGAAGTTGTAGGGAACAACCCGGGGCCGGACCTCGGGACGGGCGGCATCGGAAGTCGCGCTGCGCGCTGCCTCGAAGAGTGCATCGATTTCGGCCTGCTTGAGCGTCTTTTCCATGGATCCATCTGTCCCGTGTTGGCGTTCTCTCTATTCCGTGGCGCCGCTCGCCGGCCACCCTGTAGCGGCTATCAATCCGGCCCTACTCTCGGATCGTCGGCCGGAACAAATCTTCCAGGGCGGAAGCCATCGATGCGGCCATCTCCGCGGTCTTCGGCTTCGGGTCCCCTCTGCTCTTTCGCTCCCGCTTTGCCCGCTCCAGAACGCCGCGAGCTGCCAGATCCTTAAGCGCGGCCCGCAGGTGGACGACAGCCGAGGCGTGCAGTTGCGAGACGCGGGACTCGACCACCCCGAGTGCCAGACCGATCTCGCGCATCGTCATCTCCTCGTAGTAGTAGAGCGTCATCACCAGGCGCTCACGATCGGGCAGTCCGGTAATCGCATCGGACAATCTCTCCTCCAGTTCGCCGCGCAGGCAGCGAAACAGCGGATCCTCATCGGGACGGCCCGGCACATAGGCCAGTTCCTCCTCGCCGGAATCTTCATTGCGCTCCATGTGCAGCGTGCCGATCTCGAGACCCTTCAGGTCGCCAAGCAGTTGCTGGTACTCCTCGAGACTCAGCTCCATCTCCGCAGCCACCTCAGTCTCCTGGGGCGCGCAGCCCATGCGCGCCGTCAGCACACGGATAGCCTCCTCCACCGCTCGCCCCTTGCGGCGCAACTCGCGCGGGCTCCAGTCGAGCGTGCGCAGGCTGTCCAGAATTGCGCCGCGGATGCGGAACTGCGCGTAGCTGCGGAACTGCACCTTCTTGTTCGGGTCGAACTTCGCGAAAGCATCCATCAGCCCCACAACGCCGGCCGAGACAAGGTCCTCGATGTCTACGTGCTGCGGAAGGCGCTCATGGATGCGCCGCGCCAGAAAACGGACGATCGGAAGATGCTCGAGCAGAAGCCGCTCCTGCTCGCCGCTCAGCGCCCCGGTCGAGGCTCCCGGAGGATACCCGGAGCGGGAGCCAACTCTGCGATTCGGTGTTATGCCCGCCGGTTCCATATCCATAGGCTCTGTTGGTCTCCCCTCGATCACACATCTGTTTCAGTCCAACTTCGGTGCCGCTGCCGCAACTTCTTCTTCGCAGCCTGAGACCCTGGCCTTCACCGCACCGTACCCACGGGGCGCAGGCGAACTTCGGGAGGAATCTCGGCAGCCGACAGAACCGTCAGCCGGGGCAACATCGGCTCCAGCCAGCGGCGCACGTGGTAGCGGGCCGAACCCGGACAAAGGAGCACGGGGAGGACCGGAGCGGTGGCGGAACCGATAAGCTGCCTCACAGAATCGGCGAGACGGCGTACCAGCGGAGTGGCCGGCGAGGTGCGCACGCCGAGCAATCGCTGGCCGGGGTCCGGTGCGAGGGTGGCCAGGATCTCTTCTTCGAGCGCTGGGTCGAGCAGCAGGACCGGAAGCAGCCCCTCGTCGTCCACCAGCGGACGCACCAGCCTGCGGCCCAGCGCCTGGCGCGCGGCCTCAACCAGAGCGACAGAGCTCTTGTTCGCCGGAGCGGTTTCGATCAGCGCCTCAAGAATTGTGCCGAGATCGCGGATTGAAACCCGCTCCCTCAACAACTGCTCCAGAACCCGCTCGACCTCGCCCAGTGTCAAGAGCTTGGGCACCAGCTCTTCGAGCAGTTTTGGATGGCTATCATTCAAGGAATCGAGCAGCCGCTTGGTTTCGGCGCGGCCCAGCAACTCCCAGGCATGCTGGCGGATCAGCTCACCCAAATGCGTGGTGATCACTGTAACCGCGTCAACCACCGAGTAGCCGGCGGCGCTTGCCTGCTCCTCAAGAGCCGCCGCAATCCAGATTGCCGGCACTCCGAAGGCCGGTTCGCGCGCCTCTTTTCCGGCCAGCGGCCTGCGGTTGGGGTCTCCCGAAACGGCGAGTTTCAGATTGCCTTCGGTCTGCCAGCGGCCGATCTCCATCGCACGCAGCGAGAAGACGTACTCGCGCGGCTTCAGGCGCAGGTTGTCGGAGATGTGCACGGGCGGGACCAAAAACCCGAGCTCCGCCGACAGATGCCGGCGCAGCGAGCGAACCCGGCTCAGCAACTGGCCTCCCTGCTTCTCATCGACCAGTGGAATCAGTTGAAATCCGATCTCGAGGGTCAGCTCTTCGAGCTTCAGAAGATTTGCCAGATCGGCGCCCTGCGCCTGCTCCGCCTTCTTCTTGTCGGCCGCGACCGGCTCCGCGGCCGGCGCTATTGCAGCCTTTGCTGAAACCCTTCGCCCGCCCCAGAACAGCGCACCGGCCACCGCGAGGAACGCCAGCTTGGGCAGCCCAGGAATCAGGCACATGGCGGCCGAGACCAGGCTCGCCAGGTAGAGCGTCGCGGGCCGGGCAAGAAGCTGTTGGCGGATCTCCCCGCCCAGCAGTCCAGAGGAGTTGGCGCGGGTCAGGGTGATGCCCCCGGCCATCGAGACCAGCAGGGACGGAATCAGGGTTACCAGGCCGTCCCCCACCGTGAGCACTGTGTAGGTCCGCGCCGCTTCGGCCAGGTCAACTCCCTGCTGCAGCGTGCCAATCAGAAGGCCCGCAACAATGTTGATGGCGGTGATCAGAATGGTGGCCAGAGAGTCGCGCTGATTGAAGCGCGCCGCTCCGTCCATGGCTCCGTAGAACTCCGCCTCGCGCGCGATTCCCTGCCGCCGCCTGCGCGCCTCGGCCTCGTCGATCAGTCCGGCGTTCATGTCGGCGTCGATCGCCATCTGTTTGCCCGGCAGCGCGTCGAGAGTGAACCGCGCCGTCACNNTCGGCGGTGCGCACGGCGCCGTGGGAGACCACCAGAAACTGAATCGCGATCAGGGCTAGAAAAAGCACGAAGCCGACTACGTAGTTGCCCCCGACGACAAACTGGCCGAAGGATTCGATCACCTTTCCGGCCGCCGCGGTGCCTTCCTGGCCATGCAAGAGGATGCGTCGGCTGGAGGCGATGTTCAGCGCCAGACGGAAGAGCGTGAGCAAAAGCAGGAGGGTTGGAAAGACGCTCAGCTCGACAGCGCGGCGAATCTGCACCGCTGAAAGGAAGACGATAAACGATGCCGCCATCGAGAGAGCCAGCAGCAAGTCCAGGCCCCAGGCGGGCAACGGGACGATCATGACGAAGATCACGCTGATCGCCGCCATCGGCAGCACGTACTCGCGCATGCGGTCAAGAATGGAGCGAGCACCGAGACCTACCGGCGCAATTGCCGTCGTGCTCATCGCGAACCTCCATCAGCGGGCGGAACGGAGCCTGGGCGGCCTGCTGTCCATGCGGCCCTCGCCGCGGCATCTGCCTGGGCGCGGGCTCGTGCAGCTTCTTCGCGTCCGCGGCGTTCGTTGAGTTCGGCCTCCACCCGTTGTCGATAGAGGTAGGCGAGAATGGCGGCAACCGCCGCATAGAGATCGACTGGGATTGGCTGCCCCACCTCGACCGAGCGGTAGATCGATCGCGCAACCGCCGGGTTCTCCACGATCGGCACCCCGGCCCAGCGCGCCTCGGCCTTGATCTCCTCGGCCAGCAGATTGCGCCCCTTGGCCAACACCCGCGGCGTCTCCATGGTCTTGAAATCAAACCCCAGCGCGACTGCATAGTGCGTGGGATTGGTCACCACCACGGCGGCGCGCGATACGTCGGCCTTCACCCGGCGGCGGCGCATCTGGCGCTGCAGGCTGCGGATGCGGCTGCGCGTTTGCGGGCTGCCCTCGGTCTCCTTCATCTCGTCGCGCAGGTCGTCGCGGCTCATGCGCAGGCGGGACTCGCGGCTGCGCCATTCAACCAGGTAGTCGATCGCCGACCATCCGAAGAGCAACCAGGCCGCCGCCAACAGCAATCCGTAGACATCGCTCCCCAGTTGCTCGATCCGGGACAGCGAAAATGGCGGCAGCGTGAGTTGCCTGGAGATTCTCTGCTCCGCGAAGACGGCGAGCAGCGTAGCCGGGATCAGAGACTTGGCCAGTCGCGAAGCCGCGCGCAGCGAGAAAAGATTGCGCACGTTCGCGATCGGGTTGATCCGCTCCGGCTTGAAGCCGATCGCGGTCGCAGTGAAGTTCAGTCCCCCGGTTTGCAGGATTCCCGCGCCCAGCGAGGCCGCAGCCACCGCGGCCATGGTCCAGACGGAGCTCCCCAGCAGCTCCAGCGTCAGGCGGCGGATTGCGGCCAGGGTTGGAGCCAGCGTTGAGGGCTCCCAGCGAGCGGCTGCGCCCAGTTCGAGGAACCCTGCGAAGGCTGCCCTCCAAGCCAGAAGCATGCGCGTGCCCAGTGCGCCCAGCACCATCACCCCGGCCAGCGTTCCGGCAGCGGCTGAGAGCTCGCGGCTGTGCAGCAGGTCGCCTTCCTGCCGAGCCTTTTCCCTTCTTCGCTGAGTTGCCTGTTCCGTGCGCTCGCCGGGCATCGCCTATCCTCCCAGCCTTTGCGCCAGCGTCGAAGCACTGGCGCCGGCAGGGCCGATCAGCCGTTCGGCCAGGTCGAGCAGTGAGCCGAAACGGGCCTCGATGAAGCGCGGCCACAAGGCGAGCGAGCCGATCAGAAGAGCAAAGCCGGTAAGAGTCTTCAGCGGCACGGTCAGAGCCATCACCGGCAACTGCGGGCTCAGCTTGCCAAGCAGCGCCACTGCCACCTCAGCTAAAAGCGTGGCTGCCAGCACCGGAGCGGCCAGCTCAACAGCGGCAAAAAATATCCCTGAGGCGGCCCCGACCAACACCCTGGCGCTGGCCGGGGCAAAAACGAATCCTCCCAGGGGCGCCGCGTGAAAACTGCGCACCATCGATGCCAGCAGAATCCGGTCGAGACCGGCGGCGATCACCACCAGTGTCCCCATCAGTTGGAAGAGATCGCCCAGCAGGGGAGTCTGGATGTTCGAAGCCGGGTCGAGCAGGTTCACCAGCGAGAAGCTGAACTGCAATCCGCAGATCTGACCGGCAAACAGAAGCATCTCCATCATCATGGCCAGCGCCAGGCCATAAACCAGCCCGACGGCAAGTTCGCTCACCAGGGACGGAAAGCTGATCCCATTCCGTGCAGCAGGAAGCGTCGCCACCAGCGGCGCCAGCAGGAAAGCGATGGCGCCCACGAACACCGCTTTGGTGCGGACAGGCAGGGCAGTCGAGGAGAAGAACGGGGCAAAGGCCACCATCCCGCTCACGCGCACCGTCACCAGCGTCATCGCGCTCAGAAAGCTGGTCCAGTCGGTTGCTTCGGCCATACGCCCCAGGGATCCTCAGCCCACGTAGCGGTGAAAGTTTGTCATCAGGTGGACCGTGTAGTTTGCCAGCCGCTCGAGAAACCAGGGCATGGCAGCCAGCAGGATCAGGCCCACCGCCAGCAGACGCGGCACCGAAGTCAGCGACTGTTCCTGAAGGCTGGTCAGGGTCTGCACAAGGCTCAACAGAAAGCTCAACAACGCGGCCGCAATCAGCACCGGAGCGGCCAGAATCATGGCTTCGCGCAGCAATTGGCGCAGTAGTTCGGCAACCATGTCGGGCGTCATCGCGCTGCTCTCCCTCTTTACTCTCCGGCCTTCTTTAGCCAGAGATGGTTCAAAAACTCCTGCCCCGGTCAGAAGCTCTTCAGCAGTGAGCCCGCCAGCAGGTTCCAGCCATCCACCATCACAAACAGCAGGATTTTGAGCGGCGTGGAGACAACGACCGGCGGTAGCTGGAACATGCCAATCGAGGTCGTGATCGAGGCCGTCACCATGTCGATCAGCAGGAACGGCAGGTAGAGCACCGCGCCGATCGCGAAGCCTGCTTTCAGCTCCGAAAGAATGTAGGCGGGAATGACCACCCGCATCGGCAGGTCCGCGGCCGTGGCCGGACGTTGAACCTGCCCCGCCGCCGCGAAGAGTTCGAGGTCTTTCTCCCGCGCATAGTGGAGCAGAAAGGTCTTCACCGGCTGTGACCCTCGGTCGATTGCCTCAAAGCCCGTGATCTGCCCGGCGCGGTACGGCTCAACCGCCTGCTGGTCCACCTGGTTGAGAACCGGCGTCATCAGAAACCAGGTCATCATCAGCGCCAGCCCCATGAGCGTCGGATTGGAGGGCGCGGTCTGCGTTCCCAGCGCCTGGCGCAGGAAGTGGAAGACCACCAGCAGCCGCACCATCGGCGTCATGGCCATCAGGATCGCCGGCAACAGGGTGATCAGTGTCAGGACAAAGACGATCATCCACGGCGTCGAGTCAGAGGGATGCAGACGGCTGCTGAGATCGGGCAACAACGGCGCGGGAACAGCAGCCGCAGCGGCCACTACCCCGGCCAGGCCGGCTACCATGAAACCCTCCGGACTCCCTTGTCTTGCGGTGCAGGCTGCCGGCGCTTGCCGCCAACCGGACAGAACGCCGGCGTGCCATCGGCGGAGGTGGCTACCAGAAAGCGTTCTCCACCTGCCTCAATCAGGGCCAGGGACTGGCGTGGCGCGAGCGTGATTCGCTCAAGGACTTCCAACTGGGGGCGAGATGGGCACTCCCTGCGCAGCCTCGACACCAGCCAGCCGGTCAGGCGCGCAATTCCTGTTCGCTCTATCAGACGTTTTGTCTGCGATTCCAACACCGATCCTCCTGTTTCCTTTGTCCGGGCACGCTTTTGTCCGGGCACGCTTTCGATGCGACCGCCTGTTTCGCTGCCCAACGGCTTTATCCGAGCCGGGTAATCCGTACCGCCAAAAGCGAGTCGATTACTTCAAACTCGGTCCACGCTACCTGCACTGCTCCCGAGGCCAGCGGCACATCCTCACCATGCCCCCAATGCGACTCAATCAACTGCCCTGGGGCCAGCGCCAACAGGTTCCGCACCCGGAAGTCCGGGACCGGAACCGCCACATCGAGCTCCACCGGCATGCGCGCCAAGGGAGCGCTCAATACGAGCTGTCCCGGCGACTGATCCCGGCCCGTCGAGGGAATCAACGCTGCCTCTGCAGCCCTCAGTCCAGCGCTTGCAAGCTCGGCGTCGGGCTCAGGCAGCCGGCCTGGTTCGTTTCCGGTTCGCTGGCCCCCGACAACCCCGCGCAAGCTTGCCGGAGGAGACACTTGTTGTGCGGCTGCCATCGATGTGCCTTGAGGCAGAAAGATGACCAGAAACGAGACAGGAGAATTGGGAAAAACTCATGAGTGCGCCAGCTCCTCCCTTCCCACCCTTCGAAACCACTCACCCGATTCACTGCTACACTGAAGTGTGTTGCATCCTGCGCCCTGCGCGGCCCCATTTGAGGGACTTTTCTTGCAGAGCACAAGCACCCTAAGAGGTTGAGCCCATGACAAATATGAACGGAACTCCTTCCCCCGCCTCCACCAGCCTCCGCCTCAAGATTGGTCTCGCCGAGATGCTCAAAGGCGGCGTCATCATGGACGTGATGAACGTCGAGCAGGCCCGCATTGCCGAGGAAGCCGGCGCCACCTCGGTGATGGCCCTCGAGCGGGTTCCCGCCATGATCCGTGCCGAAGGCGGCGTGGCCCGCATGGCCAAGCCTTCCCTCATCAAGCAGATCATTCAGACCGTCTCCATCCCCGTCATGGCC
>PMXB01000184.1 GCA_003165935.1 Acidobacteriaceae bacterium | reverse complement strand
TTTCCGGCGGCGGGTTCGAGGAGGACGTTGGAGAGGATGGCGGTGTCGGATTTGTCGGGGAGGTGGGAGCAGAAGCCGATGCCGACGTAGAAGGGGGCGTCGAAGGGTAGGTGGATGGGCGGGCCGAACGGTCGCATGGGCTCGCCGTCGAGCGAGACCCAGAGGGTGAAGGCGTCGCCGTGCTTTTCGAGGCCGATGCGGCGGGCGTTGATGGTGACGAGGCTGTCGGGCGATTCGCCGCCGGGACGGCCACCACGGCTGGCGATGCGGTATTCAACGTCGTTGACGCGGAGGCCTTTCTGAGGCCGCTGGGCGATGGAGATCATGCCTCCGCCGTGGAGCGAGACGACCACTTCTTTGGCGTCGTCGTCGAGGCTCTGGCGAATGACGAGGACGGCCTTGCGGTCGCCGTAGCCGTTGGGATCGGGGAAGCGGACATCGGCGGCGAGGGAGACGTCTCCGGACGCGCGACGCCAGAGATAGCGGAACTCGTCGCGGACATACCAGACGTTGTAGCCGGCAGAGTTGATGGTGTATTCGCCTTTGGCGGGGTCGAAGGTGGCGCTGCCGGGGACGAGGGCGGAGCCGACGTCGGACTGGCCCTGAAAGATGCCGATGGGTGTTTCGGTGGTGGTGGCGGGGCGGTGAAAGTCAGAGGGCGGAGCGACCTGGGTGTGGGTGGCGGAGCCGGGCTGTGCCCAGGCGGGGGGAGCGGGTGGCGTTTGGGCCGGGGCTGGCGATTGGCTGAAGGAAGCGATGGGCGCGGAGGAGAAGGCGAGCAGAGATGAGATGGCGAGGAGGAGTGAGTGGAGGCCGCGCTTTTTCATAGGAGAAAACTTTAGCAGAGGGCGACGAGGCGGAGAACTGCGCAGGCGGGGTCAGCAGGGGAATTCAGGAACCTCTGCGCAAGCGCTGTTCACGAAGGTGCCATCTTTAGCAGGGGCTAAAGCCCACAGATTTTGTGGCGTTTATCGGCACGACTGAAGTCGTGCCCTGACACAGAGCGGAACGAAGGCGGAGAACAGCTCGGGCGGAATCAGCGAGCGGGGTTAGCGTTCGGGGCGGGAGTACAGATCCGCGGGCGGGTTGGAGGATGGGTCAAACTGGGGCGCGGACTTTTTCTTCATGCGGTTGAAGTCTATGCCGAATTTGGGATCATCGCGCGTGCCTGATACGTGGAAGGGGAGTTCCGTTCCCGCACCATCTTTCTTAAAGAAGCGATCGGCGGGTTTGGCGAGAGCGCCGAGGAAGCCGCCGATCATTTGCGAGACGGTGGCCTCCATGTCGGCGGTGCCGGTGAAGTTGATTGCGCCGGCGTCGATGGCGTAGGTGCCGCTGACCTTGATGGTGGAGCCGGGGACGGTGTAGGTGAGCTCGGGGAGGGTGACAACGCCGTTGGAAAGCTGAAAGTTGCCGAGCATGGTGGAGCGAATGCTGTCAGCGTCAGTAGATTTGATTTCTTTTGGGTGTCCCAGGCCACGCAGGCTGAGCTGGCGGATGCCGTCTTGAATTTTCTGGCTGGTGAAGGTGGCCTGGTCGATGAGGAAAGATCCGTTGAGGGTGAGGCGCTTTTCAACGGGTTCTGTTCCGGGAGGAATGTGGAGGCGCGCTTTGGTGGTGACATTGCCGGTGAGAACGGGTGGGCCGGAGTGGCTGGTGAGGCGCAGGAAGTCTTCGATACGGGCGCGATCGATGTCGATTTTGAAGTCGATGTCTTTGCCCTGGCCGAGTGGAACGGGAGCCGGGGAAGAGGAGCCGGCGTCTCCAGTAGAGGAGAAAGAGGCTGAATCAGATGTGGGCTGAGATGGCTTTACCCGAACCACCTGGCCGTGAAGGGTGAAGTGGGAATGACCGAGAGTAGCGTCGACGGGATCGAGGACGGTGTCGCCATTGGTGGCGTCGATAAGAGCATGGAAGGTGGCGGTGAGGGGGAGCGGGGGGCCGAAGTCGGTGAGACGGAAGTCGGGAGTATTGGTCTGGCCGTCGGCAGTGAGTTGGCGCAGGGTGCCCTGGAATTGGCCGGTGGAGGAGAGGATTCCGGCGATGCCTTTGAAGTCAGAGAGGTCGGCGTGGTCGAAGGTGTATTGGCCGGCGACGGGGCTCTCTCCGGGGTCTGCGACGACCCACGGACCGAAGCTACCGGTGGTGTGGACAGCGCCTCGTGGGAGCGGATTGGTGAGGTCGGCGACAAAGTCCATGGGGCCGGTGGAGCTGACGTGGGTGAGGGTGAGGTGAGCTATGGGGATTTCAAGGGGAAGCTTGCCGGGCTTGTCGGTTTCAAGAACCAGGTTGGTGCCGGTGCAGTTGATGGTTTCGATCTCAAATGACGCGGGAGAGCCAGATGTGGCTGAATTGGGCACGGCAGCGCGATGGATGAAGTGAGAATGAGGCGGGAGATGGACTTCGAGGCCTTTCAACTCGACAGTGGAGATGTGAAAGGGCTTGCCGCGTTCAAAGTGGAGTGGCGCCTGAAAGCGGAATTCGGCCAGGGAGATGAGGGGCCGATCCGGCGGGTTGTCGGCGGGGACGTTGACACCTTCAACCTGAGCCGGAGGCCAGATTCGCAGGCCGCGGCCTTCGGCCTTGAGGCCGTCTTTGAGCGACATGTGAAAGCTGTCGAGCTCGACGCGGGCATGGAAGTGCTGTTGGAGGGCCTCTACGATGCGTGCGCGGACGAAGGGCTCGGCTCGATGGAGGAGGAACGCAGCGACGCCGGCGAGCACGATGAGGACAAGGACAATCGACAATGCGACCAATTTGAGACCTTTGTGCCTGCGCCAAAACGGGGTGGGTGGTTCCGTCAAAGAGTGAGCCTCCCGCGCTGGAACTATTCTCGCAGAGCCGGTCATTGGCCCTCATGAGGTTGGATGCCGTGTGATGCAGTCAGTGGCTTGTTAGACGGGGAATGCCGTAGACTTCGTGATACGGATGCAAGAGCACATTGAAAACCTCGTGAAGCTGCAAGGCGTGGAATTAGAGCGCGCACGACTGGGCAAAGAGTTGCGCGAGTTGCCAGGTGAGATATCTCAGGCTTTAGGCGCATTGGCCGGGGCCGAGAAGCAGGCTGCGGAGACGAGCGACTCGCTGAGCCGGGAAGAGACACTGCGCACGAGGCTGGAGCGCGAGATTACCGGGCACAAGCAGAAGGCAACACGATTCCGAGCGCAACTCGACGACGTGAAGACGCCGGAACAGGCCAACGCGATTGAGCATGAGATCCGGTTTGCGACAGACGAGGTTGACCGGCTGGAGAACGAAGAGCTGGCCAGCATGGAGCGGACTGAGACGCTGGAGGCAACGCTTGCAGCCAAGCGCGCGCAAGTAGAAACTCTGGCCGGGGCGCTGGAGAAGACGCGCGAGCGGATCGCATTACGGCAAAGGGATTTGAACGCGGAACTGGCTGCGCACACGCGCGAGCGCGAGGCGCTGCGGAAGCTGATCGAGCCGGAGTGGCTGACGCGCTTTGACCGGCTGACCGGATCACGCGGGACGGCGATGGCCAAGGCCGTGAATCAGCAGTGCAATGGCTGCCGGATGGGGGTAAGGCCGCAGATGTGGAATCAACTGCGCGAGGGCGAACTGCTGACCTGTGACAGTTGCGGCCGGATGCTCTATTTTGATCCTGCGTTGGCAGCCCCACCCAAGGAGCCGCTGCCTGCCGCCGCACCGCAGACCGGACATTCGGTCCGCAAATCGCACGCGGGAGACTAGCACGTGTTGCGGATCTGCGTTGACATGGATGAAGTGATGGCCGATACGCTGGCCGAGCACCTGCGCCGCTACAACCAGGCTTTTGATGAACAAGTAACGCCTGAAGATCTGGTGGGCAAGGGGTTGTGGGAAGTTGCTCCCGCCGACCGGCAGAAGGAGCTGCGTGCCTTCCTGGATGCAGAGGACTTCTTTGAGGTTCTCGACGTGATTCCAGGCTCCCAGGAAGTGCTTGAAGAGCTTTCGAAGCGATTCGAGATTTTTATTGCGACGCAGGCAATGACAGTGCCGAATTCGCTGGGGCCGAAGTACAGATGGCTGCAGCGGCACTTTGCATTCATTCCGCCGCAGCATTATGTCTTCTGCGGCAACAAGAGCATTTTGCGGGCGGATTACCTGATCGACGATCTGCCGCGCAACCTGGAGCGGTTTACGGGGCAAGGGTTGCTGTATACCGCGCCGCATAACTTGACTGCGACCGGGCATGCGCGCGTGAACAACTGGCTTGAAGTGCAGACCTACTTTGACCATGTGCAAGGGTGAGCGGGAAGCCGGATGTCGCTGCGGAGTTTTGTCAGGTTTGCGCTGCGTGATGATGGCGCTTCGGATGTGGCCTTGATTTCGGCTTGAAAGGCTCCTCGGGCAAAGGCGGCAGCCCGGCAAGGTCGAGCAGCATGTTGTTTGCTTCCTTGAAGACGTTTTGCTTCCAGCCGGCGCCCTCAGCGAATGAAAAGAAGATGGCCGTGTGATGGGCTGGAATCATAGCAATGTAGCTGGTGAAGCCCGCGCCGCCGCCGGTCTTCTGGATGATGTGGGATGGATCGTTGGCCGGGAGCAGATGCATCCAGCCAAGGCCAATACCGCTGGGTTTGCCGGCATGGTCGAGGCCGATTTGTTTTTTGAGGTTTGCCGGGTCGAGGTAGACGGCCTGGGCAGCGGGGTCCTGCGCCGGGACCGCGGGAAGACCTGTGCCGAGCAGGTATTTGAGCCAGGTGGCCATGTCGGCCGATGTGGAGTAGAGGCCTGCGCTGCCCTCGGTGGCTTCGGTAATGGCGCAGAGGCCATCGTCGTGCGTTGCCTTGAGAAGGCGATCGCACTGGACGGCATTGGGATAGTAGGTGGTTTGCCTCATGCCTAACGGGTTCAGGGTTTGCTCGGCGAGAAGCGCCGCATAGGGTTTACGCGCGGCGGATTCGAGGGCGTCGCTGAGCAGGTCGAAGCCGACGTTGGAATAGACGGCCTCAGAACCGGGGACCGCGGCGAGGTTCTGGCGCGGAAGCCACTGCCAGCGGGCGGTGAAGTCGGGATAGGCAAAAGGCGGGATCTTGCGGGGGCGGGAGCCGAGTTCGCGAGGAAGGCCGGAGGTGTGGGTGGCGAGGTCTTCGAGCGTGATGGACTGGTGGTTTGTGGGGACGAGGGTGTGCTTTGGCGCGTAACGCTGGAGCGGGTCGTCGAGCTTGACTACCTGCTGCTTGACCAGCTTTGTGAGCAGGTCAGTGGTGAAGATTTTGGTGAGCGAACAGAGGCGAACGACGGAATCGGCTGTTGGGACGATGTGAGAATCGGGGGCGATTTCGCCATAGCCGTGGAAGAAGACTTGATCATCGCGGACTACGACTACGACCATGCCGACCGCGCCTGAGTTGGCGAAGAGATCGGCGCCGAGGGCCTCCGCGGTGGAAAGATCGGGCAACGCAGGTTGAGGCGGAGCCTGCGCTGAGGCGGGGACAAGAAGGCTGAGGAGGAGAACGGGGAGAATTAGGCGCATGGGGATAGGTCTTGGTTGAGGATACCGCGCCGACAAGAGCGTTTTCCGCGTTCTTGCAGATGTGAGAAATGTTGATCTCCCACCCATTCGCAAAGAGCGCGAATGGATGGGGCACGGAAATCTGTAGAAAGACCGGCATTCCCTATTCGCGGGGGCGAGCGGGGCGGGCTGGCGTGGTGGGGGCCACACGGCCGGGAGTCACGACGCCGACGGGACGGAGGGATAGCGGCTGGACGGCTGGGGGTTGGTGCATGGTTACGATGATGGCTTCAGCGGGCTTTTTGCCGACGCACTCGTAGGAGTGAGGCGTACCGGCATCGAAGTAAACCGCATCGCCTTGCTCGAGTTCGCATTGGTGTTCGCCGTGATGGAGACACAGCTCGCCATTGAGGAGATAGAGGAACTCGAAGCCCGGATGCATGTGGGCTTTGGGGAGCATATCGCGGGTGAGGGGAATGAACTCGGCGAAGTAGGGGTCCATGTGGCGGTCGGGGACCATGTAGCCCAGGCTCTCAAAGAAATATGTGGGCAGATCGACGCCTGTCTGGGGAAGGCGGACCCGCTCCTTGCGGCGATGAACGCGGAAGAGGGCGGTGGGCTCGGACTCGAAAAAGTAGGACAGGTCCTTGGAAAAGACCATGGCGATGCGGGCGAGATTGCGGAGGGTGGGGACGACGCGGCCGGTTTCAAGCTGGGAAAGAAAGCTGGCGGATAGGCCGGTATGCTTGCCGAGTTCGACCAGGCCCATGGACTTTTTGAGGCGGAGGCGCTTGATGCGCTCGCCAATGTGCTTTTCCGCAATGAAGCGCTCGGCGGTCTCGGGATCGACCTGGGTTTTCTGAGTTTCTTCGGTCTTGATCAACACCGGCTCGACCATGGGTTCCTCCTGAGGTAGGTATAGGATGCTCCTTTGAGGCAAAAGTTGCCAAGATCAAAAGTTTTTCTTGTGGGGCTAAATCGGTTTGGTGGATAGCGGCTATTGTATTCATCAGGGGGAAAAGACAATCGATCTCACGAATAAGGGCGGAGCCGGTATGGGAAGTTCCGGGGCGCGGGTGCTTTGCTCGGGCAGCTCCGGGATGGTGGGGACGGCGCTGCGGGCGGCGCTGGCTGAAAACGGAGTTGAACAAGCTTTGGAAAGGCTCGGCGGGAGAAGCTCTGTATCAGGGCATGGCTTTAGCCGTGCCGATAGCACCGACAAAATGAACGGGGCTTTAGCCCCTGAGGGATGCTCTTCGCGAGTTGTGCAACTGGTGCGGCGGGCTGCGCGCGGCCCGAGCGAGATCGAATGGGACCCCAGCCAGAGTCCGCCGATCAGGGGACCAATCGATTGCCTGGAGGGGTTGGAAGCCGCCGTTCATCTTTCTGGGGTGAACCTGAGCGAGAGGCGCTGGACGGCGGAGTACAAGAGGGAGATTGAGTCGAGCCGGGTGGAGAGCACGCGGGTGCTGGCCAAGTTGCTGGCGGGGCTGAGGCGGCCGCCGAAGACGTTGCTGGTGGCTTCGGCGACGGGATTCTACGGCGAGCGCGGGGATGAGGTGCTGGATGAGGGGGCGAGCGCGGGCGAGGGGTATTTGCCGGAGATCTGCCAAAAGTGGGAAGCAGCTAGCGAGGCGGCGGACAGGGCGGGGATTCGGGTGGTGCATCTGCGGCTGGGGGTGGTGCTGGGGCGGGAGGGTGCGCTGAAGAAGATGCTGCCGGTGTTTCGACTGGGGCTGGGCGGGCGCCTGGGGTCGGGGCGGCAGTGGATGAGCTGGATTGGGCTTGGGGATGCAGTGAGGGCGATTCTGTTTGCGATGAAGACTGAGACGCTGAGCGGGGCGGTGAATGTGAC
Organism: Acidobacteriaceae bacterium; assembly: GCA_003165935.1. Lineage (GTDB taxonomy): Bacteria > Acidobacteriota > Terriglobia > Terriglobales > Acidobacteriaceae > Telmatobacter. The sequence continues at coordinate 1,968 of PMXB01000184.1, read as the reverse complement.
GGCGCCGAATCCGGTGACGAATGCGGAGTTTACGCGGGCGCTGGGGCGGGCGGTGCATCGGCCGGCGGTGATGCCGGTGCCTGCATTTGCGCTGCGGTTGATGTTTGGCGAGATGGCCGATGAGGCGCTGCTGGGGAGTACGCGGGCGGTGCCGGGGAAGCTGGTGGAGGCGGGGTTTGGGTATGAATGCCCGACGGTGGATGAGGCGCTGGCGGTGGTGGTAGGCGGATCTTAGGTGCAATCACTTGCTCGCGTTTTCTGGTGACGTCACTTTCGCAAGTTCGATCCGGTAGTGGTTCGTCCATCCGTGGTGCGTATACTCTTCGGCAACCAGACCGACACCGGGACAGACCGTTCGTAACAAGTGATCTGGGATCGTCCGATAGATCATTTGAAAGCAACCTTCATATTTGCCTGCGGGAACTTTGGCCTTTCTCCTCTCCTCTACAGACCATTCATAGAAGGTGTCCTCTCGTTTTGGCGTGTCAGGGTCTGCGCCCCATGTAGCGCCAACTTGAAATGGCAACACATACTCGGGACCGTCTACTGAGTTGAGGCCGGAAGGAGAACTTTGCAGGTTGCGTTCCAGCGCGTCCACACCCTCACGTGTGCACACCTCGAACACGCGGTTATCATGCGCTACGTACCAAAGAATCCATGCGGGCCGTTTTTTATCAGCGGCATCATTGATGCAGTCCGTATGGTAGGGCCCGCTCCCAACTATTTTGACCTCAACAATTCGTATCGAAGGTGCGATTGTTCGGACTGACAGAACGGTTTCGGTGTAACTGCCTTGGATCGGCTCCAAATGGACATTTTGTCCAGAGCCAACCCCCGATTCGCCGTGGACAATGTATGAGCGCGCTTGGCCGGCCCGAAACGAAAAGTAGCGATCAAATTGAGTCAGTGGGCGCTGCGCTTGCAATGGCGCAGGGGGCCTGTGTTGTTTTGCTGGAGTTTCCTGGGCACTTCCGCGTATCCCTTGCATTGCCGCAGTAGTAAGCAGAGCAAGTGCAAGTGCAGTCAAAACGGTCTTCATTACAAGTCTCCGAACTAGATCAGGAATTGTACCTCTATTCAGAATTCGCGCGGGGCTGCTTCCTGAAAGCGGGGAGTCCTTGACGGTCGGTGTTGTCGGAGGGCAGTCAACCGCGAGCGGCCCCTCAGCGCAGCGGGGCGGTTTATGCTGGAGAGTCCGGCTGGCGGTGGTGATTGGGCTGGCTGGTTGAGGAATTTATCTATGTCTGATTCAGTGCCAGAGACTTCAGTGCCAGAGACCTCAGCAGGAACACCTGCGGCAGAGGCGAACACGCAAACAACCGTAACAGCGGCGGCGTCCGCTGCCATACCAGTGGCGACCATTGCCACGCTTGGCCAGCATGAGGGGCAGACGGTGAGGCTGCGGGGGTGGTTGTATAACCTGCGCGAGAGTGGGAAGCTGGTGTTTCCGATTTTTCGCGATGGGACGGGGACGGTGCAGGGGGTGGCGCACGTGAAGAGCGTTGCGCCGGAGGTGTTTGCGGCGCTGAAAGGGCTGACGCAGGAGTCGAGCGTGATTGTGACCGGGAAGGTGCGCGCGGACAAGCGCGCGCCGGGCGGCTACGAGCTGGACGTGGAAGGCGTGGAAGTGGTGCAGCGGGTTCCGGAGAGCGACCCCTACCCGATCACGCTGAAGGAACACGGCGTGGATTTCCTGATGGAGCATCGACATTTATGGGTGCGGACTCCGCGGCAGTCGGCGATTTTGCGGATACGGGCGGAGATCATGCGGGCGGCGGCGGAGTACTTTGACACAAATGGGTTCATCCGCACCGATCCGCCGATTCTGACGCCGGCGGCGTGCGAAGGCACTTCGACATTGTTTCCGGTGGACTACTTCGGCGATCCCGCGTACCTGACGCAGAGCGGGCAGCTCTACGTGGAGGCGACGGCGCTGGCGCTGGGCAAGGTGTACAGCTTCGGGCCGAC
>PMXB01000339.1 GCA_003165935.1 Acidobacteriaceae bacterium | reverse complement strand
AGCGGATCGCCCGTCTTCTCGCCTAGCTTGAATGCCGGCGTCGGCGCGGTCGGCGTCACAATCGCATCCACGTCGGCAAATGCTCGCTGGAACTCTTCAGCCAGCAGCCTGCGCACCTGCTGTGCCTTCAGGTAGTACGCGTCGTAGTATCCCGCGCTGAGCGCATACGTCCCCAACATGATCCGCCGCTTTACCTCGGCCCCAAATCCTTCCTCCCGGGAGTGCCGGTACATCCCGGCCAGGTTCTCCGACGAAGGCGACCGGTAGCCATACCTAACCCCATCAAATCGCGCAAGGTTCGCGCTCGCCTCGGCTGTAGCCACCAGGTAGTAAGTCGGAATCGCATACTTTGTATTCGGCAGCGAGACCGGCTTGATCGTGCATCCCGCCGCCTTCAACTTCGCAATCCCATCTTCAATCGCCGACCGAACCTCCGGGTCAAGACCCTCGCCAAAATACTCCGCCGGCACCCCGATGCGCATCCCTTCCACCGGCTTGTCGCACTCCGCGGCGTAGTCATCCACCGGCGCATCCAGGCTGGTTGCGTCCTTGGGATCGAACCCCGCAATCACCCCCAGCATTGTGGCCGCGTCGCGCACGTTCCCGGCAAATGGTCCAATACGATCCAGAGACGATGCGAACGCTATCAGGCCATACCGCGACACCCGCCCCCATGTAGGCAATACGCCTACAACACCGCAAAAACTAGCAGGCTGGCGAATCGATCCGCCGGTATCGCTACCAAGCGTTGCGACGGCCATGTTTGCAGCCACCGCCGCCGCCGATCCACCGCTTGAACCGCCCGGAACTCGCTCCGTATCGACTGGGTTTCGCACCGGCCCATACGCCGAGTTCTCGTTCGACGAGCCCATCGCAAACTCATCGCAGTTCAGCTTGCCCAGCACCACCGCCCCCGCTGCCTCAAGCCTCGCCACTGCTGGCGCGTCGTAGGGTGGACGATAGTCCTTCAGAATCCTCGACCCCGCCGTCGACGGAATCCCCTTCACAACCATTACGTCTTTGATCCCGACCGGAATGCCCGCTAAGACCGGCAGCGGGTCGCCCTTCGCGGCAAGCCCATCCACGCGCTCAGCCTGCTCCAACGCCCGATCCTTTGAAAGCTGAAGATAGACGTTCAGGTCTGGATTGATCCGCTCGATCCGCTCGAAGTAGCTGTTCGCCAGGTCAGTCGCCTTCGTCGCGCCCGTCTCAATCTCCACACGCAATTGCTTCAGCGTCTTCGGCTTCTCCGTGTACTTCATCGCTCAATCACCTTAGGCACTTTGAAGAATGTCCCGTCTGTCTCAGGCGCCTGGCTCATCACCGCCGCGCGATCCAACGACGGCGTCACTGCATCCTCCCGCAATCGTCCCCCGCCCGCCTGCATCAATTCCGTCACCTGCGCCAGCGGTTCCACGTCGCTCGTATCCAGCTCACTCAGTTGGGCCACGTAACCCAGAATCGAGTTCAAATCCCGCGCCATCGCAACGGTTTCCTCCTGGGTCAGCTCCAGATTCGCCAGCTCGGCAACCCGCGCTACAACCTCGACTGTCACCTGATCCGCCATTGCGTGATCTCCCCTTTTTAGGCACACTAACCCGGCACCCGAGTCCTGGCGTCCCGCGAATGCAATTCCGATTTCGGATGCTTCGAAGCTAAAGTATATCCGCCGAATCAACCCAACCCCAACAGCCGCGACCTGCTGGCAACGGTACAGTTTGCAGGTCGCGGTAATACGAGAATTCAAAAGTTTTCGGTCGATCCGCCGGTTGCATCTAGCTCTTGAACTGCAGTGATGCAATAAGGGCGTTAATCTGTGCCTGAGAGAAGTCCCCGTCGAACTTCAGCAGATCGATTCGACACTCCCGACCAGTCTCTTCAAACAGGATGAGTCTAACGACTCTTTCCTTGAGAGGATCACCGACTTGAAAACCTCGGACCCGCCCCTTGCTGAACCCGAAGATCGGAACTTGATTGCACCCTTCGGAAAGTCCGAAGCGCCACATCTTTAAACTTAAAAGGAAGGCGATCTTGCGGTTGTAGATAGGGGTGTGCCACCACTTCGCATCGCTTACTCTCGTCGAGACCGCCGCTGAAATCAAGGCGAAATTGGAACTTAGTGCCTGATCCCCCAATTCAAAGCGCAACGCCGCGCCGTGGGACCCTTCTAAAGACTTGACGGCATCGAGTACACCCGGCGGCCGAGAAACCGATATCATAAGCCCATTCGTAAGAATCAATATGCCAGACTTGCTTTCTTTCATTTTAGAAGTGTCCGTTTCATCCCAGGGGACACCAAATGAGACACCCAGGCGCTTCACTCGCACCGTAGCGTCACTCGCGTCGGCCGTGTCAGGCAAAGGCTTTGGCAAGACCTCAGACTCAGTCTCTTCCATCAAACGCGCTTCATAGAACGGTCCGATCCATGTTACGAGCAAGAAAACCAGCCCGAACACAGTCGCCAGCGCGGTCGCGATACGTTTCCAACTTATGGCCCGTTTGGAGGGTTCTGTCATGGCCTATGCACGGAATCGTAACAGTTCCGGTACGACATTGCAGAACCTTGGCGCATAGGCAGCTATCTGAAGGTTGCCACACAACCGACCCGCCGAAACAGAACCGCACGTCCGCCCTCAATCCACCACCAGCGTAAGCGTCACACTGTGCTGCACCCCATCCGCCGTCGCCGACACAGGCACTTGATACGACCCCGCTGGCGTCGATGTTGATCCACCCCCACCGCCCTCGCCACCAGACCCCCCGCCCGACTTCGTCCCCGCACTCGTGCAGCTCGTCACTCCTGCCCCAAGCACAAACGCCAGCCCACACAACAGCAGCGCGTTGCGCCCCTTCCGCCAACCCAGCGCAAAGAGAACCACTCCACACACCAACGGCGCTAAGGGCCATCCCCTGCTCTCGCCCCTCACCCTTGCCGCAAGGGTCCCCGTTGATATCTGCACCCCTACATTTCCCGTCGCCCCGGATCCAACTGTCGGGCTCACCGGCGTGAACACGCACGAAGCATTCGCCGGCAGCTTATCGCAACTCAACGCAAACGTAGCCCCGGATCCGCTCATTGTCATCAGCACCAGCGTGTAGTTCGCAGTCAGTCCGCTTGAAACCGTCTGTGAACTCGCCCCGGAAACAGCAATCGTGAAATCGAATCCAGTTCCCTGCAATGCTATCGATTGGCTGGGCAAGCCGGTTGCCGCCACGGTTAGGCTCCCTGAAGTAGGCCCTGCACTTGTTGGGACAAAATCCACGCCCACCGTACAGCTCGTCCCCGCGGCCAGAGTCGCCGCACAGGTGTTATTCACCAGCGTGAAGCCCGCAGACGCAGTGAGCGCCAGCCCCGTCACGCTCTCGACGGTTCCCTGATTCGTCACCGTAACCGTCGTTGCAGAACTGTTCTGCCCCACCCCAGTCGCCGAAAAACTGATCGAAGCCGGTGACACCTGAAGGCTCGCTCCCACCGCTCCGGTCCCACCTAACGTCACTGTTGCCGCCGTCGCAATCGAGGCCGAACTTACCGTCAATGTGCCCGTGGCCGTGCCCGTGGCTGTGGGTGAGAACGATACCCCGACCGTACAACTCGTCCCCGCCGCCAGCGACCCCGTGCACGTGTACTGCGTCCAGCTGAACCCCTGGCTCACTCCAACCGAAAGCACTGAAGCCGCATACGCGCTCGTGTTGCTGATGGTCACCGTCTGCGCCGCGCTCGTCCCTCCCTGCGCCACCGCTCCAAAGCTCAACGTTGCTGGACTTATGTTCAGGCCCGATGCAGTCTGCCCCGTCCCGCTAAGTCCCACATCCACCGCTGCCACGCCGGGCGATGAAGAGGAGATATTCAAAGTCCCTGCGCTTCCACCCGTCGTTGCCGGATTGAAAACCACCTGCATCACGCAACTCGCTCCGGCCGCCAGCGTCGCGCCGCACGACGTTCCCGAAATCGAGAACACAGCAGTCGGTGTCCCCAAGATCTGCGCATTCAGACCCGTCAGCATCGCACCTCCGATGTTCGTCACCGTCACCGCTTCAGGTGCGCTTGTTACGCCGGGTTGCTGCGACGGAAACGTCAAGGTGGCCGGGGTCACTCCCAGAGCCGGCGGTTCAACCCCCGTACCCGAGAGAGGAACACTCTGCGTCCGCAGGATATCGCTGATGGTCAACGAGCCTGCCAGACCCCCAAGTTGGCTCGGAGCAAATTGAATGTTGATTCCGCAGCTCGCGTGCGCTACCAGCGTACCGTTGCATGTGCCAGTACTCGTGCCTGTGCCTGAGTTCGCAATTACGAACTGCCCGGTCACTGAGAAAAGAATAGATGTAAGCGGCAGATCCCCCGTATTCGTCACCGTGACGGTTTCCACCGGCGAAAGCTGGCCCTCGGCTGTATCCGGAAATGACACCGAGCTCGGGATCAGGCTGTCGGTCGCCCCCGCCAGTCCGCTTCCACTCAGCAAAATCGTTTGAGTACCAACGCTATCGTTGAACGTAAGCGTCCCTGCCGCCGCTCCTGATTGAGTTGGCGTGAACTCCACGGCCACCGGACATGAGTTTGTCGGGGCCAGTGCGCCCGTACCGCAGGCGTTCGTTGCACTTGTTGAAACCGAAAATGGACCCGTGACTGTGATCGCAGTGAACGTGACCGGTTGACTGCCCCCGTTCGAAGCTTCCACCGTTGTCGCAGCCGAACTGCTCCCGATATCCACCGGCCCAAAGTCCACGCTCCCCGGATTCAGGGTGATGGCGCCGGCTGGGATCCCGATTCCGCTCAAATTGATCGCGAACTGCCCCGCGTACACATTGGCGCTCACAACAATCTCACCGTACAGGCTGTCCGTAGCCTGTGGCGCAAATGTTACTTCTAAAGTACAGCTTGCCCCGGGAGCAATCGTGGAATTGGCACAGTTATCGGTCTCGCCAAAGTTTCCGTTCGGCACAACCCCGGTGATCGTCAGTCCCAGGTTTCCTGTGTTGGTCAGTGTCACCTCCCGTTTGCTGCTCACCGTCCCCACTGCCTGATCTGCGAAGGTCAATCCACCAGGAACCAACTGGACCGTCGTCAATCCTGTCTCTGCAGTCCACAGCGGCGTCTGCCACACTCCTCGTCCATACGTCGCTGCGGTTAGAACGCGGGCTTGAGCAGTCGACGAAAACGCAATCAGTCCAACAACGGGCGCTACAGGGAGCCCAGTCCCAAACTCCGACCAACATGGCATCTGCGGGTTGATGCAACCCCCAGTCCCTCCCTGCGTCGTAAACCAGACTCCTGTATCCAATGCCACGTACACCGTGTTGGCGTCTTGCGGATCCACCACCACGGCATTGGCCGGCGATTCCGGCAGGTTTGAATCGAGGAATGCCCAATGAGCCCCGCCATCTGCCGAACGGTAAACCGTCCTGATTGTCTCCGCGGCATTCGGCGCTCCCTCCACTGTCACGTAAACCGTATTCCCCGTCGCATCATGGCTGTCGATAAAGATGCTCGATATATCCTGCCCATAAGCGTTCATGCCGTGCCGCGGGTCGTTTTCGTTTTGGACTGGATTCAGTGTCAGATCCGTCCACACCGGCTCTGCGCCGTTCGGAAGAAGCGCTGCGCGCAGTACATGACCCGCCAGATTTCCACCCCCATCTGCCGTCCCATGCATGCCCACGTAGATCACTTCCTGCCCCTGAACCGGCATCGCAGCGATTGACCTTATGAGCCCATCTCCGTTGCAGGCACTCGCGGAATTCTGGTCATCCAGAATGGGGCTGATTGCGTTCGAGCTGTTCCATCCGCCTCCCACCGCCGGCCCGCGCCACACCCTGCATGTCCCGATCAGCAGTTGAGTCCCGTCCGCAGGGTCCACAAGAAACGGAGCCGGAACCTCCATGGAATACCCATCCCCGCCCACGTCCGCATCCGTCACCACTGGAGTCGCTCCAAAGTCCGCCGCAGTGCATCCTGCCTCCTGCGAACACCTATAAATCGACACGCCAGGCTCAGTATTCACATACCAATTGGTGTGTTCGCGCGGATCGATTGCCACCGCTCCGCCATCCCCGCCGAGAATCTGCGGCCACTCCGCGACTGGGCCAATCTCAGTCTTGATTCCCGCGGTGCCATTCACCCCCAGTCCCGCCATCAGCGAAGAGGTCTCTGATGGATCCTGCGCCAGGCTCACGACATCGGAAAGAGATCCAAGCGTGCCATTCAAATTCTGGAAATGCGATGCGTCGCTCGCGCTGCATACCGCCCCATTCTCTGCAATCCCGTCCATCGAACGCCACAATCCGCTGTCGTTGCCCACAAACATCTCCTGCGGATTCGTAGGGCTCCAAACCAGCGCATGTTGAAAGCTCGCCACCTGCGCGCTCATGCACGTGGCTGCATTGGTCGTGTTCCGCCAAACGCAGCCTGCGGCCAGGCTGCATCGCCAAAGATCTTCCGCCCCTGCCAGCAGAATGGTGTCCTGACCCTGTGCCGGTGCGGTCGGCGCCGCCGCCAGCGCAAGCGTGTAATCGCCGTTGTCAATCGTTGCCGCGCCGAGTGTTGTATTCGTCTCCAGAGCCTGCGTATTCCACTGCCGGGCAAATGTCGGTGTTGTGTTGGTACATGCCCCTGCGGCAATCGCGCACTGATCCTGCCACAGCCCCTGGTCCTGGTTGTTCGCGTCCACGGTCCATGCAAAGGTGTCCCCGGTGAACGGATCAACCGCCAGCGTTCCTCGAAAGATTGGGCAGGCGATTGAGCCGGTTTGCAGCGGATTGGTAGGGCAGGACAACGCTGTCAGCCCTACGCCCGGTTGTTGAGCGATCCGTGTCCATGTCTCTCCATCGTAGGACTGGTAATACCCGTGGAATCGAACCGCCGCAAAGAACATCTGCCGCACCGGATTCCACACAACCGACGTGGCTCCATTGCCGTCCGGCGCCGTGAGCCTGTCATTGGGCCCCTGAACGTCTGTGCCAGCACCATCCGTGATCGTTGCCAGATTCCAGCAAACACCGGCATCCGTCGAGTAGTAAAGCCCCTCGTAGCTCACTCCAGGCCATTGAGCGTTTACCAGGGTCCCTTCATTGGCCGAAGAAACCGCGGCAACAACCAGTTGCGGGTTGGTGCTGCTCCATGCAAAGCCCCCGAATCCCTCCCCCACAAAACTGTAGGCCTGCGTTCCTGCGCAATTGTTCCCCAGGTCAGATGTACGCTGGGTCACGCTCCAGGTCTGTCCCCCATCCGCCGACCGCAGAATTCCCCCGCCATAGTACGAGTCGGATACGTTGTTTGGGTCGCCCGTCCCCGCAAGAATCACTCCCGTGCCCTGCGGCTGCACCGTCAGGGCCCCGATGCTCAGGGATGCGTCCTGAGCGCTGCTCAAAGCCTCCAACCCATCTGTCAATGGAGTGAAGCTGATCGCCCCTGGAGCCGATGCAGCGGCATTGAACGCCTTCCACACACCCCCGCCCGTCGTCCCAACGTAGAGCGTGTTTCCGCCCAAGTCCGCAGGGTCCAGCGCCAATGCTGAAACCCTGCCCGTGACCAATCCATAGCTCGGTGTCTCCACCGCGGTAGGTCCAAATGCAATCCATGTGGACAGAGGGGTCGTTGCACCCGTCGCCATGAGGCGCGCCAGGGTCGCCTTCGCGTGGAGTCTGCCTGTGCCCAAAAGGACCGATTTTCCCGCAACCATTCCCCGCTGCGCCAGAAACCGTCGCGCCGCCCTTACCAGCGGAGGAACCGATTGAGCCTTCACCGCCGATTGCGTGCCAGAAGTCGGTGTAGTATTCGGGTGCACTTCCGTTTCAGCCAGACCAGTGGCCTGAAGAACTGAAAAACCAAGACCACCAGCGAATAGGACACAGAGAATTGCTGCCCCAACCGTGCCGGGGAAGGGAGCACGCCCGTCCAGATTTTCTCTCGAGGTTGCTCCAGTCAAAGCAGAACGAGCAAACGGTTTCCCATTAAGCTGCATAACCGCACACATCCGAGCTCCGATTCCTGCATCTCCTCTCCTATCTTCCGAGGGAGCATTCACAGGAACCCAATCGAATTGAACGTGCAGAACACGCAGCTTCCGGGTTTGGAATTGCCAGAATTATAGTACGAAAACGGCACACACCCCGCGGAGCCACCTCACATCGCCTCAAGCCCCGCGATTTTGACTGATATACGCTTCCGCGTCGAACTTCTTCCGCGTCGATCCTTCCATCATTGTCCGTACCAGCCCAAAGATCGGCCGATTGAACCACGGCCGGTCGTGCCGCCCAACAATCGCCCACGCAATCCCCGCATATCCGTTCGGGTCGCGTCCATCCAACTCGTACCGGTCGTTCAGAATCACCGCCCAGTCAAACGCAGTCGCCGGGTTGGGGGCCCATTCAAGAATCCTCTTCGCCCAGTACATCCGCATGTAGTTGTGCATCCAGCCCGTGTTCACCATCTGCATCTGGCCGGCATTCCACAACTCGTCCTGAGTCTCTCCTCGCTCCAGTTGTTCCAGCGAATAGCGGTGCGGACGCGGATCCTGCGCGTGCTCCACCAGCGAGTGCCGCGCCCACGGCGCAGCACACTCCCAGTTGTCGTAATTCGGCTCATGCCGCACAAACAGCACCGCCAACTCCCTCCATCCAATCAGTTCGTCCAGGTACTTCTCCGCGGCAGCCTCATCCGCCTTCCCTTCCGCCGCCGCTTTCCTCACCGCCAGCGCAATCGTGATCGGCCCGATGTTTCCAAAATGCAGATACGGCGAAAGCCGGCTCGTGCCCAGCACCTCCGGATGATTCCGCTTTTCTCCGTAATCCTTCAACTCGACGTTCACGAACTCGCCCAGCCGATTCAGAGCCGCGTGCGTTCCTCCGGTAAAGCTGTCCACCGGCCCAACACTCTGGTCCAGAGCCGTAAATCCCTCTGTAACCTCCCGCCTCAGATCCCATCCTTCGAGGCCCTTCGGCGCATGCCAGCGCTTCAACGGCGCCGGGATTAGGTGTTCCACCAGAAAGTTCGGCAACTCCCGCTTCAAATGGGGCCGAAAATGATGCAGCAACACAAAACTTCGCCCGAATACCCGCGATGGCACCACCACATCCGCATCCACCGTCCAGAATGGCACTCTGAGCCGCCCTGCAAGCACCTTGCGCCACCGCTCAGGCTCCCGGCACGGATTCTCATCCCCCACCACCAGCGCCGCCTGCACCTCCTCCAGGAACCCCTCTAGCGTGGCTCCCTTGCCCTGCCCCGCGGCCCGCCGCACCACGAACCCCACCCCGCGCTCTGCCGCATCCTGCTCTACATCCCGCAACCCCTGCTGCAAAAAGTGGTAGTGCCTTAAATTCGCGTTGGGATAGTTCGGAATCACCTGGAAATAAACCACCACCGGCAGCCCCAGCAGGTTTCCAGATTCAATGGCTACATCCAGCGCAGGATTGTCTTCGATCCGCACTGCCCGCTGCATCCAGTACACGACGCAGCGCCCACCCTCCCGCGGCATGCCGCCCCGCCGCACCAATACACGCGGCTGATCAGCCAGCCGAGCCAGTGCCTCAGGAACTTCGCCGACACATGCAATCGGAGTCGCCATCGGTTCATCCTAACCCGTGCGCGCCCACCCCTTTTCATCCCGTCAAACCCGCCGCCCTTACCTTCTAACCACCGCCCGCGCTCAACAGTTCCTCCCTCCGGCAAATCTTCCGCACTTGCTTATCATCGGGTAGGAGGCGGGATCACTCCCGCCGTCCTCCCACACCACAGGACGTGCCGTTCGGCATCCGGCGGTTCATGAAGCAGATGTAAGACGTTGCCGAGCTTCCAGCAACGAAACCAGCCCCAAACGGTCGAACCAGGATTTCGGATAGGCGGCGTTCATGTGCGATGCGCCGCCGTTCCACCATGGGCCACGCCCGTTGGTGGC
>PMXB01000106.1 GCA_003165935.1 Acidobacteriaceae bacterium | reverse complement strand
GTGCGCCCGGAGCGATTCGAACGCCCGACCTACTGGTTCGTAGCCAGTTTCTCTATCCAGCTGAGCTACGGGCGCGCTCTTCAAGAATAGCGCATTTTTGCATTTAGAATGCGTTCGAGCTGCTCGAGCCTCCTGCCCAACTTCAGAAATCGCTCACGGCGCATCTCCCCGCCCGCCCCTTCATCCAGTTAAACTTATCCAGGAGGCCCGCTCCACAACCGCGCGCCTCAGACAAGGCTCAAATGCACTTCGATTGGCATTTCACGGCAATTCAGGTCCTCTGGACCCTCACCTTCGCGGCGCAGCTCGTCCTCATGGTGGTTCTCCTTGGCCGCGACCGGGCTCACCGCTTCCCCTGGTTCACCGCCAGCATCGTAGCCGCGGCATTCAATATGCTCTGCCAGCGTGAGCTATTCCAGCGCCTGCCCCCGCTCACTTTCGCCACCGTCATCATCGTCCTCTCTGACGTTGTGGCCCTCCTGGGTCTCCTGGTCATCGTCGAGCTCGCCCGCCAGGCCTTTGTCGGAGTGCGCCGCCCGCAGTTCATCGTCAACCTCGTCGGGCTGCTGCTGGTCACTGCCGGCATCATGTCCATGTGGGGCCTCTGGCCCTCTTGGAAAACCCTCACCGCCGAGTCTCAGGTCGCCGCTCTGCGGGTCCTCCAACTCATCGCTCAGAAGACCGCCTTACTCGTTGACCTCTTAAACATCGAGCTTGGCCTCATGGTCGTCATCTTCGGCCGCCATTACAAGGCCCCCTGGAAGAGCCACATCCAGCGCATCGTCATCGGCCTCTCCACCATATCCATTGGCAGTCTCGCGGTCCCAACCATCTGGCAGTTTATCGCCAAAAGCGCAGCTCCCCACAGCCAGGCAGAACTGCAGAAGGTCCTCGATCTCCGTGACAGGCTCTTCAATGCCAACCGAGCTCTTCAAATCGCTGTCCTCGTCTGGTGGATCGTCTGTCTTTGGTTAAATGAGCCGGGGTCCGCCGCCTCTGCCCCGCCCTCCGACCCGGATGTGCCTGCTGAAGCAGAAGCGCTCGCCGAACCCACTCCAGACGAGCCTGCCACCAGCTAATCCCATTCGCAGCGCAACGAAATGCACCTTGCGCAAGCAAAACCGCGCTTGCCTTGGCTAGGCGCCTGAGACTCTGCTGGGCCCAAAAGCCTGGTATCAGGGCACCGATTTATCCGTGCCGCAAAGCTCCTCAATTCGAGCTTGGGCTTTACAGGTTACGGAATAACTCGCTGGAGTCGAGGCTTTGTATCAGGGCACGGATTCATCCGTGCCGCAAAAGCCAACAAAATGACAAGGGCTTTAGCCCCTGCGGGATATTCCTCGGCGCCCTTCGCCTTCTAATAGGAGTCTTTCCGCAGCCTCTTTAGCCCCTGAGGCATGCCTTTCGCAGCGCCGTCCAGAAAAGCCCTAGATATGGCAGCTAGCCTGCCCACGCTTCTCCAGGTACCGCTGGTGGTATTCCTCCGCCCGCCAGAAGGTCTGCGCCGCTTCCACCTTGGTCACAACCCGCTTCGGCTTGTATCGCCCTTCAACCGTCAGCTGCTCAATCTTCGCCTTCGCCGCTGCTTCCTGCTCCGGTGAGTGAAAGAAGATCGCCGACCGGTACTGAGTTCCCCAGTCCGGCCCCTGCCGGTTCAGCGTAGTCGGGTCGTGCAGCTCAAAAAACGCGTCCAGCAGCCGCTCATAGCTCACCTCGGACGGGTCAAAATCCAGCTCCACCACCTCGGCGTGCCCGGTTGAATCCGTGCACACGTCATGATAGGTCGGACGCTCCAGGCTTCCGCCCTCGTAGCCCACTGCCGTTGCCTTCACCCCCGGTATCGCGGCAAACGCTGCCTCCACACCCCAGAAGCATCCTGCTCCAAATGTCGCCTTTTCCATGCTCATGCTCCTTCAGATGCTTCTAAGCCGCATTCGGTATCAGCGCTGCCCGTAACCAGTCGTCCCGGTCCCGCACTGTGCCCACACTGTGCCCCATTCATCGCAGCTTTATCGCGATGAGTGGGATCGTAGCAATCATTGCCACCTGGCCTAATCCCGCCGCTTCCCGCCCGGCTTCCCCTTGAAGCCGCCACCCGGCCGCGGCCCTGACTTGAATCCCGGCTTCCCTCCAGGTCTTCCGCCCGGCTTTGGCTTCCATCCCGCGCCAGCCGGCTTACCCGCCCTGCTGCTCGGCCTGGGGCCCCCAGCGCGTGGTTTCCCGCTGCTGGTACTAGCCGCTCTGGGCAATCCACCCTCTCCCCGGAATGGCCGAGGAGAATCACCGCGGCCGCTGTCAGCTCGGCCAAAACTCGGCCTGCCTCCACTCGCCCGCCCAGTAAACCTCGCTCCACCACCTCCGCTCGTCCGCCCGGCGCCACTGCGGCCACTATCCGGCCGCGGCGTATAAGGCCTTGGTTTGAAATCCCGGACCCCACCACTGCGCTCCTGTCTGGAACCCCCAGGCCTCGTATCTTCGCGCCGCTCCGTATGCTCAACAGGCTCAATCCGCAGCCGCGAAGGCTTCCGTGGCTCAAAGCTCATCGGCTCATCAACTTCGCGCGCAGCCGGGAGCCGCGGCTTGAACTCCCGCTTGAACTGCGGTCTCTCGCTTCCGCCAGCCTTCCGCCCAAATCCACCTTCAGGCCGCTCTCCGGACTTCTTCCACGCTGGCTTCGCGCCAAAGCTGCCCCCACCCGAGGGCTTATCAGGAAAACTCCTCCCAGCCGGCTTGTCTCCGAAGCTTCGGTCTGCGGGCCTCTCGCTGAACCCACCACGCGGCTTGTCGCCAAAAGATCCGGTCCTTGGCCTGTCTCCAAAGCTGCCGCCTTGCGCAGGCTTGCCCGCGAACGGCTTGCCAAATGCCGGCTTTGCTCCATACGTACGGCCGCCGCTAGGCCTGTCTCCAAAGGACTTCCCCGCAAACGGCCTGCCCGGCCGCTGGCCTTCGCCAGCCGGACCCGCGCCACTCGCTCCCGCGCCAAACCGCTGCGGCGGCCTTGCTGGTCTTTCGTCCCGCTTCCATTCTGGCCTTGCTCCCGAGCTCTGCCCAGGCCGATCTGCGCTCCTCCCAAATGCGGGCTTTCCCGCCCCAAACGGCTTGCGCTTCTCAAAGGTTTTGCCCGCGAACGGACTGCCTTCGCCCGTCCTGCCAAACGGCTTCGCCTCGAAGGTCCTCCCTTCCTCAGCCCCGGTCTTATACGGCTTTGAACTCGCCGGCCTGCGCTGCGGAGCTGCACCGCCAAACGCTTTCTTCCCCGCGTCCTTCTTCCACGCCCCGGGCTTCCCGCCTCCTGGGCGAAACGCCGGCTTTTCCGGCGGCAGCGAGTCCTCAAACCTCACCTTGGTCGCCGCTTTGTTCCTCGCCGTCTTCAGGGTCCCGTCCGCCGCCTTCCGCAGCAGCATCAGTTCATGCTCATCCAACTCGCGCAGTTTCCCGGGCTCTTGGTCGAGAACCAGCGGCCCATAGCCCACCCGCCTGATCTTCTCCACAAAGTGCCCAATCTCTTCAAACATCTTGCGGAGCTCGCGATTTCGACCCTCCACAAGCACCACTTCGTACCACGGGTTATCTCCGTGCTTTACCTGCCGAATTCGCGCCGGAGAGGTGCGCACCCGTCCATCGCCAGGTTTGCCCTTGTCGATCGACACGCCAGCCCGCAACCTGTCCAGCTCTTCCTCTGTCGGCACGCCCGCCACCTTCACCAGGTAGGTCTTCTCTACGCCCAGCGACGCCTTTGTCAGACGGTTCGCCAGCTCGCCGTCGTTCGTCACCAGCAGCAGCCCCTCGCTCAGGTAGTCCAGCCGCCCCACCGGGTAAAGCCGCTCGCGCATCTTTTCAAAGAACTGCATCACGGTCGGCCGGCCTTCAGGATCCTTCACCGTGGTCACAAATCCCCTGGGCTTGTTCAGCACAAAGTAGCGCAGTCGTTCTGCACCATGCAGCAGCTTTCCATCCACGCGAATATGATCTCGCCCACCATCGGCCTTGGTCCCCAGCTCGGTCACAATCTTGCCGTTCACCTGCACGCGGCCTTCTTCAATCATCTTCTCGGCCGCCCGCCGGCTCGCCACTCCCGCCTGCGCCAGAATCTTCTGCAGCCGCTCCAGCTTCGCCGGCGGCCTGGCCTCGGCCTCTTCCTCAGCTTCTTCGCCTATCTCTTCCGCGTCGTCCCCGCCGGCATCTTCATCCGTCTCTTCCTCGGCCTCAAGCTCTGCCTCTTCCTCCGCATCTGCCTCGTCATCAGCCTCAGCCTTTGTCGCCTCAGCCTCTTCCTCGCTGCTCACTGCCACCGCAGCCTCGCCGTCCGTCTCATCGCCGATCGGGTCTTCGATCGCTGGCAATGTCGTCAGCTCCTCTGCGGCCGCTTCCTCGCCTTGCTTCAATTCAGGCTCTACGGCTTCGGGCAACTTCTTCTTTGCAGTCCGCTTAACAGCAGTCTTCTTAACAGCAGTCCTCTTAACAGCAGTCTTTTTCGGGGCAGTCGTCTTCTTGGCAGGCATTGCTGCACTCAGTTTCTACCCGCTCTTGGGTTCAGGCGCAGCAGGCATGGCCTCGGCGGGGTTCACCCCGCCTTGATTCACTTCGCGCACGACGCAGGCTTCGTTGCCTGGCCGGCTACATTACTCGGCAATATTGCTTGGCTCTGCTATCGGGTCCTCGGCCGTGCTCAATTCGAACTCAGGCTCGCCTTCAACGCGAGTTTGTGCGGCGGACCCCGATTCGGACCCCTGTCTGTCTTCTGGCCCCGATGCCGCTTCCGGCTCTTCCAGTTCCGCCGCCGCCATCTTCTCAAACTCTTCCATCGAAGGCAGTTCTGAAACATCCTTCAATCCAAACCGCAGCAGAAACTCACGCGTCGTCTTGTAGAGAATCGGACGCCCGATCACCTGCTTGCGACCCGCCGTCGCAATCAGCTTCCGCGCCAGCAGCGACCCAAACACACCCGACGAGTCCACCCCGCGAATCTCGTTCACCTCGGGCGCAGTCACCGGCTGCTTGTAGGCGACTACAGCCAGCGTTTCTAAAGCGGGAAGAGAAAGCTTCATCGCCGGCTTCAAACTCTTCACAAACATCCTCACCGCGTCGTGGCACTCCACCTTGGTCGCCATCCGGTAGCCGCCCGCAATCTCCCTGATCTCCACGCCGCGCTCGTCTGACGTGTACTGCGCAATCAGCTCTTCAATCAGCCCCCGCAGAATCCCGCGAACCTCGCGTTCCCTAAGCCGCGCATGCTTCCGCGCCTCTGCCTCGGCCGCTTCGGCCGTCTTCGGCTGCTCCTCGCCTGCTGGAGCCGCCTCTTCGTCCGCGCTCGGAGCCCCTTCAGCGCCCTCTGCTGCCTCAGCTTCGGCTTCCGGCTTCGCTTCCGCTTCCGGCTTCGCTTCCGCTTCCATCACCAGCGGCAATGCTTCCGGTCCCGGCGCACCTTCCTCGCCCGTCTCGGCGGCGCGCGCCGCTGCCTGCTCCGCCTTCCACTCCAGCGCCTCTCCGGCAAACAATGCGGAGAGCTGTGCCAGCGTTACTGGCTCCTCCGCGGCATATATCACTGCTTCAAGTTTGGCTTTCAGACTCATTCTGCGATTCGCATCCCTGCTTGGTGCGTCATTTCCCGGCTCCTCACATGCCTCTGTCCGGAAAATGCATCGCCCCGGAACCAACGTCCCAAGGTGGCCCTTCCATCACAAAAAAGCCACCCGCCAGCTTGGGAGCCGTGAGGGTGGAGTCGCGGAACCTCTCTTTGTATCGTACCGGAATCCGGGCCCTCCTGCGGACCCCTTGCGCCCCATTCCGAACCCGGCCCGCAGACCCCCTGTCCCCATCCCCCAAAAATGCAATTGCGCCCGCTCTTAGCGGACGCCTCTTCCCGGAAACCCAACCACCTTACTGCACGATCCGGCTGAACACAAAGAACAGCGTTCCCGAAAGCAACGCCGCCGCTGGCAGCGTAAACACCCATGCCACCGCAATATTCCGCAATGTCGAAAGCTGCAGCCCGCTCTTGTTTGCCGACATCGTGCCCGCCACCCCCGAACTCAGCACATACGTCGTGCTCACCGGCATTCCCCACTGGTTTGCGGCAAATATCGTTAGCATGGCCACCAGCCCCGCACTCGCGCCCTGCGCATAGGTCAGGTGCTCCTTGCCAATCTTCTCGCCCACCGTCACCACAATCCGCTTCCAGCCCACCATCGTCCCCAGGCCCAGCGCCAGGGCCACGGCCACCTTCACCCAGTCCGGTATGAACTTCGTAGATTTATCGATCTTCCTCTTATAGCTGGTCAGAGCCGCGTTCTCATCCGCGGTGAAAGCCGCTTTGCTGTCATTCTCCATCAGCCGAATCGCTTCGCTCGCCACGTACATGTCATTGCGAATGTTGGTCTGCCCCTTCGCCGAAAGAGTCTTCGCTTCCCGCGAGATTGCTAATTCGTTGCTTGCGTCGCCAACGAGTTCCCTCAGCGCCAGCATGGTGTCCGGCTGCAGTTGTTTGGTTCGGATGTACTCCTTCACCGCCACCCGTGGGTCAGCTCCTGGGATCCCCGCCGGGTTCACATGCCGGTCCAGGATGTGCTCCACCTGCGCCGATGCAGTGATGAATGCCTGAACATCATCGCTGGTCAAACCGTGATTCAAGGCATACGCCGTCGGCACTGTCCCAATCAGGATCAGCATGATCAGGCCCATACCCTTTTGACCGTCGTTCGATCCGTGAAAGAAGCTCACGCCCGTGCAAGTCAATATCAGCAGTCCTCGAATCGGCCATGGCGGAGGGGCGCCATTCTTCGGCGCTTCATAAAGCTCCGGATACTTGATCAGCCGCTTGCTCATCAGGAACAGCAGCCATGCCAGCGAGAATCCCACGATCGGCGAAAACAGCAATACCTCAAACACCTTGGCCGCCTGGTGCCAATCCACACCCAGCGTCCCGCTGTGCACGTGCATCAGCTCGTTCGCCAGTCCCACACCCATGATCGATCCCACCATTGTGTGCGAACTGGAGGCCGGCAGCCCCAGCCACCAGGTACCCAGGTTCCACAGAATTGCGGCGATCAGAAGTGCAAAAACCATGGCAAACCCGGAGCCCGAGCTCACCCGCAAAATCAGTTCCACCGGAAGCAGCGTAATTACCGTGAATGCCACCGTGCCCGACGAGGCCAGCGCGCCGGCAAGGTTCCACATCCCCGACCACACCACCGCAAAGTTTGGATCCAGTGAATGTGTGTAGATCACGGTCGCTACAGCATTCGCTGCGTCGTGAAATCCATTCACGAACTCAAATCCAAGCGCGATCGCCAGCGCCGCCGCAAGCAGCACATATGCCCACGGCGTCGCATCCGTCACTACAGCCAGGTCTGAAGATAAGTGGAATCCGATAAACCCCAGCCCCGCTATAAGTGCAATCAGAACCACGACCACGCTGACAATCCCGCGGGCCTTGGTCATCTTCCGGTCGAGCAAACCTGTCGTAGGCGGACGCTCTAGGACAGTTGTCGCCATGTCGGACATTCAAGGGCTTTCGATTCAGGTGGAATTCTATCCGCCCCCGCTTGGGGAGAGCAACCTCCCTCGTCACAGTGGTTTTGGAAAACCAGGGACAGAAATCAGGCCTTTCCTGCCGCCTGTGGGGCCTGTGCGCTGCCCGGGCAGTAGTTTTCGGGGCGGCCCACTTCGAAACCCGCCGCCGCCGCAGGCCCTATCGCGGCTCGGAGTTCCGTGCGAACCACAGGGCAAGCTCTGGCTCAGAAATCTCACCTGCGGCCAGCCCGAGGAATGTCAAACACGCATCTTCTGGCACAGCCCGAACCGAAATCCCGTTGAATTCCAGAAATACAAATGCGACATGCATCGCTGTTCTCTTATTGCCGTCAACAAAAGGGTGATTGCTTGAGATTCCAAAAGCGTAAGCGGCCGCCAGCTCGGCCATCGTTACTGGGCGCTCGGCATATGCCGACAAGTTCTTTGGCCGCGCTAGCGCCGATTCCATCAATCCTGCATCGCGCACCCCGCCAGATCCGCCAAAGAGGACAATTTGCTGCTCGTGCAGCGCCAGTGCATCTCTTTCACGAATCCAGACGGGCTCCTTCAATTACTCCGCCAGCTTCTTGAAAGCATCTCGATACCGGCGCACGATGTTGTCCGCGACCTCCATCTTGGCCGCGAACTCCTCATCATATGGGCTTATTTGAAGACCCGATTGGGTCTCGCTGAGATACACCGTGTCGCCTTTAGCCACCTTCAGGC
This sequence comes from Acidobacteriaceae bacterium, assembly GCA_003165935.1. Classification (GTDB taxonomy): domain Bacteria; phylum Acidobacteriota; class Terriglobia; order Terriglobales; family Acidobacteriaceae; genus Telmatobacter. The sequence continues at coordinate 28,537 of PMXB01000106.1, read as the reverse complement.
GCGCAAGCATCTCTTTCGGCAAAATCACCCCAGCCGAATTCCCCACAGCGATCACTTTTGTCGTCGTTGCCATGCGCGCCCTCCTATCCGATCAAAGTATAACATACGTTATAACATCATCGCCAGTCGTCCCGCGCGTTCGCCAGCCCCTCGTTCATCACGGCGTCAAAGCCACTGTGCTTCTTTACGAAAATCTCGCTGAACGCCCTGTCCTGCCGCAGCAGGATCGCCTGCAGCCGTACCAGCTCCAGCAGCGCCAGAAACATCGCAATCAGCGCCCGTTCCGACCGCGTGTGGCTCAGCAGCTTCCTCAGCGCAATCGGCCTGTCTTCCATCGTTAGCCGCCGCCCTAGAAACCGAATCATCTGCCCCACCGTCACCGTGTCTTCCGCAACGTCCAATACCGGCCGGTTCCGCGCCCGCTCCAGTATCTCCCTGAAAACCCTCACCAGGTCCACCGTGTCTGCCGCGATCTCCGGCTCAGCGCCCTCGTCGTCCACGAACTCCCGGAACCCGGGATTGCTCCAGCTCGCCGCTTCCATCATCTGCTTCTGCTGCAGCATCTGCGCCGCATTCTTGAACCGCTCATGCTCCAGCAGCCGCTCCACCAGCTCCCTGCGCGGATCCTCAGCCGCCTCTCCGGCAGCCTCTGCCGTCCGCGGCAACAGCATCTTGCTCTTGATGTGAATCAGCAGCGACGCCGTGTAGATGAACTCGCCTGCCACATCCACATCCGATGCCTTCAGTTGATTCACATACGCCAGGAACTGCGCCGTGATCTTCGCGATCGGAATGTCGTAGACGTCAATGTCCTGCTTGCGAATCAGGTCCAGCAGCAGGTCAAGCGGCCCGTCGTACACATGGTCCACCATCACTGAAAAAGGCGATTCCTCCTCCGCCTCTTTGCGCCGCCTATCCTGTTCCGCCTTTTTCGCCGCAGCTTTCTCGTCCACCGGCGGCTTCGGAATCAGCTCCATCTGCGCCGGTGCCGCGACTGCCTCCGCAGCAGCTTCTACCACGGCCTCTGCTTCGGCTCTAGCTTCTGCCTTTGGCTCAGCCTTCGCTTCAGCCTCTACTGCGGGCTTGGCCTCGCCCTCCGGTTCAACTTGCTCCGCCTGATCTAATGCGGGAGTGTCGAACTCTTCCATGCTCGCCGGCTGCTTTCCCTCATGTTTCTCGGTGTGCGTTGCAGTCGCCGCCTCCTCTGCGAGCAGATCTTCTGCGTGTTCAGCGATGTGCGCCTCGACCATCTCTCCGCTCGCATCGATATCCACCACATTCGATCGGTCATGAGCCGGCTCTTCCTTCAGTGCTTCATGAGCTTCCGCAACATTTTCCTCCGCGGCCACACTTTCAGCCATAGGTGTTTCCAATTGTTCCGCAGCACGCGCCGCGACTGGTGCCTCGCTCGTGGCGTCTTCAGCTTCTCCGGCGCTGCTGTGCACCGGCTCGTCGATCATCCGTTCTTCCCCAGGAACCGGCTCCTCTACTGCCGCGGCGTGAAGCTCAACCTCTTCCTCTTTCGCGGGCTCTTCCACGTGCGCAACCTCAGGCTCCGCGCTGTGCGCAGGCGCAACAGGCTCTCCAGCCGCGACCCCCACTGTCTTCACTTCTTCCAGTTGCTCTTCTTCAGGCTCATTCGCCCTCGTCGCTGCCACCGTTGCCTCCGCCTCCACTTGTTCCAACTCCTCAGCTCGATTCTCGTCTATCAATTCTTCTTTCGCCGCGTCATCAGCCTCAATCGACTCCACCGGTGCATTCGTCTCAATCTCTTCCGCTTCCGGCTCTGCCTTAATTTCGCCGCTTACGTGAGCCGCTTCCACCTCTATCGCCTCGCTCACTGGCGCGGACTCAACTTCAAACGCTTCCGCAGCTGCTTCCGGTTGCAAGGCCTCAACCTTTTGCTCTTCCGGCTCATGCACCGTCGCTATCGGCTCCGGCGTATCATTCTCCGCTGCGAGTGTCGGCGCCCGTTCGTGAGAATCTTCAACCGCCTCTACCGCTTCCGCAGTCTCCTCGACTTTGTCCTCGTTCGGGGCTTCGCCTTCGACCTCCGCGCTCCCCGCTTCATTCTCCGGACTTGCGGCTGCTTCTTCTGCCTCTTCCAGCTTATGAGCCTCGACCTTCTCTTCCTCTGCCGGCTCCTCCGCAATCTTCCCTTCCTCGATTGCCTCAGCCTCGGTCTGCTCTTTCTTTATCGCTTCTTCCGGGATCAGCCCTTCCTTGGCTTCAACTGCTTCCCCCGCTTCAGCTCCGCGTGCGGCCTCGCCCTCTTCCACTTCTCCCGGCTTCGCCCCCCGCTGAAACAGCCCAAAACCCGAGCGAAGTCCTCCCAACGCAAACTTGAGCGCCCTTCGCCACCACGGGACTGTCTTTTCAGCCATTGCCATCCCTCAGCAGCTTATGCCGCCCACGCCCAGCGGTCTACGCCCCAACTTGAGGATTTCTCGTCAGTTTCTCGGCACTCTCCCTGCGCCCGCCCCAACGCCAACGTCGCCGCAGCCTAGCCTCACCGCTCGCTGCTCAGCGTCAGCTTCATCGCCGAGCGCACCTCGTCCATCGTCTGCTCAGCCCGCGCCCGTGCCCGACGCGAACCATCCGCCAATATCTCCTCCGCCTGCGCCTGCGTAAATCCGGCCCGCCGCTCCTGAATCGGCGTCAAAATCTGCACTAGAGCATCCGCTGCCCAGCTCTTGCACTCAATGCACCCGATTCCCGCCGTAGTACAGCCCTCATAAACCTTCGCCAGCGTCTCGCCCGACGAGAAGACTTTATGCAGATCGCCCACCGGGCACTTGTCCGGGTCGCCCTTGTCCGTCCGCCTGATCCGCGCCGGGTCCGTCACCATTGTCTTCAGCTTCTGCCGCACCACCGGCTCCGCATCCGTCATCAGAATCGTGTTCCCGTAGCTCTTTGACATCTTGCGCCCATCCGTCCCCGGCAGCTTCGGCGAGGGCGTCAGCAGCACCTTCGGCTCCGGCAACACTTCCCTGCCATCCAGCATGTAGAACTGGTTAAACCGCCGCGCCACCTCCCGCGTCAACTCCACGTGCGCCGTCTGGTCGTTGCCCACCGGCACAAACTGCGGCTGATAGATCAAAATGTCTGACGCCATCAGCAGCGGATAGCCCAGAAACCCATAGTTCGACAGATCCTTCCCCGTCAGGTTCTCCTGCTGCTCCTTGTAGGTCGGGACGCGTTCCAGCCACCCCAGCGGCGTAATCATCCCCAGCAGCAGGTAAAGCTCCGCATGCTGCAGCACACGGCTCTGCAAAAACAGCACGCTCCGCTCCGGATCAAGCCCAGCCGCCAGGTAGTCCAGCAACACGTCAATCGTGTTCTCGGCCACCTTCGACGTGTCTCCGTAGTCTGTCGTCAGCGCGTGCCAGTCCGCGATAAAGAAGTAGCACTCGTACTCGTCCTGCAGCTTCACCCAGTTCGCCAGCGCACCCATGTAGTTGCCAAGGTGCAGCTTGCCCGTCGGGCGCATGCCGCTCAGCACGCGCGACCGTATCACTTTCGTTTCCTGCTCTGCCATTTTTTGCTGGTTCCGATCGTCGTTCTGGGTTCAATCGTTGCTCGGTTGCCCGTCGTTGCCCTTGCGCCAGTCATCGCTCTGGCGTTAGGCCCCAATGCGCACAGTTTCGCCCGTATCCCGCATAATTTCCGGGTCTCGGACTCGTTCTATTGTACCGGGAGCGATTCCGGTGCCATCGTTTGCACCGGCGACAGCCGAAAGAGAACAGCGGCTGCCTGATCCGAAAAGATGCCAAGGACCCCCGCTCGCTGCTTTGTATCAGGGCACGACTTCAGTCGTGCCGGAAAGGCATCAAAATCAACGCGGGCTTCACAGCTTGCGGAAAAACTCCGCCGCGCCGAGGCTTTGAAAGGGCACGGCTTTAGCCTCTGAGGGGCGGTTTTCTCCTGCGCCCCGGGAATCTCGCCCTTTTCCCGCAACCTGTTCAGCCCCCGCCTCCGCAACCTCGGAGAAAGCAGGGCCGTTCTTGCCCCGGAAAAAGCCGCCTGAGGTTCCGCGGCCGTTAGCCCCGGCCCTCACCGCTTCATCGCAACCGGATCCCCATAGAACACGCCGCGCCCGTGTGTGCCAACATAGACCCTTCCATAGATCCGTGGATCGCCTGCAATCTGCAACACCAGTCCCCATTGATGCTGGTCGTCGTTGATTCTCGTCCACGTCCGCGCCGCGTCAATCGACCGGAAGATGCCCCGCTGCCCCAGCACGGTTCCCACCATGTAGAGTGCCGGATACGTCTTGCCCGGCGCTGCCTTCCCAAACCCGAACGCGTGAATCTCTTCCACTCCCGCCATGCGCGCAAACTCCGCCCCACCGCCCTCCTCTTGCTTGGCCGGACTCGCTTTCTGCTTGCCTCCATCAGAGTGATACAGCCCGTCAAACGCCGCCAGCCAAACATCCCCCGCCCGCCCCGGCGTCGCATAGATCCGATCCTGCCCTCCGCGATTGTCGCCTCGTCCCGAATTTGCCGCAGCGCCACCTGCCCCAACACCTATCTCTGCCCCCTCTAGCACCAACCGCTCCGCCGTAAACGTAGCCCCACCATCCGCACTCCGATAAAGCGTCATCTCCCTCACCGACACCCCATAAAACACCTTCGGGTCCACCGTGTCCGCCACCACCCGCACGCCCATCGGCAATCCCTGCACCGCAGCCCAGGTTGCGCCCTCGTCCCGAGTAAAATGCGCCGCCTCCCGCTCAGGACTCCACACCCACACACTCCCATCCGCCGCTACCGCAATCGATCCCGCCCGGCTCGTCGCCGTCGGCCAACTCGTTGTCGGCTTCCACGTCCGCCCTCCGTCCAGCGAGTACCCAATCCCCTCACCCGGTTTGTGCTGAGCGCTGTCGCCCACCCGCACCACCACCTCAGGCCGCAGTGCCGCACTCACCACCCCCGTCGTATTCCCCATCCGCGGCGGTGCACTCGACCCCTCCGCCGCCGGCTTATCCAGGTCCCAGTGAACAAACCCCCCATAGTCCCCAATCGCCGTAATCAGGTGCGCGCCCCCCGCCGACCCGATTTCGCCCGGCCCGCCTTCCCCCGGACTGTCCAGTTCGAGCGCCACCGTCTCCTCAATCCCCGACGCCAGCGCGCTCCAGTGCGTAGGCTTTCCCCTGTCTGCCGCCGTCAGGTCAAACGTCTCCCAGCCGCCATACCCCGTCGTAAACACCGCATGGTCCGAATTCGTCGGATCGATCTCGATATCGAACAGCCAATGAATCGGCGTCGCCTTCACATAAGGCGCAAGCGTGTAATCGTAAACGCCCCCGCCACCGAATATCGGCTTCCACGTCGCCCCTCCGTCTGTCGACCGGAAGATATCCTCGCTCCCTGCCGACCCAGGCCGCCCAAACGAGCTCACAATCACTGTCTGCGGGTGCAGCGCATCCACTGAAACCCCCGCATACCCAAACTGCTTGCTCCCCGCCACCGGCTTATCAGGCGTAATGTCTGCCCACTCGCCACTGCGCGTATTCAGCTTCCACACCGCGCCATCGGTCATCCGCGACGGCCCCGGCGCCGTCCCATACGCCACATACATAAACCCATCGCTCGCCAGCGCCGCCCGCGTCGGCCGATACTTGTTCGGAGCCCCAGCCACCTCATGCCACGTCGCCCCCGCATCCGTTGACGCAAACAGGTTTGCCCGCCCCATCAGCGACACGCCCACATAAATCGCTTCTGGCTTCGACGACTGGCCCACACCCGCGCCCGACCCCGCCCCCTGCCCGCCACCCATCGGCACGAACTTCACAAACACAATCCCGTCGCCCATCACAGGCATCCGCCGCCACCGCTGCTCCGGCGTCTCCCCAGCCACCGGCGCGGCCGGCGCCGGCATCGCTTCCTTCACATCCGGAAAGCTCTCCACCTTCCCCCACGTCACACCGCGATCCGTCGACCGCCAAAGCCCATCATGCCGCGTCCCCAGGTACAGAATCCGCCCATCCCGCGGGTCTACCACCAACCGCTCGCCATTGCCCCGCCCATCCTCGTTGCCGCCAAACTTGAACGGCACATCCGCCCGCTCAAACGTCCGTCCCCGATCATCCGACCGCAGAATCGCCCCATCCGGCGTGCGCGCGTTCGTATAGGTTCCGCATGCCAGGTACACCCGCTTCGAATCTGCCGGATCCACAGCGATCGACTCAACCCCCATCAGGTTCAGGTCCTTGTAGGGCACCCAATCCAGAATCGGCTGCCACCGCTTCGTCGNNACAATCTGCACGCTCTTCCAGGTGTAGCGCGACTGCGCGTTCTTCCCGGAGCTAGGCGCGCCTTGCGGCATTTGCCCAATGCGAGCCCCCGATGCAACCCCGGATTGAGCCACAGTTACAGCCCCAAACCCAACCAACGCCAACAGCAGAGAGAGAACAACGGATACTTCAAATCGTTTCATCTTCGGAATCCCCACGTGCAACGAACAGGTGCCTCGCCGCTCGCAACGAATTATTGCAGGTTCCGCCCAATCCCGCCGCCGGCGGAGGGAGCAGGGGCCTTTACGCCCATGAATGCCCAACGTTCCCATCTTGAGCATTCTCGGTCGCCCATCCAATCCCCGTCCGGAAAATATAACAACTCTTGTTATGTACTCAGCCCCTTTTGAGCCTAAATTGCATCAATTTGCCATGTCTCTTCCATCGATTTTTAGATGAAAAACCCTCGGCGCGCCATCCCCGCCCCCTTTTCACTGTTTTTGGGGCCACTAATCCCTAACCACTAACCCCTAATCACACCCCGTTTGCACATTAATTCCATTCCCTTGTGCACACTCTATTCATGAACGCCAAATAGACCTCAGCCCGTCTACTTGGAGGACACCGGGGAAAGGCCTCTGTATGCCGCTCAGCCAGCCGCGACCACCGTCACCATGCAGTTAAGAGTGAAGCGCCGCGATTTCGCCGCAGAGTCCCCGCTACCGGTCCATCGCCCATCGGTCCGTATCAGGCGAGACGGTTGGAATTGCGAATAAAAACAACATTGAAAACAAAGGAGGTACAGGGAGCCAATCCATAACATAAAGAAAATAAACAGGTTAAAAACAGCCACTTTTCAAGAAAACCGCTGTTTTCCATCGAAAAAGGTCAATTCCCCATCAGAAAGAACTCGAAATCCGCCCCTGATCTCTGATCGCTAGCTTGATTCCTTCGCCTCACCCAGCATCAGCTTCAGCGTCATCTGCTTCCGCCCCCGGAAGATCGTCACTGCAATCGTGTCGCCGGCCTGGTGCTTGTCCATAATCGCGCCTATGTCCTGCGGGTCGGCGATTTCCTGCCCATCGATCGCCACAATCAGGTCTCCGCCCAGCAGCAGCGGCATGTTGCCCACATATGCCTGCTCGGTGCCACCCCGCAGGCCGGCCCGTTCCGCCGCGCCACCCGGGATAACCTTCTCAATCAGCACGCCTGCATCGGCCGAAAGGCCCATCTGCGAAGCCAGGTCCGGTCCAATCCCGTATGAAACGATCCCCAGCGACGGCCGCTTCACCCGGCCATAGCGCGTCAGGTCCGCCAGCACTGCCTTGGCCGTGTTAATCGGAATCGCAAACCCGATGCCCGAGCTCTGGTCTGCGCCGTTCGATGCAATCATCGTGTTGATCCCGATCACCTCGCCGTGCGAGTTCAACAGTGGTCCGCCCGAGTTGCCTGGATTGATCGCCGCATCCGTCTGGATTGCGTCCTCAATCGGAGCGCCTTCCGCCCCGCGTATCGACCGGATCGAGCTGATGATCCCGCGCGTCATCGTCCCGCTCAGTCCAAACGGGTTTCCAATCGCATAAACCTTCTGTCCCACCGCCAGCCCGCCTGAGTCGGCCAGGGTCACCGGCTCGAGGTTGGGCGCACTGATCTGCAGCAACGCCAGGTCGTGCACGCGGTCCGTGCCGATCACCTTGGCGTCATAGGTCTTCTTGTTGCTCAGCATCACCTTGATTCCGCGGTTCGCGCCCTCCACCACGTGGAAGTTCGTCAGCACGTGCCCCGCCCGGTCCAGAATGAACCCGGACCCCTGCCCCTGCTGCGGCACGGTCCCATAAAAGAAGTTGAACACCAGCGTCGTCGACGTAATGTTGACCACACTCGGCAACACTCGCTTGTACACCGCAATGTTGTTCTGCTCCTCCGGGTCGTACTCCGGCGCGGCTTGCGCCTCGGTCAGCTCCAGCGCAGAGCCCTCCCCGTGGCTGGCGGCCAGCGAAAAAGGCCTCCACCCCTGCGGAAGATGTGTCGTGACAAACCAGAATCCGCCCACCAGCAGGACAATCAAAAACAAACGCCGCATGATCTTCATCTTAGCCAATCCTGAATCAACCTTCCTCCACGCAAATAGGATGCCGTAAAGCTAATACGCAGTTGCAGCTCCAATGTTCCGGGCCCCGCCTCGAAGAGACTGCCCGCTCCGGCGCGAGACCCCATTCGCTGGCGCCTGCTCTTATTCTAAAGACAACTTGTTTGCGGATTTGTTGCTCTCGGCCTTCAGTCGCTCCCACACTTCCATCACCCGCGCCTTCAACGCGGCCAAATCTCCCGTATTTTCAATCACGTAGTCTGCCCGCGCCGCCTTCTCCGCATCCGGAATCTGGTGCGCCAGCCGGATCCGCGCCTCACCTTCCGCCGCACCGCGCCCCGAGCCGTCCGGACTGGTTCGCGCCGCGTACCGCGCTACCTTCACATCGTCCGGAGCCGTCACAACCACCACCCGGTCGATGCGCCGCTTCCAGTCAGCCAGCAAGCTCTCCTTTTCACCCCGGGCGTGTGCATCGCGCTCCACCTCGAAGATCAGCGCCGACTCCACCACCGCCACCGCCGCCGGATCAGCGGCAAACACCTCGTCCATCCATTCCCGCTGCGCCCCAATCACCGCCGGATGCACGATCCTATTCAATTCAGTGAGCCTTCCGCCCTGAAATGCCAACTCTGCCAATCGCGCCCGGTTCAGCCGCCCGTCCGCTCCCACAACCTCCAGACCGAAAGCCCGCACAATCTCTTCGTAGACTCGCTGCCCCGGCTCCATCAGCGTCCGCCCCAGCGCGTCCGCCTCAACCACCCTGGCCCCCAGCTCACGCAGCATCCCGGCAACGGTGCTTTTCCCGCTGCCCAGCCCGCCGGTAAGTCCAACGCGGAGCACCGATTAGACCCCCCGCCGCATCCGCGCGGCGCGCACAGTGTTCGACATGAGCATTGCGATCGTTAGCAATCCAACTCCGCCCGGTACTGGTGTGTAAGCTCCCGACACCTCAAACGCCGCCGGATGCACGTCGCCGATCACAACCGATCCGCGCTTCGCAAAGGCGGCCTCGCGCTTCGCGTTCCCCGCAAAGAAGCGCTCAAACTCCGTGCGATCGGTGATCCGGTTGATGCCCACATCAATGATGGTCGCCCCCGGCTTCACCATCTCTGGCGTGATGAAACCCGGTCGCCCGATCGCCGCAACCAGAATGTCCGCCTCTCTCGTAACCGCTGCAAGGTCCCGCGTCTTCGAGTGGCAAATCGTCACTGTCGCGTTCTCGTTGAGCAAAAGCATCGCAGCCGGCTTGCCAACAATGTCACTCCGCCCCACTACAACGGCCCGCTGTCCAGCCATCGGAATGCCACTGCGACGCAGGATTTCAATTACCCCTGCCGGTGTGCACGGCGCAAGCGACGGCCTTCCGGCCTGCAGCTTGCCTGCATTCACTGGGTGGAACCCATCCACATCCTTTGCCGGCGACACGGCGTCCAGCAGCACCTTCGCATCCACCTGCTTTGGCAGAGGAAGCTGGATCAGGATTCCGTCGATCTCATCGCGATCGTTGAGCGCGGCCACCAGGTCCAGCATCTCTTCTGTGGTCACCGTTTCCCGAGGCGTGATCAGGTCACTGTAGATGCCGAGCTCTTCACAGGCCTGCACCTTGCTCCTTACATAAATCTCCGAAGCTGGATCGTGGCCCACCAGTATGGCCGCAAGTCCGGGCCGTATCCCTCCCACGCCCAACTCGCGCACCTCCGCCTTCACTTCTTGCTTGATCGCCGCGGCGATCTCCGCCCCATTGAGCACTCTCGCCATTATGTCGCTCCGGTATTCATCGTATCGCCTCCGATTCCCGCGAGCGAAGAGTCACACCGACATGTGATTTAACGCACATACAACCGTCCCTCCGCAGCAGCTACCATCACCCCAAGTTGAACAAAAGCTAAGGTGCGCGTTCTCGTGCCGACACGGGTTAGGAGTTGGGGTCTCATGAGTGTTTTTAAGGATGCAGGCCATTTGTTCCGGTTCGCCGGGCTATTTGTCCTTGCTTTTCTGTTGTTTCTGGTGATCCGCCACTTTGTTGTGCCGCCCAGCTTCGGCCAGTACGGGCACTACCGCGGGGCGGCGATGGGCGAAATTGCCGCACGGCCCGTGAAGTTTGCTGGACACGAAACATGTGAGGCATGTCACTCCGACGTTGCTGATGCGAAGAAAGCGGGCAAGCATGCTCACGTGAATTGCGAGGCCTGCCACGGACCCCAGGAAAAGCACGCAACTTCCGATGACCCTTCGGCGACCAAGCCGCCACTGCCCGATTCCGCAGTCCTCTGTGTTCGATGCCATACCGCGAGCGCAGCAAAGCCCAAAGGCTTCCCGCAAGTTAATCCTGCAGAACACTCAAATGGGATGCCGTGCGACACATGCCACAAACCGCACAACCCCGGTATGGATGCTGGAGGTCCCAAGTGAACATTTCTCGGCGTCAGATCCTCATTCTCTTGCCGGCGGCCGCGGTTGCCTGGAAGTCAGTTCTGGCTGGAACACCAGAAACCGCCTCCAATTACACAATGTCCGATCACTGGTGGGGAATGCTCATCGACATTCCAAAATGCATCGGTTGCGGCAACTGCGTTCGCGCTTGCGCGATGGAAAACGATGTTCCCGACGGACATTTCCGTACCTGGGTTGAGCGCTACCATGTCTCCGACGAAGATATGACCAACCCCGAAGTAATCTCTCCCGACGGCGGCAAAGAGGGCTTCCCAGTTGCTGAAGAGGACAGCAAGAAGTACTTCTTCGTTCCGAAGATGTGCAACCACTGCGCAGATTCGCCCTGCACCCAGGTCTGTCCCGTCGGCGCAACCTTCGTAGCTCCTGACGGCGTCGTGCTCGTTGATCCGAAATACTGCCTCGGCTGTGCGTATTGCGTGCAGGCTTGTCCGTATGGATGCCGCTACATTCATCCCGTGAAAGAAGTGGCCGATAAGTGCACGCTTTGCTACCACCGGATCACCAAGGGCCTCACAACCGCATGTTGCGAGTCCTGCCCAACGGGTGCGAGGCAACTCGTAGACCTTAAAGATCCCAAGGACCCGATTCATGAGTTTCTCAAGACCCACCCCGTTCAGGTCCTGAAACCGCAAATGGCTACAGGAGCAAAGGCCTTTTACAACGGTCTTGATGGTTCAGTTCGCTAACAGCAGCAAGGAGTTTGAGCATGAGCGGTGTTGAAGGCTTCATGTACCCCAACGAATATGGGCTTCAGTGGAGCATATTGATCGTTCTCTACCCATATATCACCGGCCTGGTTGCCGGAGCGTTTATTCTCGCGTCTCTTGAGCGCGTCTTCCATGTCGAGGCCGTAAAGCCAACCTATCGTCTGGCCTTGCTCACCGCCCTCGCTTTCCTGATCGTGGCGCCTCTCCCGCTGCAACTGCATCTCGGGCATCCTGAACGATCGCCTGAGATGTACTTCACGCCGCACAGCACCTCGGCAATGGCGATGTTCGGTTACGTCTACCTTTGGTACCTCATGGCAGTGCTGGTCCTCGAAATCTGGCTTGATTATCGGCGTGAGATCGTCCTTCTCTCGCAGTCGAGCAAGGGCCTGCTCCGAGTTATCTACAGAATCATGACTCTGGGCTCCAGCAACATCAGTGAGCGGTCCCTGGCGATCGACAATCGTGCCGGCTGGATTGTGACCGTTATCGGCATCCCCTCTGCCTTCATTCTTCACGGTTATGTCGGCTTTATCTTCGGCTCCATCAAGGCCAATCCGTGGTGGTCATCTCCGCTCATGCCGGTGGTCTTTATCTTTTCGGCCATGGTTTCGGGAATTGCATGCGTCATGGTGCTCTACATGGCCATCACCAAGCTACGCAAACAGTCGATCGACATGCGCTGTGTCGATACCGTTGCGATGTACCTCTTCTACGTATTCATCATCGATTTCAGCCTGGAGATGCTGGACCTCATTCACCGCGTCTATGAGGCAGATGAATCTTTCCGCAGCCTCAACTTCCTGGTCCACACACAACTCTACATTCCACATATCGTGATTCAGATATTTCTGGGCACCCTCACTCCCATCATCCTTCTCGGGATTACGCAAGTGGTCCATCTTCCGGAGGTGGTGCGGAAGCGGATGTATGCAACCGCAGGCTGCCTTACGCTTATCGGCATCTTTGCCATGCGCTGGAATGTTGTAATCGGTGGCCAGCTTTTTTCCAAGAGCTTCCTTGGCTACACGACCTACAAGATTGGGCTGGTCTCAAAAGAGGGACTGCTGGTGGCGGTTTTTCTCACCATCTTGCCCCTGTTCATTCTCTGGGCTCTCATCAAGTTGCTTCCGCCGTGGCCGGCAAACACAGCTCAAGCGCCGGCCGCTGGAGACTAGCCATCGCTTGACTATCTGCATTTCGGGTGGAACCGATGAACGATCTTCCCGACTCACTGGAACGGCTGACTGAACGGCTAGAGGCTCTTGAGCGGCGCGTCACTATTCTCGAGAATCCTTCCCCGGCGCCTGCGGTCACGGCTCCATTTACTTCTGGCACAGCTGGATTTTCACAGCCAAAAGCGTCCACTTCGCTTACGGTCTCTGGGGGCACATTCACTGTTCTGGGGAAATCCCTGCTCGGCATCGCAGGCGCCTACCTGCTGCGGGCCATAGAGCAATCCACCGATTTGCCGAAACTTGGGGTCGCAGCTGTAGCCATCCTCTATGCTCTGATTTGGTTGGTTTGGGCGGTTCGCGCGTCTCGTGACCGATGGTTTGAGAGCACAGTCTTTGCCTGTACTTCAGCCGCCATTCTTGCCCCGATGCTTTGGGAACTCACCCTTATCTTCAAGGTGGTGCGCCCCGAAGCTGCGGCTTCGATTCTCATCGGATTTGTCACGGTTGCCTCTGCTCTTGCCTGGAAACAGGACCGAGCGCCCGCGCTATCGGTCGCCTACCTCAGCTCTATCGCGGCGGCCTTTGCACTGTCCCTCGGGACTCATGCACTCTTGCCGTTCACCGCCGTCATTCTCACTGTCGCAGCCTTCTGTGAAGTGAGCGCTGTGCGCTCTCGCCAGACAGGGGCCAGGATGCTTACGGCTGTTGCAGCGGACGGAATTATATGGGCGACGCTCTTCATCTACACTGGCCCCGAATCTGCCCGAGCAAATTATCCGCCACTTGGAACACTCGCGATTCTGGCCCCCGCATTGATTCTCCTCTCTATTGTTTTAGCGGCAGTGGCGGCGAAGGTCGCATTCCTTCGCAAGCCGATCTCCCTCTTCGAGACGATGCAGACAACGATTGCGTTTTTGCTTGCGACCGTCTCATTCGCGTGGCTTGTTCCGACCGGACTGGTGTTTATGGGTTGGGCCTGCATCGGCTTGGCGGTAATGGTCTCAGCGGTGTGTATCCGTTTCTTCGCAGGCAGCGAGGAACCCCGTAACTACTTCGTGTTCTCCTCGTGGGCCTTCGCTCTCTTTGTTTCCGGTGCTCTTCTTGGTTTTTCTTCAGTTAGCCAAACAATTCTCCTTTCAGCTGGGGCGGTCTGCGCCACCGTCCTCGGCGTTCACATGGGGAGGCAAGTTCTTCAATACCAAGGCCTTCTCCTCTTGCTTCTTGTTGCCGTTGTCTCCGGCGCTGCGCGCTTTGCTTCGGATTGCCTTCTTGGAATGCTCCCCGATAAGTTCCCGTGGAGCCTGGTCTGCATCGCCATCAGTGCGGCCATCTGCTACGCCGTGCAGCGGCCGGCCGCGGATGAAGCCTGGTCCCCACAAGCCCTGCATTTGGTTACGGTATTCCTGGCCATTTCCGCCTTTTGCGCGTTGCTCGTCGAGGGTCTTGCTTTCCTGATCGCTCTCGCCATCACGCCCGGCGCCCACCACATCGCACTCATCAGGACTGGAGTGATCTGCTTCATCGCTTTGGCGCTGGCCATCTTGGCAAGACGTTGGCAACGAGTAGAGCTCACCCGCATCTCCTATGGCGCGCTCGTGTTTGTCACCGTCAAACTTCTGGTTGAAGACCTGCGGAACCCAAGGCTCGAATTCATCGCAGCGTCAATCTTCCTCGTCGCCACGACCTTGCTTGTAGTGCCCCGACTCTCGCGACTGCAACGGAGATCCTGAGCCAATAGGAAGGCACCTGTCTTGCAGGCAAGCACTTGCACTGTCGCACACCGACGGCGGTAATGTACGATCATTCACGCATCGTGGACACAATGTGCGTTTGTGTCCAAAGAACAATGTCTGGCGGACAAGTGGCATCAAGGAGCCTCGAATCTCCTGGCTCAACTCTGATGCCATCTCCCAGGGATCGGTCGGAGCGGTTTGGCTGAATGACGGCAGTGCCTTTCCAGTTTGGAGAATCAACGCCGCGCTTGAATCCATTTCGAGCAGCGCCGAATATTCTCACCCTGCTCCGGATTTGCCTCGCCCCGTTTCTGGTAGCAGCCATCCTTGAGGACCGCTACGCCCTCGGCTTTGGACTTTTTGTGGTCGCTGGTCTTACCGATGCTCTCGACGGTACCCTCGCACGCATCCTCAAGCAGAGAACCATGCTCGGCCAGTATCTGGACCCGGTAGCGGATAAGCTACTTTTGAGCACTCTATTTGTCGTGCTCACGCACAAAGGGCTGATCCCCGCGAGAGTCACTGTGCTTGTATTTGGCAGGGATGTCGGCATCCTGGTAGTCGCCGCCATTCTCTACGCGGCGGTCGGACGTCGAGAGTTCAGTCCCAGCGTCTTTGGGAAGGCAAACACGCTCGTTCAGGTCCTGGCAGTCGCCGCTGTTCTCCTCCACCAGCTCACACACGTAGCCTGGGTGTCTGATATCAGAATGATGGCGCTCAACCTCACCATCGCATTCACCATTTTGTCGGGGCTACACTACGCGTGGTTGGCTTCGCGCCGCCCCGGCACGTCTTCGGCCGCCAATTCTGGCGCAAAATAGGCTATCAATGTTGTTGAGGGCTCAGATTTCGTCCGAGGCATCCTCTGTTTCGACGGTTTCTTCGATCTCCATATCGCGAAACTCCTCGGAATCAAAGACTTCGCCACATTCCAGACACTCGACGAACTCCGTGTCTTCGTGCCGGGACACAAT
Source organism: Acidobacteriaceae bacterium (assembly GCA_003165935.1). Classification (GTDB taxonomy): domain Bacteria; phylum Acidobacteriota; class Terriglobia; order Terriglobales; family Acidobacteriaceae; genus Telmatobacter. Next base: position 13,167 of record PMXB01000106.1, on the reverse strand, counting down.
GCGTACTCTAGGGTGTTTGCAGGTGGTTGCCATCGGTCGAGATTGGTTATTGAACAGCTCTTTCCGCCCGATTGTAGCGGTCCTTTGAAGAATTTAAAACAGGCATTTCTTTAAACTTCCCGAGGGTTAACTAGAATCTCACTCGTCCCGAGTACGGCCCACCTGTGCTGGTACCCACGAAGACTTGAAATCCCGACATATTTGGTCCTATACTAAATACGGACCGAAGAAGTCGGATATCGCTGAATGTTGAAGCTGACCAAAAAAGCGGACTATGGCCTGATGGCGCTCAAGTACCTTGCTGAGCACCCGGATTTGGCTGCCTTGAGCGCGAAGGAAGTCGCCGACGCATACGGAATCCCTGCGCAACTGCTGGCCAAGATCCTTCAACTGCTTACCAAGCACGGCTTGCTTCGCTCCCATGCCGGAATGAACGGTGGTTATGCGCTGGCCCGCGATGCGCGGCAGATCTCAGCTTATGAAGTGATCCTGGCAATAGATGGGCCGTTCTTCATCACATCGTGCATCAAGGGGGCCAAGTCGTGCGAACTGACCCCAAGCTGCACCATCAAGGAACCGCTGGCTCGCGTGAACGAAACAATAGCCGGCGTCCTGAAAAGCATCAGCATTCAAGATCTGGCAGAACACGAACACCCCGCGAAGCGGGAGACCGACACTCAAGGCCTGGTTGCCTTGACTCTTTGAAGATTGAGTTCACTCTTCGCCTTAAGCGGAGACAGAAGCTAAGTAGAGGACGGAGAACAACATGAGCACCCTTTCAAGCCAAGTGGAGACACCGGCAGGCGTTACTTTGCCGATCTACATGGATAATCACGCCACCAGCCCGATGGATCCCCGGGTGCTGGAGGCGATGCTGCCTTATTTCACTACCAAATTCGGCAATGCAGCCAGCCGGAACCACTCCTTCGGTTGGGAAGCCGAGCAGGCCGTGGAAACGGCACGCGAGCAGATCGCCAAACTCATTGGCGCCACTGCCAAGGAGATCATCTTCACATCCGGCGCCACCGAGAGCAACAACCTTGCAATCAAGGGCATCGCCGAGATGTATCGCGAGCGCGGCAACCACATCATCACCCAGGTTACCGAGCACAAGGCCGTCCTCGACACCTGCAAGAGACTCGAGAAGTACGGCTATCGCGTGACCTACCTTCCCGTGAAGGCCGATGGTCTGATTGATATCGAGGATCTGAAGCGCGCAATCGATGACAAGACCATTTTGGTCTCCATCATGGCCGCCAACAACGAAATCGGCGTACTCCAGCCTATCCGTGAAATTGGAAAGATCTGTCACGAAAAGGGTGTCATCTTCCACACCGATGCGGTTCAGGCGGTCGGCAAGGTTCCTATCAACGTGATTGCGGACAACATCGACGTCCTTTCCCTTACGGCTCACAAGCTTTACGGTCCGAAGGGATGCGGAGCGCTCTACGTTCGGCGGCGCAATCCGCGCGTCCAGATCGCCGCGCAGATCGACGGGGGTGGTCACGAACGCGGCATGCGTTCCGGAACGCTCAACGTCCCCGGCATCGTTGGCCTGGGCAAGGCATGCGCCATCGCGTCAGAGGAGATGGAAGCAGAAGCCGCTTACCTGCGCGGTCTCCGCGACCGCCTGCAGCACAAGCTTGAGTCAGAGCTCGACTACATCCACATCAACGGCAACATGGAGCACCACCTCCCCGGCAATCTCAACATCAGCTTTGTCTACGTTGAGGGAGAGTCGCTGCTGATGGGTATCAACGACGTAGCGGTGTCCTCTGGATCGGCCTGCACCTCGGCGACTCTCGAGCCGTCTTATGTGCTCAAAGCTCTCGGCCTGGGCGACGATGTGGCACACAGCTCAATTCGCTTTGGTCTCGGCCGCTTCAACACACAGGCCGAAGTGGACTATGTAGCCGCCAAGGTGATCGAGATAGTCAAGCACCTGCGCCTGCTCTCCCCGCTTTATGAGATGGTGCTCGAAGGCATCGACCTGACCAAGATTCAGTGGGCGGCGCACTAACGCGCCCTGGCTACATCGGATTTCCAAGTGAGTGCATCGGCAGATGATCCTGTCGAATCCAATGATTGAAACGCGGCTTCCCCCGCAGAAGGAGTTCGAAGAAATGGCATACAGCGACAAGGTAATCGACCACTACAACAATCCACGCAATGTGGGCCAGCTCGATAAGGCATCCACCGAAGTCGGCACCGGCCTGGTCGGCGCTCCCGAGTGCGGCGACGTCATGCGCCTCCAGATCCGAGTGAACCCCGAGACCCAGGTCATTGAAGAGGCCAAGTTCAAGACCTTCGGTTGCGGATCGGCGATCGCAAGCTCTTCGCTCGCTACCGAGTGGATCAAGGGCAAGACCGTCTCCGACGCGCTCGAGATCAAGAACACCGACATCGTGAAGGAGCTTTCGCTTCCCCCGGTGAAGATCCACTGCTCGGTGCTTGCTGAAGATGCCATTCGCGCAGCTATCGGCGACTGGAAGAAAAAGAATGGCGTGGCGGAAACAGCAGACGCTACCGCAGCAGCGCACTAAGAGGCTGCACAAGACTGCGGATTCACGGTTACGGAACGGAAAAGGCAGGAATGTCGAACATCGTCACAATTGAGTCGAAGCCCGCAACCGGCGCGTCAGCGCCGGCTCCGCCGATTGCCGCTGCGCCATCGACGGCTACACCGGCCCAGGGGCTCCAGGTCACTGAGCAGGCCATCAAGCGTATTCGGATCGCGATGGCCAAGGAAGGCGTCTCGCCCGAAGAAGGCGGACTTCGCCTCGGCGTGATGGGCGGCGGTTGCTCCGGGCTTTCCTACTCCATCAAGTTCGACTCGCGCCCCCGCGAGCGGGATCGCATCTACGACTTCGACGGTGTACGTGTCTTCGTCGATCCCAAGTCGTTCCTCTATCTGCACGGGATGACATTGGACTACGAGGAAACGCTGATGCGGCAGGGATTCAACTTCATCAATCCGAACTCCACCCGATCCTGCGGCTGCGGTTCCTCGTTCTCCTCGTAGGATTTCAGTTTGTGAGAGTTCACCTATGCTCAACGTCCTAGATTCCGCGGTGCCTGTCGAGTGCTGGTCGTGCTCAATCGGGCAGAGCACTACCACCCTGTTCTGCCCGCACTGCAGCAAGATTCAGCCTCCGTCCGGGGGCAATTACTTCACCGTCTTCAGCTTGACACCACACCTGAACATCGACCTCGCTGCGCTGGAGACTGAGTTCCACCGCCTGAGCAGAAAGCTCCATCCCGATCGGTTTGCGCGCGCCACGGATCAAGAGAAGGAATGGAGTCTTGCTGATACCGCGCTCCTGAACGATGCATACCGAACATTGAAAGAGCCGCTGCGCCGCACCGAGTACCTTCTGAAGCTTGAGGGCTCTGAGATTGGCGAGGAGTTCGCCGGCAAGGACAAGGCAAATCCTTCCCGCGTTCCGGCTGACCTGCTCGAAGAGGTGTTCGAGTTGAACATGCAGCTGGATGAGATGCGGATGGCCCGCAAGGTTGGCGAGGAAGATCCTGCGTTGCATGCGAGCCTTACCGAAGCGAAGAACAAGTTCGAAGCGATGGTGAACGATGTGGACCAGGACCTTCGCAAGGAGTGGACCAACTGGGACCAGAGCGATCAGACTGTGCGCCAGAGTTCGCAGAACAAGATGGTCTCACTTCTTGACCGACGCCGTTACCTGAGCAACCTGCTTCGCGACGTAACTGAGACTTTGGGAGCCTGAGAAACGGAAATGGCTGAAGGACGTGTAGTTGGAATTGACTTGGGGACCACAAACTCCCTGGTCGCATATATGGAGGGCGACGCGCCGGTGGTGATTCCCGGCGTGGATGGCAGCAATCTTGTTCCGTCCGTGGTTGCGCTTGACCCTGTGCCGGCCGACGGCGGTCGCCCGACAGTAACCGTGGGCAACACCGCTCGTAAAGCCCTGATCGAGACTCCCGAGAGGGTCATCTATTCCGTGAAGCGGCTGATGGGCCGCGGCCTTTCTGAGATTCAGGAAGAGTTGAAGTATTTCCCCTTTCGACTTGCCGACGATGTTCAGGCCGGAGAAGTACCGCGCATCCAACTCGGTGAGATGAGGTTCACGCCGCCTGAGATCTCTGCCTACATCCTCCGTCAGCTCAAGCGGAATGCGGAACGGTTCTTTGGATCACCGGTGACGCAGGCGGTTATCACGGTGCCTGCCTACTTCAACGATGCCCAACGTCAGGCAACGAAAGATGCCGGTCGCATGGCTGGCCTTGAAGTGCTGCGCCTGGTGAACGAGCCCACAGCGGCAGCGTTGGCATACGGCCTGGACCGCGCAAAGGAAGGCACGATTGCCGTTTACGATCTTGGCGGCGGTACCTTTGACATTTCAATCCTCAAGCTGCGGGATGGCATCTTTGAAGTCCAGTCAACCAACGGCGACACGCACCTGGGCGGCGACGACATTGACAACCTGCTGCTTGCAATTGCCCTGGATGAGATCAACGCGGAGCACGGTATCGATCTCCGTCTTCATCCCAGCGCGGTGCAGGCTGTTCGCAAGGCAGCGATTGAGGCCAAGATTCAGCTTTCATCCGAGCCCTCAGCCAGCTTCGACATCGAGTTGCCGAACGGCGATCGCTATCAGCGCGTCATTCCTCGCGATGTTTACGAGTTGATGATTGAGCCGATCCTCGAGCGCACCGCAGGGCCGTGCAAACAGGCTCTTGCGGATGCTGGGATCACTCCCGAATCGATTGACGAAGTAGTCATGGTGGGAGGCTCCACACGCATCCCTGCAGTCCGCCAACTAGTCGACGATCTGTTCCATCTCGCCCCACGCGGGAAGAAGCCCCATGTCGAACTCAATCCCGACGAAGTGGTCGCATTGGGCGCGGCAGTGCAGGCAGACATTCTGGCAGGTGCGTCAAAGACCACTGAAGAGATCCTTTTGCTCGACGTCACGCCGCTTTCGCTGGGCATTGAGGCACTCGGAGGAACGGTTGCGCGCATCATCCAGCGGAACTCGACCATTCCGGCCTCGGCTACCGAACACTTCACCACGGGTGTAGACGGACAGACCAACGTCGCGATCCACGTCGTTCAGGGTGAGCGGGAACTGGCCGAGAATTGCAGGTCGCTCGCGCGATTCGACCTGAAAGGCATCCCTCCGATGAGCGCCGGACTTCCGCGCATCGAGGTAAAGTTCTTGATCGACGCTGACGGGATTCTGCGGGTAACAGCGCGCGAGCAACGAAGCGGAAAAGCCGCAGAGATCGAAGTTAAGCCGACCTATGGACTGACGGACGAACAGGTCGAAGGAATGATTCTCGACTCGTTCGACCACGCCGAGGAAGACTTCGCCAAGCGCCTGCTCATCGAGGCGCGGAATGAGGCTGACACAATTCTTGCCGCCGTTGATCGCGCACCGTCAAACCCGGCATGGAAGCTGCTTTCCTCGGAGGAGCAGGCTGCAATCGCAAGGGCAAAAGCTTACCTGATCGCGGTCAGTGGAGCGCCGGACCCAAGGGTCATTCGCGCCGCGACCCTGGCGCTCGACCAGGCAACGCGGCGATTTGCAGAGCTGCTGATGGATGCGGCGGTGAGCACAGCGATCCGCGGCAAGACGATGGAATCGGCCGGCGAAGAGTTGGGCGATGCAGTTACGGCTCCGCATCCAATGGCAGCCGCGGAATTCAAATAGGCTCTAACCCAGGTATGAAGGATGAGGTCACCATGACCGATACAGCAAAGCCAATCCCCCCGGAAAAGCTAGTCCGAGTAACCTTCCAGCCGGAAGGCAAGACAGTCGAATTCGAGTTCGGAACCATGCCGTACGATCACCACGGCAAGCCGATGTCGTTCCTCGACGTGGCCGAGAATTTCGGGATATTTCTTGACCACGCCTGTGGCGGCGTTTGCGCCTGCACCACCTGCCACCTTTGGATTAAAGACCAGTCCGGGATCAGCGAAGCGGACGACGACGAGATCGACCGCATGGACATGGCCGCAGATCAGCAATTGGAGTCGCGGCTCGGTTGCCAGGCAGTGATCACGCGTCCCGGCAATTATGTTGTTGAGATTCCAAAGTGGAATCGCAACTATGTTTCCGAGGGCAAGCCGCTGACTCTGGCAGAGAGCAAGTAAGGAGCCGCGCTATGCCTCGCGAGATTCTCTGGACCGACGCCGAAGAGATTGGAATTCAGTTGCAGGAGAAGTTCCCGGATATGGATCCCCTCCAGGTGCGCTTCACCGACCTTCATCGCTATGTGACCGAGTTGCCTGGTTTTGCCGATGACCCGGCAAAGTCCAATGAGCCTCGGCTCGAAGCCATCCAGATGGCGTGGTACGAGGAGTATCAAGACGCCAAGGGCTGAAAGGCAATCGAGCCGCCCGTGGTTGTCAGTCCCATTCTCTGCGCCCATCGCTCCAGCTGAACGCATCTTTGAAGTGATGGATTTCCCTTTCCTGACCGGGAACAAGATAGACGCTGAGTATGTCGAAGCGGACGTGGGGAACGGTCTTTCCGGGTAGCCGTCGGATGTATTGGCGGGTGAGCCGTCGCAGCACCGACCTCTTGCTTGAATCAACGCTCAACTCTGCAGGAACCATGTTGTGAGCTGTGCGTGTCTTCACCTCAATAACGCAGAGCGTCTGGCCTTGCCATGCAACCAAGTCAAGGTCGCCCTTCACTCGATTGGATGACCATCGGCGTGCCACTACCGTGTAGCCATTTCGCATGAGATAGAAGAATCCAACTTTCTCGCCATCGAGCCCTGTAACAAGATGCGATGGGTCGGTTGGAGGCCGGTGCCGCCGCGCGGCCATCCATTCCAGCGCCGATGCGCTCTTTTCCAGTGCGGTGATCTTCGTCTGTCTCCACCAGCCCATGGCAGACCATTCTGTGCCTGTTGAGCCCTTGCTGCAACCTTACGAAAGGGCATACAACCTGAAGCAGAACGAAGGTTCAACGAAACAAAACGCCTGCGAACGTCAAAGGCGGCCGCCGGCGTTCTGTTCTTGATTTCCCGTTAGCGTTCGAACCCAACGTGCAGGCGGCTCCAACTACTCGATCGCTGCTCCGATGTTCAGGCCGGTACCGCCTCCAGAGTCGTTCGAGCAAGTTCATTTTCCACCTGGCTCAATGCATCCTCGAGGATGTCCAGCGCGATCATCGCTTCGTGTTCATTCACAATCAATGGCGGGCAGAGTCGAATGGAGGTCTCTCCGCAGCCGAGGATCATCAGGCCACGCTCAAATGCCAGAACCTCAACACGGTTGCGCAAGGCGTTAACCGGCTCGCGGGTAGCCTTGTCTTTCACCAGTTCGATGCCGATCATCAGGCCGCGACCACGCACGTCTCCAACCATGGGGTGAGTCTTCTTCCAGCCAGCCAGCCGCTCAAGCATCATGCCACCGATGCGGGAAGCGTTGGCCAGCCCCTCGCGCTCGATGATGTCCATGGTCGCAAGAGCCGCAGCAATGGAAACAGGGTTGCCGCCAAAGGTTGAAGCATGCGAGCCGGGAACCCAATCCATGATCTCGGCGCGCGTCATGCAGATGCCGAGAGGCATGCCCGAGGCAATCCCCTTGGCGATGCAAACCATGTCGGGTTCGACACCGGAATGCTCAACGGCCCACCACTTGCCCGTTCTACCCGCACCGCATTGGACCTCGTCGACCACGAGCAGGATGCCGTGACGGTTGCAGATGGCACGCAGCTCGCGCATGAAGTTGTCAGGTGCTACAACGTAGCCGCCTTCGCCCTGGATTGGCTCGATAAAGATGGCGGCGACCTCTTCAGGAGCGACGGTGGTCTTGAAGAGCTTTTCCTCGATGTAACGGGCGCATCCGAGGCTGAAGGCTTCTTCCTCCTGCGGGCCGCCTGAACAACCGCGATAGGTGTAGGGGAAACGCACGTGGGTGACGCCGGGGACGAGCGGGGAGAACCTGCGGCGCTGCTGTGGCTTCGAGCCGGTGAGAGAGAGAGCTCCCATTGTGCGGCCGTGGAAGGCGCCGAAGAAGGAGATGATCTGCTGGCGGCCTGTGTGATACCGGGCCAGCTTCAAGGCGCATTCAATTGCTTCGGCGCCTGAGTTTCCGTAGAAAAACTTATGCGGGCCGGGCATGGGCGCGACTGACGAAAGCCTGTCAGCGAGGTCTGTGAGCGGCTCATTGTAAAAGTCGGTGCCCGAGATGTGGATGAGTTCCGCGGCCTGCTTCTGGATGGCTGCAACAACTTCAGGGTGGCAGTGGCCGGTGGAAACCACGGCAATGCCGGAGGCAAAGTCGAGAAACTCATTTCCATCCACATCTTCAATGCGAACGCCGCGGCCACGACGGGCAACAAGCGGGTAGGAGCGCGTATAGCTGGGCGAAATCAGCCGTTCGTCCGCAGCGACGGCCGCTTTGGCCTTTGGGCCGGGCAGAGGACCGTTCAACTTGGGTCCGAATTGCGCGTAGATCTCCTGCTTCGTCATATTTATTCTCCTGGATATCTTCGAGCGGGTACGGGTGGGGGTGTACGGGATGGCCTGGCGATTGCCTGACTCCTATACAGCCATACAGCTATACAGCCACCAGTTTCAAATTTGGATGATTTCAATTGAGCGGAGCCCTGGGATAGGGGAACCTAGCGGCCAGTGGGGACTAATCGCTGGCAAAGAGACTAGGTCGGGTGCGCATGGGAAGCACACGAAGATGCTTCCGCGGGCAGATGCTGCCTGCTCTCAAGCGGGACCACCGCCTCGAGCCCGAGAGGGCAAGCATCTCTTTTGAAGCTGACATTCGCATGGGAAACCCGCTGGGCTGAGGATACCACGCATTGTGATCTTGGCTTTCAAGGCGATTGCCTTCAACGACAGGGTGAGGCGGTGGCAGAGAAGCGGCTCATCGTGCGCCAATGAGTCGTCGGTTTTGCGCTGTGCAATGGCTAACGATTTTGGGTGTTTTTCGATCGGGAATGCACTTTATTCGAGGAAATATGGTGATTCTGCGATTTTTGGCCATTTTTAACTACCTTGTTTTCTTTTGTTTACAAAATGGCTCCTTTTAAGATCTTTGTTTTCAATAAGTCCAAAAAGAAAAAGTCAAAGACCCCTTCAAAGGGCCAGCTTTCGCTAAGTTCTCGCCTGACGAGCGGTGATGGTGGACAGGCTTTTGGCATTCACGATTTGATTGTGCGCCAAGCGGCGGTAATTATGTGCAAAAGACAGGGAACATCAAACGGGGGACACTGAACAATGAGCCGGGGCGAAAGAACAGGGAAAAGGGGGGGCAGGGACCAGCGTCCGGGGGCTCATGAATGAGGCCGAGGGGTGCAGAAATCAGGTGCACTTTGCATGATTCCTCTCAGAATCAAGAGGAACCGGTATGTTTCGTCTGAGAATCGACGTGAAACCAGCAGGTGGTTTAAGCATTTTGAGTTAATTCGGTCAGACGGCATAACAGGAGTTGTTATATTCGCCAGGCGGGGAAGTGTAGAAACAGCTCCCAGCTGCTAGCGTCCAAGTCCCAGTTCGTGCAACAAGCAGATGACAGAGACCAAGGGCCACGGGCTCAAGAACAGGGGCTACGATGGAATCATTCGAATGGCGACCCCGGCAGCCCAGTCCGCGCAAGGTGAGAAGAGGGCCGCATCTCGTGCGTCGATCGTGCTTGCGTTTGCGGCTGTCTACTTCTTTTGGGGATCGACCTACACCGCGATCCGAATTGGCGCGGCGGATATGCCAGCGCTGCTTTTCGCGGGGACGCGATTCCTGATCGCAGGAGCGATTCTGCTGGCGTGGTGCCGCTTTCGCGGCTTGCGTATCTTGTGGCCGCCCAGGGAGATGATGATCTTCTGCGCGGTGGGACTACTGTTGCTGGGGTGCGGGAACGTCGGGCTGGTTTACGCGGAGAAGACGATGCCCAGCGGGCTTTCTTCGCTGGTTCTCGCTGTGATTCCGCTGATTGTGGCGTTGATCGAGATGCTGCTACCGGGAGGAGAGCCGCTGCCGGCGCGCGGCTGGCTCGGGATGGGGCTTGGATTTGCGGGACTGGTAGCGCTGGTGTGGCCGTCGATCAAGGCTGGAGTTACTGGTGATCGGGCATTACTTTTGGCGCTGGCGGCATTGCTTGGCGGAGGGGTGTGCTGGGCGGTGGGGAGCGTGCTTTCGCGGCGGTCGCGGCTGGAGGCAAACAGTTTTGTGGCGGCGGCATGGCAGATGATCTTCGCCGGTGTTGTGAGCGTGGCTATTGGCTCGGGGCTGGGTGAGTGGCCGCAGTTCCATCTGACGGCGGGGGCTGTGGGGTCGCTCGCGTATCTGATTACGGGCGGATCGTTGATTGGGTATACGGCGTTTATCTATCTGCTGGAGCATGTTCCGGTCAGCAAGGTGGTGTCGCACTCGTACATCAATCCGGTGGTTGCCGTGATATTGGGGATTCTGGTGCTTGGGGAACGTCCTCAGACGGCGGAGTTTGTGGGGATGGCTGGGGTGATCGTGGCGGTGTATTTGTTGACTAGTGCGCGGATCAAGGTGAGGGGTTAAGGGGCTCGGAGATAGGCGACGACGGGAGGGGTGCAGGGGGGATTGAGACGGTGCGCGGGTTAGGAAACCCGCGCTACAGCAGGCTGGGAAGCCTGCGCTACACCCAGGTTGGAACAGGGATCAGACCCAGCCGCCGTCGGTTATGTAGCTCTGGCTGGTGATGGCGCTGGAATCGTCGGCGGCCAGGAAGAGGACGAGGCGGGCGACATCTTCAGGGAGGATGTCGCGCTTGAGGGCCTGGCTGCTGAGAATCTCGGCTTTGTATTCGGAGGTGTACCAGAGGCGCTTTTGGCGCTCGGTGACGATTGCGCCGGGGAGGACGGCGTTGACGCGGATGCCATGGGGGCCGGCTTCGTGGGCGACCGTGCGGGTGAGGCCGACGATTGCGGCTTTGGCGGCTACGTAGAGGGTTGCGCCGGTGGTGGGGATGATCCAGGAGATGGAACTCATGTTGATGATGGAGCCGCGGCCGGCTTTTCGCATGGCTGGCAGGACGCTCTGAATCATGAAGAACTGAGGGCGGAGATTGACGGCGATGGATTGGTCGAAGTAATCCGGTGTGACTTCGTCGATGCTGTGGCGCTGATCGTTGGCGGCATTGTTGACGAGGACGTCGATGGTGGCGTGGTTTGCGAGGACGGAGTCGACGGCGGATTTCGACGCAGAAACGTCCGTGAGATCGCAGTGGATGTATTCGGGGGTCGGGCAGCCCTCGACGGTGAGAGAGTGCACGAGGGCGTGTGCGGGTTCGTCATCGATGTCGAGGAAAGCGACGCGGGAGCCCTGGCGAGCGAAGTGTGTGACGATGGATTCGCCGATGCCGGTGGCGCCGCCGGTGACGAGGACGACACGGTCTCGAAGGCTGGGGTAGTGGGCGAATTGGGGTGTGGGTTGGTTCATTTTTCCCTGCGCATGACCTGTGCGGGCGGGGACGCCCGCACGACAGCCGGTCTGGAGACCGGCGCTACATCTTTTGCGATTCCGTTACCATGCAGCCTCGAGTTTAGTGGAGATCGCGGGGGACTTGGTGGCCGCGGCAGCCTTGAAGGAAGTCAAAGTCTGCTCCTTTGTCGGCTTGCATTACGTGTTGGATGTAGAGGGACTGATAGCCGCTGGTCATTGCCTTTTGCGGGGCGGCCCATTTGGCGCGGCGGCTTGCTAGTTCGGCGGCGTCGACTTCGAGGACGAGTGTGCGGGCGTCAACATCGAGGGCGATCCAGTCGCCTTCTTGAACAAGGGCCAGCGGGCCGCCTAGTGCGGCTTCGGGGCTGATATGGAGGACGACGGTTCCATAGGCGGTGCCGCTCATGCGGGCGTCGCTGATGCGGACGATGTCTGTGATGCCGCGGGCGAGGAGCTTGGGCGGGAGGCCCATGTTGCCGACTTCGGCCATGCCTGGGTAGCCGCGCGGGCCGCAGTTTTTGAGCACCATGACGCTGTTTTCGTCGATGGGCAGGTTGGGATCGTCGATGCGGGTCTTGTAGTGCTCGATGTCTTCGAAGACGACGGCCTGGCCGCGATGCTTCATGAGGTGGGGCGATGCGGCGGAGGGTTTGAGGACAGCGCCGTCAGGGCAGAGGTTGCCGCGGAGTACAGCGATTCCGCCTGAGGCCACCAGCGGATTGTCATAGTTGCGAATGACCTCGCTATCCCAGTTTGGAGCGTCCTTGACGTTTTCGCCGATGGTCTTGCCGTTGACGGTGAGGGCGTCTTCGTCGAGCTTTCCGTGGGCGGCTAGTTTGGAGAGCACGGCGGGCAGGCCGCCGGCATAGTAGAACTCCTCCATCAGGAAGCGGCCTGAGGGCTGGATGTCCAGGATCGTGGCGACATCGCGGCCGTACTTGTCCCAGTCTTCGAGGGAATGGGGCACGCCGAGGCGGCCGGCGAAGGCGATGAGGTGAATGAGCGCATTGGTGGAGCCGCCGATGGCTGCGTTGGCGCGAATGGCGTTGCGGAATGCGGCGGGGGTGAGGATTTTGGAGATGCGGAGGTCGTCCTTCACCATCTGGACGATGCGACGACCGGTTTCGTGGGCCATGACTTTGCGGCGGGAGTCGACGGCGGGGATGGCGGCGTTGCCGGGAAGAGAGAGCCCCAACGCCTCAACCATGCAGGCCATGGTGGATGCGGTGCCCATGGTCATGCAGTGGCCGGCGGAGCGGCTCATACAGCTTTCGGCGTCCATGAATTCCTGTTCGGTCATGGTGCCGGCCTTGACTGCTTCGCTGAAGCGCCAAACGACGGTGCCGGAGCCGATGGCTTCGCCACGATAACGGCCGTTCAACATGGGGCCGCCCGACAGGACAATCGTCGGCACGTCGCAACTTGCGGCGCCCATGACGAGCGAGGGGGTGGTCTTGTCGCAGCCGCACATGAGCACGACGCCGTCGACTGGGTTGGCGCGGATGGACTCTTCAACGTCCATGCTGGCGAGGTTGCGGTAAAGCATCGTGGTGGGGCGGACGAGGGTTTCGCCGAGGGACATGACGGGGAACTCGACGGGGAAACCGCCGGCTTCCCAGACGCCGAACTTGACTCGCTCTGCGAGCTCGCGGAAGTGGGCATTGCAGGGGGTGAGTTCGGACCAGGTGTTGCAGATGCCGATGACGGGACGGCCATCGAAGACGTCGCCGGGAAAGCCCTGGTTGC
>PMXB01000406.1 GCA_003165935.1 Acidobacteriaceae bacterium | reverse complement strand
GAAGTCGGACACATCTTCAAACTTGGCTACAAATACACCGAGGCCATGGGCGCGCGTGTCCTCGCCCCCAACGGCAAAGAAGTCACCCCCATCATGGGCAGCTACGGCATCGGTATCGAGCGCATCCTCACCGCCGCCATTGAGTCGTCAAACGACAAGAACGGCTTCTGGCTGCCGCCTTCCATCGCTCCTTTCACCGTCGTCGTCACCGTCACCAACATGTCTGATCCCGCTCTCGCCGCAGCCGGCGAAAAGCTCGCCGAGGAACTCGACGCCCTCGGTCTCGACGTCATCCTTGATGACCGCGACGAACGCGCCGGCGTCAAATTCAAAGATGCGGATCTCATCGGCATTCCCTATCGCATCAACGTCGGCAAAAAAGTCGTCGAAGGCCTGGTCGAGCTATCCACACGCTCCACCTCCAGCAGCGTCGACGCTCCCATCGCAGACGTCGCCGCGCAACTGAAGGCCCGCGTCCAGGAAGAGCTCCTCCTCGAATCCACCGGCCTTTAGCTGAAATCTGCGAAGTGAAATCTGCGAACTGAGAACTACGAACTGTGAACTAAGAACTGTCCTTAGGAGCCCCGATGGCCATCAAAATCAAGTTCGCAATGCCAAAAGGCAAACACCCAAAGCTGAAGCTGGCGTTGGGCATTGTCCTTGCCTTCATTGCGCTCGTCGCCATCGTCGGCTTCTCAATCTTCGGCTTCTACTACATCAAGTACCAGAGCGTCGTCGACGAGCGCCTCAAACAACCCCTCTTCGCCGACACCGCCAAAATCTTCGCTACCCCGCGCGAAGTCCGCCCCGGACAGAAGCTCAGTGTCCGCCTCCTCTCCAACGAACTCCGCGAAGCCGGTTACTCGCCAGATGGTGACTCAAAGCTCTCCCAACTCGGCACATACTCCGAGTCCCCTGCCTCCGTCACCGTACGCCCCGGCCCGCAGTCCTACCACTCCCAGGACGGCGCGGTCATCCACATCTCCCAGGGCGTCGTCGATACCATCACCGACGATCACGGCCAGCCACTCTCCAGCTACGAGCTTGAGCCCCTCCTCATCACCGGCCTCAGCGAAGACGCCAACCGCACAAAGCGCCGTCTCATCACCTACGACGAAATCCCGCCCAACCTCGTCCAGGCCGTCCTCGCCATTGAAGACCGACGCTTCTTTGAGCACAGCGGCGTCAACTACGGCCGCCTCGTCGAAGCCGTCTACCGCGATGTTGTCTCCGGCCGCAAGCAGCAGGGCGGTTCCACTCTCACCATGCAATTGGCGCGCGGTTTCTTCCTCTCTCCTGAAAAGCTCTACACCCGCAAGCTTATTGAAATCGTCATCACCTTCCAGCTCGAACATCGCTTCAGCAAAAAGCAGATCTTCGAGATGTATGCAAATCAAATCAACCTTGGCCAGCGTGGCAGCTTCTCCATCGACGGATTCGGCGAAGCCTCCCAGGCCTACTTCGGAAAAGACATCCACCAGCTCGATCTACCCGAGTGCGCCATGCTCGCCGGCATCATTCAGCGCCCCAACTACTTCAACCCCTACCGCCATCCTGAGCGCACCATCGATCGACGCAACCTCGTCCTCGACTCAATGGTCGAAACCGGCGCAATCACCAAGGATCAGGCCGAACACGCCAAGGCCGCGCCCCTCCATCTCTCCGCCTCCAGCGTCGACGCCAGCGAGGCCCCCTACTTCGTCGACCTCGTCCACGAGCAGTTGAACCAGAAGCTCGGCGAGCGCGACTTCAACCGCGAAGGCCTTCGCATCTACACCTCACTCGACCCCGACCTGCAGCGCTTGGCCACCACCGCCGTCGAAGAGACCATTCCCATCGTCGATGCCCAGATCGACAAGGTCCACGCCAAGGACAAGAAGGCCGGCAAGTCCTACATCTATCCCCAGGTCGCCCTCGTCGCTCTCAATCCTCACACCGGACAGGTCCTCGCCCTCGTCGGCGGAAGAAGCTACGGCGCCAGCCAGGTAAACCACGCCGTCGCCCATCGGCCCAGCGGCTCCATCTTCAAGCCTTTTGTTTACGCTGCTGCCTTTCAAACCACCGCCGAAGGCACCATGTTGCCCGGTCAAACGCAGTTGTTTTCGCCCGTCACCCTCCTCAGCGACGAGCAACGCACCTACAGCGAGGGAACACCCTACGAGTACACGCCGCGCAACTTTGAAGGCGAGTTCTACGGCCAGATGACTGCCCGTCTCGCCCTTCAGCGGTCCGACAACAACGCCACCATCAGCCTCGCCTCCATGGTTGGCTTCGATCGTGTCGCCGCTCTCGCCCGCGAAGCCGGAATCAAATCCGCGCGCGGAACACCTTCCATGGCCATCGGCTCCTACGACGCAACGCCGCTTGACATGGCCGGCGCATATACCATCTTCGCCAACAACGGTCTCCACATCGATCCATGGATGCTGGCCAGCGTCCGCGATCCCAACGGCGACATCATTACCGATTACACCCCGTCAACCAAGCAGGTCCTCGACACGCGCGTTGCCTATTTGACCACCAACATGTTGGAAGCCGTGCTCCAGGGCAACGGCAGCGATCCCTGCACGGTTGGAGGAAGAGATTACTGCGGAACCGGCGCAGGTGTCCGCAACATGGGCTTTACCGCTCCCGCGGCCGGCAAAACCGGCACCGATCACGACGCATGGTTCGCCGGTTTCACCAGCAACCTCATATGCGTAGTCTGGGTTGGCAACGATGACTACACCTCGCTCGATCCAGAAAACCGCGGCCGCATCCAGGGTGCCCACGTCGCCGCGCCCATCTGGGCCGACTTCATGAAGAAGGCCATCCTGCTCCCGCAGTACTCAGATACTCACGGTTTCACACCGCCCGACGGCGTCGAGATCGTCCCCATCGACAAGGCCACCAACCTCCTCAGCGACGCCACCTGCCCCGACAGCTTCGACGCCGCCTTCCTCGATGGCACCGCCCCCACTGAAACCTGTGACCACCCCGCCGACAAACGCAACCTCCTCCAAAAAATCTTCGGCCTCGGCAAAAACTAGCGTCGTGCCTCTATAGCTCGCACCAAAATCAAACTGTCATCCTGAGCGAAGCGCAGCGAAGTCGAAGGATCCGCGGCTGCTTTTGTCGTTGTCTTCTCTCCCTTTCAAAAAGAAACTGTCATCCTGAGCGAAGGTCGCCGCGGCGACCGAAGTCGAAGGACCCGCGGTTGTTCTTCGTTTTCTTATCGCCCGCTCTTCCAATCCTCGCCAGGCACTACAAAGACCGCGCGCAAGCCGGGATGCGCCGCCTCGCGCGATATCATCCTTCGCATGCCCCGCTCGTTCCATTGTGATCCCATGCCCGGACGCAGAAACTTCCTCAAATCCACGGCATCGCTGCTTGCTGCCGCCATCCTCCCGCACGGCGAGGCCGCCACCCTTGAAATCCCCACCACTGCACCCCACGGCATTCTCCTTCCCCCATGGCAGCCCGCCTTCCTCGAGATCCACCACATCGACACGGGTCGCGGCAACTCCACATTTGTAATCGGTCCCGATGGCACCACCTTCCTCATCGACGCCGGCGAAGCGCATAGCGCGGAAAAAACGATGTCCCCTGCCTGCCCCGATGCCAGCCGCAGAGCCGGCGAATGGATCGCGCGCTACGTCCGCCGCCAGCTCCTCCGCATCGGCAACTCCGATCTCGACCTGATGTTCCTCACCCATCTTCATGGCGATCACGTTGGCGAGGTCGCTGCCTCCAGCCCCCAATCTTCGCGCGGCCCCTATCGCCTCA
Organism: Acidobacteriaceae bacterium; assembly: GCA_003165935.1. GTDB lineage: Bacteria > Acidobacteriota > Terriglobia > Terriglobales > Acidobacteriaceae > Telmatobacter. The sequence continues at coordinate 4,830 of PMXB01000406.1, read as the reverse complement.
CCGGCGCAGCCGACGTAGCAGACGCCATCGCCGTTCGCGAGCTCATCGATCGCGGCTGGCCCGACTACAACTATCCCGCCCCGCCCCGCGACCCAACTTCGCTCAACTACATCGCCCTCGCCAATAGTCTTGCCGCTCGTGGAACGAAACTTCACCAAGCGACTGCCGGATCACTCCAACAGCTTGCCTTGCGCCACGATCCCACCCACTATCCCGCCTTCACTGCTCGCGTTCTCTCAGTGAATGGCGATGTGTGGACCGGCTCCGCCGAAAACGCGAAGCCACACTTTCCGCCCATCCCAGCCCTCGACCCCGCCGCCATGCCCACTGAGAACATGTGCTGCGCATCCATCTTGCTCCAGTACGGCGCATTCCGTTACTACTCCGGCGGTGACCTCACCTGCGATACAGACTACGGTCGCTTCCCCTGGCACGACATCGAATCCCCCGTCGCCCAGGCAGCCGGTCCCGTCGACGTCGCCGTCGCCAATCATCACGGCTACTTCGACGCATGCGGCCCCGCCTTCGTCCGCGCCCTTCAACCGCGCGTCTGGATCATCCCCACCTGGCACATCTCCCACCCCGCCATCAACGTCCTCGCCAACCTCTTCAGCACCGACCTTTATCCCGGCGAACGCTCCGTCTTCGCCACCGGCATCACCCCCGAAGCCCTCCTCACCACCGACCGCTTCTCCAGCCATCTTTCCAGCACCGATGGCCATGTTGTCGTCCGCGTTTCCCCCCAGGGCCGCAACTTCAGCGTCCATGTCATCACCGCCCGCGACGAATCCGGCACCGTCCTCAAGACCTTCGGCCCATTCGCTCTCGGCTACTAGTTCCCATACCCCAGTCCCGGGCCCCAAATCCCTGTTCCCCGTCCGCTGTTCACTGCGAACTGTGAACTGTGAACTGCGAACTGTCTTTCTGGCACCGCTCACACCAGAACGTAACCCGCGCGTCCGGCCCTTGCAGCCGCCGCAAAATCAACTCCCCGCACTTCCTGCACTCCTCGCCCCCGCGCCCATACACCCACACCCGCTCCCTCGGGTCGATTCTGCCCGTCGTCCTCCGGTGCATCCCGCCGTACGTAACCATCGTCTCGCCCGAGTCCTCCAGCACATTCGCTTTCACCAGCCGCACAGACGCCGCAATCAGCGCCTCAATCTCCCCAGGCCTCAAATCCTTTACCTTGCAAAACGGGTTCACTCCCAGCACAAAGCAGATCTCCGACTTGAACTCGTTGCCCACCCCCGCCATCACTTCCTGGTGCAGCAGCACATCCGCAATCGCTTCTGTTCCATGCGCTGCCACGCGCCGCGCAACCTCGTCCGCGTCGAACTTCTCGCTCAACACATCGATCGTCTGCGGCGGAATCCGAATCGCCCGCTCCAGCTCATGCGCCTTCAGCATCTTCGCCACCGGCACGCGAAACCCCACCGTCACATACTCCGCGTTCTCCAGCACAATCCGCATATCCACGCGCGGCCGCTGCCATCGTTCACCCGGCCTGTAGATATGCCAGCTCCCGTTCATCAGCAGGTGCGTCGCCAGCGTCCCCCCGCCCGAAAACCGAATCAGCAGCCACTTCCCCCGTGACTCCACCTGCTCCACCACCTGCCCGGCGATCGGCTCATCGTCATCCCACCGCGTCAGCAGCGGATACGTCGACCGAAACACCGTCACGGGTTTCCCAATCAGCGCCCGCCCCATCGCCCGAGCCGTACGAAAAATTGTGTCGCCCTCTGGCACGCTCTAGTGCACCTCGCCGCTCGCCTGTTGCGCCTCGCGTTGCCCAATCGCCAGCGGAATCCTCCGCAGATGCATCCCCAGCGGCCCCGGATGAAACCCCGCATCCATCAGGAATCGTGCCATCGGATGTGCCGCCACCGGCTGCCCGTTGATCGTCGTAATCAGCACGCCCTCATGGTTGTTCCCACGCATCCTTTGCTGTCCCCGCCCGCAAATAAAATGCGCCAACCCCGCCGCCGTCTGCGACCGCTCCGGCTCCTCCCCGGGCAAAAAAATCAGCAGGTTCGGATTCCCGCGCCTCAGCCATGCCACCAACTGTCCGTTGCGCAGAATCACCTCCGCATACGACGCACGCGTCAGCACCCGCGGCGCGCTCTCTGCGTCCTCCTCGGCCACCGGCAACTCCGGCCAACGCAGCACCGACCCATAAGGATTCGCCGGATCGCTCGCCGCCAACTGCACAAACTCCGGCTTCTCCTCCGGCGGCGCGTTCCTCAACTGCCTCAACAAATCAACCGCCGCCGGCAGCGCAAACTGCGTTGCCCCCAGCCCCGCCACAAAATACCCGCGCCGTATCCGCCCACTCTCTTCCAGCGCCTTCAGCACGTCGTACACCGCGCTGAATCCTCCCGGCACATTCTCCGCCGCAACCGACTCCCGCATCAGCACACCATACCGGCTCAGCAATTGCAGCGCCAGCGCATGACTCGCCTCCGTTCGCGAAGGGCCGTAGCGCCGATCCGTTTGAGCGTAGCGCCGGTCTGGTTCGGCGTAGCGCCGGTCTCCAGACCNNCCTGCGCCGTCGGCGGCGTCGTCTTCCGCGACCGAAACACCATCCCCGTCTGCGCTCGCCTTTGGTTCCTTGCCGCCTCCGGCCGCGCGATATAAGCCCGCAGCGCATGCAGCGAATCGTTCGTGATCAGCCCACGCCACACCAGGCTCCACAACGCATCAATCGTCTCGCCTGGGAACCCCCTGTCTCCTTGCGAGCCGCCGCCAACTGCCTCGTGCAGCGCATCAAAAAAGCTCGCCCCCGAAGACTCCAGCACCGCCAGCAGCTTCTCCTCCCGTTCTTTCAGCGGCTCCGGCTGCGGCCTCGGCTGCGCCAGCAGCGGCATCTGGTCCGCAAGAAACAGCGCAATCCTTCCATCGCGTTCGCCAATCGGCTCCACCCCCGCCCACGTCACCTCGCCCGCCGCAATCAGCGTATCCAGCCCGCCCGGCGCATACTCCCCAATCCGCGCCGGCAAGATCCCGCTTTCCACCAGCGACGCCGTCAGCGGCGCACCCTGCAAGCTCTCAATCGCATCCAGCAGCGCATCCAGGTTCGCCCCGCGCCGCGGCGTCAACACACCCTGCCAGTGCGTAAGGAACCGCGCCAGCGTGTGCTGTTCCACCGGCTCCACTTCCCTCCGCAGCCGCGCCAGCGACTTCCGCCTTATCAGCCGCAGCATCTCCGCATCGCACCACTCGCGATGAATTCCGCCCGGTATGAACCCGCCCTCCAGCACTCGCCCCTCATGCGCCAGTTGACGCAGAGCGCTCTCCACAGCCGCCGTGTCCAGCGCAAACCGCTCTGCCACGACACGGAGCGTGAACGGCCCATGCGTCCGCGCATATCGCCGTACCAGTTCCAGCACCGGCTGCACCACCGGCTCCAACAGCGCCGCCGCCAGCCCCGGCGCCAGCGGAATCCCCAACCCATCCCGATACCGCGCCGCATCCTCCGCCGCAATCAGCCTCCGCTCGCCCGCAATGCGCAGCTCCAGCAACCGCCGCCCCCTCACCAGCCTCTCCACNNGCCAACGGAGCATCGCCGTCATACAGGAAATTTGCCACGTAGCTGAACAGCAGCGAAGCCGCAAACGGCGAAGGCTTCCTCGTCTCCACCACGTGCACGCGCAACTGCCTCTGTTCCACCGCCCGCAGCGTCTCCACCAGCGCCGGCATGTCAAACACATCGCGCAGGCACTCGCGATACGCCTCCAGCAGCAGTGGAAACTTCGGATACCGCGATGCCACGCTCAATAGGTCATACGACCTCTTCCGCAACTGCCACAGCGGCGACCGCGCATCCGCCCTCCGTCTCGGCAGCAACAGCGCTCGTCCCGCCGCCTCGCGAAATCGCCCTGCAAACAACGCCGTCGTGCCCAGTTGCCTGAGAACCAGCGCCGTAGCTTCGCCGGGCTCCACCATGAACCAGTCCACATCAGGCGGCTCATCCGTGTCCGGAAAGCGCAGCACAAACCCGTCGTCAGACCACAGTGTCTCTACCTCCGGCCCGCCCGCCGCGCGAATCCGCGCGCTCACCGCCATCGCCCACGGAATATGAATCCGACTCCCAAACGGCGTCAGCACGCATACACGCCAATCGCCCAGCTCGTCGCGGCACCGCTCAATCACCACCGTGCGATCGTCAGGCACCACGCCCGTCGCTTCTTCCTGATCCGCCAGAAAGTGCATCAGGTTCTCCGCCGCCCCCGGATCGAGATCGTGCTCGCTCACCAGTCGCGTGAGCGCCGCCGGCTTCGGCACCGCGCGCAGCTCGCGCACCAGCGCACCAATCCGCCGCCCAAACTCCAGCGGCCTGCCCGGCCCATCGCCCTTCCAGAACGGCATCTTCCCCGGCTCGCCCGGCGCAGGCGTCACCAGCACACGGTCATGCGTAATGTCTTCGATCCGCCACGTCGACGCGCCCAGAATGAACGTCTCGCCCGGATGGCTCTCAAACACCATCTCCTCATCGAGCTCGCCCACGCGCACCGACTTCCCCTCGCTGTGCGCCAGAAACACGCCATACAAACCGCGATCCGGAATGGTTCCTGCATTCAGAATCGCCAGCCGCGCCGCGCCGTCCCGCGCCGTCACCACGTTGCGAATCCGATCCCAATTCAATCGTGGACGCAACTCCGCAAACTCATCCGACGGATAGCGCCCGCTCAACAAATCCAGCACTCCTTCAAACGTCCCCCGCGTCAGCCCCGCAAACGGCGCAGCCCGCCGCACCAGCGCATACAGCGCATCGACGCTAACTTCCGGTTTGTTGCGATCATCCCGGTTCCGCGCCGCATCCCACTCATC
>PMXB01000138.1 GCA_003165935.1 Acidobacteriaceae bacterium | reverse complement strand
ATGATATTAAGCGCGATGCGGTCGTTGGGGTCGTGGAAGGTCGGGACCAGAACAAGGCCGTTGGCGATGTAGAAGTTGGCGTAGCTGGCCGGCAGGCGCTGGCCGCGAAAGACGACGGGCCGGGGCATGGGCATCTCAACCACGTTGAACTGTTTGCCTTCCAGTGTGCGCGCAGCCCTGAGGCGGGCGAGGTTTTCGGCAAGCGGTTCGTGGTTGGGATCGGTTGCATCGGGCTCGACTGCGGTGAGAATAGTCTCCGGGCCGACGAAGCGCGTGATGTCGTCGACGTGGCCGTGCGTGTCGTCGCCAGCGATGCCGCGGTCAAGCCACAGAACCTGGTCGATGCCAAGGAAGTCGTGGAATACCTGCTGCATCTGCTCGCGGCTCAGGCCGGGGTTGCGCGCCTGCACTTCGCTTAGCAGGCACTCCTCGGTGGTGAGCAGAATTCCCTGCCCGTTGGTATCGATCGATCCGCCCTCTAGCACAACGCGGCGCTCTCTGCCCCGACCGATTTTCGCTGTGGGTTGCCATGACGGCAGCTTGAGTGCCTTGGCGGCCTTGGCGGGCAGCTTGTCGTCGAGTTGCCAGTCGTCGTACTTGGCCCAGGCATTGAAGCGCCAGTCGGTCAGGGCGACTTTGCCCTTGGTGTTTCGGATGAAGATGGGGCCGGTGTCGCGCGTCCAACTGCGGTTTGTGGGCCAGCGGTGGAAGCGTACGAGATCGAGATTTGCTCCGGCGCGCTCAAGGATGTTCCGAATGCGCGACTCGGCTCCTGCATCTTCGACGACAAGGTGAACGAGCTCGTGCGCTGCGAGGAGGCGGACGATCTCGGCGTAGAGCGATGGGATCGGCGCGAACTTCCCCGGCCAGTCTTCGGGATTGTGCGGCCAGGCGAGCCAGGTAGCTTCGTGAGGCTCCCACTCAGCTGGCATGCGATAGCCCAGCTTGTGCGGCGTTGCGGCTGGAGCGGTCTTGTCAGCCATGTCTACTTGAGATCTCCGTCCTGGGTCCAGGCACTGACCGGATCAAGGAAGCGGCTGGTAATGGGCGCATAAGCGTCGATGCGGCGGTCGCGCAGGAAGGGCCAGTTGCGCCGCGTCTCCTCAATCAGTTGCATGTCGATCTCGCCCAGCAGAATGTCCTCGGCATCGAGCGAGGCCTTGGCGATGATGCGGCCAAAAGGATCGGCCAAGAAGCTGCCACCCCAGAACTCCAAACCAACCCCATCCACGCGATTGCCTTCAACATCGCCATGCTCCAGCCCCACGCGGTTCACACCGGCCACATAAACTCCGTTGGCAATGGCGTGCGCCCGCTGGATGGTCTGCCAGGCGTCGTACTGCGCGGCCCCGAACTCGTCCTTCTCCGCCGGGTGCCACCCGATGGCAGTCGGATAAAAGAGAACCTCCGCCCCCTGTAGCGCCGTCAGCCGCGCACCCTCGGGATACCACTGGTCCCAGCAGACAAGGGTTCCCACGCGCCCAAAGCTGGTGTCGACGGCCTGGAAACCCAGATCGCCGGGCGTGAAGTAGTACTTTTCGTAGTAGAGCGGATCGTCCGGAATGTGCATCTTGCGATAAATGCCCGCAATGGCTCCATCCGCATTCAATGTCACAGCAGTGTTGTGATATAGACCCGGTGCCCGGCGTTCAAACAAGGAGGCAACAATGGCAACCCGCAGTTCCCGAGCCAGTGCCGACAGCGCTTTCGTAGACGGCCCGGGAATCACCTCGGCCAGGTCAAAGAGCCGCAGATCCTCGCGCTGGCAAAAGTACTGCGCATTAAAAAGCTCCGGCAGGCAGACGATGTTAGCGCCCATTCTTGCTGCTTCACGAATATGCCGGACGGCCGAGGCGAAGTTCCCCTCGACCGATGCGCCCATGCGCATCTGCACCAGCCCAATCTTGTATTTGCGTCCAATGGCCATGACTGGCTTTCGTCCTCTTCTCGCACGATGAAACAAGGCCAACCCCGCACGGCGAGATTGGCCTTGACTTCCCTTCTATAGAGAGGTCTCCCTATCCCGGGCGAAACTCATCTCCAAAAGCCTGCGGCAGGCAATGCCTCCATGCAATGGCTATACTTCGAGAATCAGGACCGCCGCGGCAATCGTCGTAGTCCACAGTCCTCGCTTATCGCCCACAGCCGACTGCGTGATGTTGCTCGTGCGGACAATCTTGTTCGAGATGCGGTAGATTTCCTTCTTCTCGTCCCAGCTCTTGTCGGGGTCAAAGTCGACATCGAGCGTGGTGGCCAGCATCTCTGCTGCTAGCTCCTCAGCGTACTCGCCAGCCTGGTCTTCCGTCTCGCCAAAGCTATGGTGCTCGCTCAGGTAGCCGTAGGTGTCGCGGTCGGCTGGAATGGCCACGCCAATGCTCGAAACCACAAGCCGATGCGGCTCGCGCGTTGAGTTCTCGGCAATCACTGAAAACACAACCTCGCCGTGGTCGAGATACTTCAGGCCTTCCTTGCGCGTGATCACTTTGCACTGCGGCGGGAAGATCGACGATACCCGCACCAGATTCTGCGAGGCGATGCCCGCATCCCGAAGGGCGAGCTCAAATGAAGTCAGCCGCTCTTTGTGTTTGCCCACGCCCTTGGTGAAGAAAATCTTCTTCGGCACCATGCTTTTTCCCAATTTCGATGTATCCTCCGTGTCTGAAAAAAACGCCCCAGGGAACAACAGTTCCCGCATGAGTCTATCGCATCCAAGCTGCCGGGTACAGCGCTTCGCGACATTTCATCCTCCATTCACAGTGGGCGGGGCAGGGGTATCCCGGATTATTCCCTTCCTGTGCACATAGGCGGCTGCCCGGTCCAGGAAAACCGCTGCTCAGGCGTTGCATCAAGCGACCTCGGCATTGTCTTCCGATCAATAAGCCCAGACAGGAAAAATATCTCTCCGTCTCCGCAACGTTTTTCCGGCCCCCGTGTTCGACGGTTCATGAGGAATAGTCCGCTTATGCGTTGCGCCGTCGCACTGTCAGCTTTCTTTGCCGTTATAACCTCTATTTCATCCTTCGGTCAGACTCCAAACTCAAGAGGCAACCCAGCCTACGCATACCAAGCCTCCCGCACCGCTCCTCAGGCGTCTCTGCCAATCTCCGCAATCCTTGACTGGACTCCGCCAGAGTTGGTTGATCTAAGCACCCAGGCATCCTCCAGAACCAGCTTCGCTTTCGACAGATCCATGCTCGATTTGATTGGTGGAATTGAGGGCGGAAACGACCCCGAACTTCGGCGGGCATGGGCAAAGTTGGATGGGGTAAGCGTCCACGTGCTCCGCTTCGGCCCGGCTGGAGTCCCCAACGAGCCTGCCGTTGAAGCCCTGCGCGCGGCCTACCATCTGCGCGGCTTGAAACACCTGGTCACGTCCACTCGTACTGGCGGTCCCTTGCACAGTCGCACCACCGATGTCTGGCTGGTCCTCGACGGCGCAAATGTCGAAGGAGCGGTAATCCTTGGGCAAACGGCGAGAAGCGTCACGCTGGTCACGGTAAAGGGCGATATCAGCGGGGAGGACCTCTTGCACCTGCGCGGGCACTTCGGCATACCAAGGCTCGACCAGGACGGGCCGCAAACATCCGAACACGAGCCTTACACACGCGGAACTAATAGAACCGAAAATCCGGAAGACAACTAGGCCCCGAACCCCACGAATTCACACATTGCCTGAAATCCGGCCGGGCTCCAGTCCAGAACAGAATCCGGCGCGGCGATCTCGCGCAATCCCTGCATCCGGCAACCCGCCCCAATTGCCTCCCTTAAAATGAGAGTGTCAGGCTCAGCGTCCGAAAGAACGCCCGAAAGGAACTCCTACACTCCATGCAGACTACGTATAACGGCCTTGCGCTTCCCGCCGACGGCCAACCGATCGAATACAGCGATGGGCAGTTTCAGGTGCCCAATAATCCCATCATTCCCTTCATCGAAGGCGACGGCACCGGCCGCGACATCTGGAAAGCCTCACAGCGCGTCTTCGATGCCGCGGTAGAAAAGGCCTACGGCGGCAAGCGCTCCATCAAGTGGTTTGAGATCTTCGCCGGCGAAAAGGCATTCCGCCAGTTCAGCACCTGGCTCCCCGACGACTCCGTCTCCGCAGCGCGCGACCTGCGCATCTCCATCAAAGGGCCTTTGACCACGCCTATTGGCGGTGGCATCCGCTCGCTCAACGTGGCGCTGCGTCAGTTGCTCGATCTCTATGCCTGCGTTCGGCCCGTGAAGTACTACCAGGGCGTGCCCAGCCCGGTGAAGCATCCCGAGAAGGTCGACATCGTGATCTTCCGCGAGAACACTGAGGACGTGTACTCCGGCGTCGAGTTCAAGGAAGGGACCGCGGACGCCGCAAGGCTCATCTCGTTTTTGAACGACGATCTGTTGTCCAAGACCAAGAAAAAAATCCGCACCGATTCGGGTGTGGGCATCAAGCCGATCTCCATCTTTGGCTCCAAGCGACTGGTGCGTTACGCCCTTCGTAGCGCGCTCGAGACCGGCCGCAAGACCGTCACTCTCGTGCACAAGGGCAACATCCAAAAGTTCACCGAGGGCGCGTTCCGCGAATGGGGCTACGAAGTGGCCGTGCAGGAGTTCCGCGAACACACGGTAACCGAGCGCGAGAGCTGGATCCTCGGCAACCTCGACGCGAACCCCAACCTGACCGTGGAGCAGAACGCGGCAATGATTGAGCCGGGCCTCGAGTTCGGCAACCAGGCCTTTCGCGACGAGCTCTACGCAGAGATCAAGGGCGTCATCGACACGATTGGCAAGACGCATGGCAACGGCGCGTGGAAGAACAAGATTCTGGTCAACGACCGCATCGCCGACTCCATCTTCCAGCAGATCATCATCCGCCCGGCGGATTACTCGATCCTCGCCACCACCAACCTCAACGGCGACTA
>PMXB01000237.1 GCA_003165935.1 Acidobacteriaceae bacterium | reverse complement strand
TCAACACGGCGCGCTACGGCTGGACTCGCTTCTTTGTCTACGCCAAAAACTGGGATGCGGGACTGAACCTCGCCTCCCCCGCCAACCTCAACATTCCCGGCGTAATCAATCCGAACAATCCCCTCTCTGACGGACTGCCGGTGATGACCTTCACGGGCTACACGCCAATCGGCGACGCGGGAAACAGCCCCACGAACATCGGAACGAACAACAATCAGTGGGACGACGACCTGAACGTGGTGCATGGAAAGCACTCGTTGGATTTTGGCTTCGAGCTGATACGTCTCGAATACAACATGTTCCAGACCAGCCTTGAACACGGGTCAGAAGGTTTCAGCACACGCTACACCGGGCTGGCCTGGAGCGATCTGCTCTTCGGCGCTCCGGCGAGCGGCAGCTTCTCGTTCCCCTCTGAGGTCGGATTGCGAGAAAGTGATCTGTCCTTCTATGCGCAGGACAACTACAAGGTCAGCAACCGGCTCACGCTGAACCTGGGCGTGCACTATGAGAACTTCCTTGGCTGGCCCTGGACTGAAGCTCACAACAAAGAATATGCCTTCATTCCCTCCATCTCGACGACAGCGCTGGAGCAGGTGGGAACCAATGGCATCCCCGCGAGCGGATTGAGCGGAAACAACCTGAACTTTGCGCCGCGCGTTGGTCTGGCCTACAAAGTCACCAACAAGACGGTCTTCCACGCCGGCTATGGAATCTACTACGCGGCGCCTAACGTCAGCAATTCAGCCTCCTTGTCGGCCAATGTTCCAGTGGATGATTATTGGGCGTTCAATAATCCGGCCGCTTATGTAACCGGGGCTAAGAGCAGCACAGCGTTCAACTATGCGCGGAACGGATATGTTCACACTCCTGTCACGTCCGGCAGCGCGTTGCAACCTAACACACCCGCCTATGCTGTGGACCCGAATGCCAAAACTCCATACACTGAGCAGTGGCACGCGGCTATCGAGCAGCAGATCCCCTTCTCCACCGTTCTCAAGTTTGCGTATGTGGGAACCAAGGGCACACACCTGGATAACTTCCGGGACATCAATACCGACCCTTTGTTAGCGGGAACAAACAGTGTTACTTATAATCGCCCCTACGGAATTCCTGGAGTCGGCGGCGCTGTCTTTGCCCAGATCAACGAGTTGGAGACCCGGCAGGTATCCAGCTACAACGCGCTGCAGGTTACGGCTGAGCGTCGCGCGCACGGACTGGGCTTTCTCGCCTCCTACACCTACAGTCACGCTCTGGACGAAGGCTCGGCTGAATCGGCCACCGTCACAAATCCCTATAACCTCCGCTACGACTACGGAAATGCGGATTACAACGTCCCGAATCGCTTTGTAGCCAGCGCGAACTACCAATTGCCCTTCAAGGGCAGCGGGTTCCTGGGATCGCTTGAGCGTGGATGGCAGGTGAACGCCATTGCGCAGTTCTTCGACGGCTTGCCGTTNNCAGGCATTCTCGGTTCCCGCTGCGGGGACCTATGGAAACTCGGGCCGCAATATTCTCGAAGGTCCGGGCACCAAGGCTGTGGACTTTTCACTCTTCAAGGACACTCACCTGACCGAATCGAAGGTGCTTCAACTGCGCGCGGAGGCCTTCAACCTGGCCAACACGCCGCAGTTTAACAATCCGGCCGCAACTGTGGGAACCTACAACGCGACAACTGGAAAGTGGAGCAATGGCTTTGGAACCATCTCCTCGGCGGCTTCTGAATCAACCTTTCAACGGACTGAGCGCCAGATTCAGTTTGCCGCCAAGATCACCTTCTAACCAGCGGCGCTCTCCGGCAGTTATCGATTCTTCTGCGCAGGAGAGCGCCCTCACTTTTTGAGGGATACGTATGGAAATTACGACACACAGCCTATGGACTGTCATTCATGGCATGGGATTTGGCGCTCTTTACCTGCTGGCGGGCTCAGGGGCTCTGTTTACCGTTTATCAACGTCTCCGGCCGGCGCCCCTTGGCTTGTCATCGCTAGAGAACAATCGTTTCCTCGGCGCATATTTATCGCTCATGGCTGCGCTTGCCTGGCTCGCCGTCTTGAGCGGGACCTACATCATCTATCCCTGGTACCGCTTTCCGGCCCCTGCGGGAACAACAAATCTCGCAGCTTATCCCCGCGCTTTTCTGCTGGCACATCCTGCCACGAGCGCCTGGCACTCGGTTGGAATGGAATGGAAGGAGCACGTGGCATGGCTGGTGCCGATTGCGATCACGGCGACGGCGTTCGTCGTGCTGCGCTATGGTCGCGAACTCTCCAGGCATCCTCAACTGCGGACCGTCCTTTTGGTGTTCGTGAGCAGTTCTCTTATTGCCGCGGGGATCGCAGCATTCTTTGGTGCGATGCTCGACAAGAACGCTCCCGTGGACGGCGGCCAGACAATTCATATCGCTGGAGGGGAAAGGCAATGACATTGCGCAAGGAATTAATACAGCAAGATCCACCTTTGCACCCGAACGGACCAGCGGCCGCGGCAATTCTCGCTGCAGGCATCGGCTCGATCTCGCTGGCGATCATCACCATCGCTGCCGATCAGTCGGCAGGTCTTAAGACGCTGCTCACGTTTTACAAACCCACCGGACCTCTTTCCGGCGTCACCACTACCGCGCTCGGCGTTTGGGTCTTGACCTGGCTCATCCTTGACCGGTTGTGGCATCGTCGCGAGCTTCCACTTCGGAAGATCAACATCGCTTCCATTGCCCTTCTTTTCTTGAGCTTCCTTGGGACATTCCCCCCAATCGGAGACCTATTCTGAGTTCGCGCCAACTCGAGCCTCTGGGGATGTGGAGCGGTCGAAGCATTACCTCCGCCCATCCCCTGAGATTTGAGCTAAAAAGTGTCCCAATCTGACCTGCTCCCCATCCGAGAGACCGTTCGTGTAGACATCTTCCTTTTGAAGCGTTACATTCTTGGGGAAGTGAACGGTCAAGAGAATTCGATCTGAAGCCGGTAGGGACGGAGTGATGCAGATTGCCCGCCTGTTGCTGTCTCGATGTTGTTGTTTCCCGCGAAGTCCTCAGTCTGCCCTCCGCCTTCTGATCCTCTCTGCGCTCATCGTGCCCGGTGCACTGGCAGCGCAAGTGAAGCAATCAAAAGACATAATCAGCTTCCATCTACACGACAAATACCTGATTCTGGTTCAGGCTACGGTGAATGGTACTGGCCCGTTCACTTTCTTGCTGGATACCGGCTCAACCCACACTGTGATTGACCCCGGCCTCGCCCGGCAGTTGCAGGCTCCAGTCATCGGCGAGGCTTCGCTCGTGACAGTTTCGGATGTCCGGAAAGACCGCTTGGTGCGTCTGAAAGAGATTCGGGTTGGCAATTCCGTGGTCTCTGAATTGGGCGCAATTATCGATAAGATGGACGATATAAAGCTTCGAGCGCCAGGTATTCGCGGTGTGCTGGGAGAGGATTTCCTGTCTGAATTCGACATGCTTATCGACTATCAGGCGCGAACATTGCACTTCGATGGGGAAGCTCCTGCTGGGGAGCGATGTCGAATCGAGACCATCGGGCGTTATCGCGACATGCCAACGACCAACCGGCTGCTAATCGACGCTGAGATCAAAGATGTGAGTGGCGGCACGGTGCAGTTGCAGGTGGACACCGCGGCAAAGCTGCCGGAGCTGTTTCCGGTCCGTCCTGGGACTTCCCATTATCAGCCCTGGGCTGGCTCCATCGCATTCAGCAGCGGGGTCAACGGAAGAAAAATCCATCCCCACACCACGATTCAAGTTGGCACAACTCAGGTCAGCGATCTGGACTTGGTCCAATCCCGTCGCGGAGTTGCGTTCGATGCAGTTGGATTGCTCCCCGCATCCATGTTCCACAGCATCTACATAAGTCACTCAGGTGGGTTCGTGATTCTCAATCCAACTCAGTAAGGCCAGCGGGCGTCCGGCGCCCTCCTCCTCGGCCGGCTTGCCGAAGCGCGCAGTTCTTGTTGCGACTCTTTGCCCAAAGAATCCCCACATACTACGGAAGAGTAATGCTTATGCGGTGAATCTTAGGTCCATACATCCCAAAGTCGTTGACATCAAGTCAAAGCAATGATATTTCTGGAGTCAGCCTCAACGAGGTTATGCTGATTTCGCGCATTGCAGTAATAGGGTGAGACAACAAGTGACCTTCGCCTTTCAATTCGAACAAGAGCCTGCCACGCTCCTCAAGCGAGTGGCTCACTGTTCTTGTTGTTGTTAATTCCTACAAATCTCTCATTCTGACAATTCATTCCTGAAATAAGGTCGGCCCCGCTCGCTCTCTATCCAGCGTGCCTGATCCTCAGGAATACCTGTATCTCGCCGCCATTCTGGCGCGCTTTTCCGACCAAGGGATAATCATGTCTTTCTCCTTCAATCGCCTGCAACTCCGTCTTCCGATCATTGTTTTTTGCCTTCTGCTATCTTGCGGCTCACTTACGCCTGCTCTATTGACGCCAGTTACCGCTGCGCCTGTCCAACAAGCGAACTCGACAGAACCTGCGCTACCGACGGAGCAAGCAGCATTCTTTGCGCAGCGAATTCAGCCTATCCTGGCGAATCACTGCTACGAGTGCCACTCCTTCGATACACGCACAGCAGGCCAGTTGAGCCTTGACGATCGACAGTCGCTGCTGGCGGGAGGCAAATCGGGGCCGGCCATTGTTCCGGGCCATCCGGACGAAAGCCTCCTCATCCATCGCGTTCTCGACCCGGATCCCGACAACCGCATGCCGAAGAAAGCTCCCGAGCCCCTTTCAGAGGCCGAGATTGCAGACCTGAAGACATGGATCGCGCAAGGCGCGCCGTGGCCCGCGGCCAAGGCGTCCTCTTCATTAATCCCATCAGCAACCAGCTCAGCCGGAGTAAGTTCCCCCGTAGCGATCGCGCAGGTAACTCAGGAGGTGCGTGTATCTGGGAATATCGCGAAGCCAATTCCCTATCCGCGCCCGGCGACGCCGGCGCAGTTGGCCTATTTTGAGAAGAATGTACGCCCCATCCTTGTAAATCGCTGCTATAACTGCCACTCGGACGCATTCAAAGAAGCAGGCGGCCTGCGCGTTGATGTTGGCATCGCCATCTTTACCGGTGGCAATGATGGCCCGGTGATCGTGCCCGGCCATCCCGAAAAGAGCCTGCTGATCCAACGCATCAAGAGCGCAGACGCGCACAAGCGCATGCCCCAGGAGAGCAATGAACCATTGCCGGCCGAAGAGATTGCAACGCTTGAAGCATGGGTCAAGGATGGCGCCGCATGGCCCGACGAAACAGAGAAGCTACCCCAGACTCCCGGACGCATCGCGGCCCGATATGACCAGCTGCGCGCAAGCCATTGGGCCTGGCAACCCCTGACCAGTCCTCCGATTCCTGCCGTCCATGACACTGCCTGGTCCAGCGCAAACATCGACCGGTTCGTGCTGGCAAAGCTCGATGAGAAGAAGCTCGCGCCAGTGAAAGATGCCGACGCACTAACTCTGATTCGACGCCTGACCTATGACCTTACCGGTCTGCAGCCTTCTCCGACTGACGTGAAGGACTTTGTCAAGGATCACTCGCCAGCAGCCTACGCACGCCTTGTGGATCGCCTTCTGGCGTCGCCACAGTACGGCGAGCGATGGGGCCGCCACTGGCTCGACGTGGCACGCTACGCTGAGTCTTCCGGTCCTTCGCGCAACATTCCTTATCCGAACGCCTGGCGATATCGCGACTATGTGATCGACGCATTCAATCGCGATGTGCCATACAATCGCTTCCTCCAGGAGCAGATTGCAGGTGACCTTCTGCCGGCTGAAACTCCTGCCGAGCGCGACCGTTTGCTGATCGCAACCGGGTACCTTGCGCTCGGGCCAAAGGATGTGAACCAGCGATTCAAGGCTCGATTCAAGATGGACAACGTTGACGACCAGATCGATACTGTTACGCGATCGACCATGGCGCTCACAGTCTCCTGCGCGCGCTGCCACGATCATAAGTTCGATCCAATCCCGACAACTGACTACTATGCGTTGGCCAGCATCTTTACCAGCACAGTGGATGCCGCGGGCGTCGGCAGCAGGATGGGAGGCGCAAGCCTCCAGTACTACGAGCCGAAGTTACTCAACTACCTGAGCGATGCGGGTAAGGCGCCCAAAGTGCCGCAAGACCAGGTCGATATGTTGAAGGCACAGGTGGATTCCGCCAAAAAGACCCTCGACGACTTTGACCAGAAGTACGAGGCTGTGTTGAACGCCAATCCTGGAGCCCCCACCATGGGCGACGAGCACAAGAAGCAGCGTGCGGTACTGGCAAGAAACTGGATCAACCTGAGCGAAGAACTGAAGCTCACAAACGACCTTGGCGAACTTGGTTACGGAATTCATGGAGCGCGCGACGGCGTCATAACTGACACAGCTGTTCGTATTCGCGGAGTAGAAGAGCGCCACGGGCCTATCGTTCCGCGCAATTATCTTTCGCTGATCAAGTTGGCTGACGCTCCCATCATTCCACCCGATCACAGTGGACGTCTGGAATTGGCGCAGTGGATCATCAACCCCGCACATCCGCTTACTGCACGTGTCTATGTCAACCGCGTATGGCAGCATCTTTTCGGCACGGGAATTGTCAGCACCGTGGACAATTTTGGCTCTATGGGGGACCAGCCCTCGAATCCGCAACTGCTTGACTACCTCGCTCAGGATTTCATTCGCAATGGATGGTCGACAAAGAAACTGGTTCGCGAGATCGTCCTCTCGCGCGCCTACCGGCTTGGAACGGATGTGCCATCCGGTTATCGCGACATCGATCCGGGGGATCGACTGGTCTGGCGTCATGCGCCTCACAGGCTTGAAGCTGAGGAGATTCGCGATAGCATTCTTCGTTCCTCGAGGCAACTCGACTTGAGCCATCCCGCAGGATCGCCCTCTATGCGGCTACGCATGATCGAGATGCGGGACGATGGTCCGGTTGTGCATTCCATTCTCAAGGCCGCGGACCGCAGCCCATACCGCAGCATCTATCTGCCACAGTTGCGCGGCGAGGTTCCCCGTCCGCTTGCTGCCTTCGATCCCGTTTCGCAAACACTGGTCACTGGCCAACGCGAAGAGACAACTGTTCCCACGCAGGCCCTATTCCTGCTCAACTCTCCCTTTGTCCGCGAACAGTCGCTCAACCTGGCAAGCGATCTGCTCAGTGACAAACGGGCTTCGGATACGCAGCGAATCCGGAGTGCCTTCGAGCGAATTATCGCTCGTGATCCTAATGCACCGGAGATCGAAAAAGTGAAGCGGTTCCTTCTGCAATATGCGACAACATGGAGAAAATCGCATTCCGACGGCAAAGCCTCAACTCAGGCCACGCTCGTCAGCCTGAAGCATGACGCGCAGGATCGCAAACCCTTCGCCCTCACAGAAGGCATCTTTCGCTCCGACAATCTTTCCCAAGACGATCCTGACGATACCAGCAAGCAGTTCGCCGATGAAACGCCGGTCATCGTCGTCCCGGACTCTGCCCATCAGGCCGCCTGGGCGGCGTTCGTGCAGTCGCTCTTTGGCTCCGCGGAGTTTCAGTTCGTTCGCTAACTCACATTCCTGGCATAGAAGTTGGAGATGAAAGAAAATGTCGAACCCTTTTACAGTCTCTCGCCGCAACATACTCCGCTCCGCTGGCGTCGGCTTTGGCCACCTCGCCCTCAGCGGGCTTCTTGGCTCAATTGCCGGCAAAGCCGCGGCACAGGGGTTGAATGCCAACAATCCTCTGGCGCCCAAACGTCCTCCGCTCCCGGCCAAAGCCAAACGCATCATCTTCCTGTTCATGGAAGGCGCGATATCGAGCGTGGATACATTTGAATACAAACCGGAACTAGAAAAGAAGAATGGCAAGTCGGGTCCTGGAGGCGGAACAATCACCGCGTCGCGCTTTGCCTTCAAGCAATATGGAGAATCCGGCGCATACTTCTCTGAACTGCTCCCCAACATTGCGACTCACGCTGATGAGTTGTGCTTCATGCGGGGCCTGTACACCGATACGCCGGCACACCCACAGGCTGTTGTGCAACTCCATACCGGCAGCGCCAACGCGGCACTCACGCGGCCAAGCTGGGGATCGTGGCTGCTCTACGGCCTGGGGACAGACAACCAGAACCTACCTGGCTATATCACCATCAATCCGCCCATCGCATTTGGCGGCGCTTCAAATTACGGCAGCGCGTTTCTGCCTGCCTACTATCAGGGAACTGCAATCACGGATCAAGGCTTCATGCCGAATATCAAGGCAGCGACAGAAAAGGATCTGGAGCGCCAGCAGATTGACCTGATTCAGGATTTCAATCACGAGGCCGCAACGGTGCCCGGCGCACCTGACGCTATCGACGGGGTCATCAAATCCTATGAGCTGGGATTCCGCATGCAGGATACCGTTCCGGAGCTTCTCGACATCTCCAGGGAGCCGCAGCACGTCCTCGATGCCTACGGCGTCAAGCCTGGGCTGGAAGGCTCCTTTGCCCGCCAATGCCTGATGGCGCGCAGACTCAGTGAGGCGGGCGTTCGCTTCGTTGAGATCCGCCAGGCTGGATGGGATCACCATACAAACCTCCATCAGGGTTTGATCGATCAGTCGCGGATGATCGATCAGCCGACGTCGGCCTTGCTCAATGATCTTCGCCAGCGCGGGCTCCTGGAAGACACACTTGTCCTCTTCGGCTCGGAATTCGGGCGTTTGCCCACAGCGCAGGGAGCCGACGGCCGCGACCACAACATCACCGGCTATGCGATGTTCATGACCGGCGCGGGCGTTCGCAAGGGCTTCAGCTACGGATCAACCGACGAGATCGGCATGGCGGCCGTGGAAGGCCGGATGCATATCAACGATCTTCACGCCACGCTGCTTGCCTTGATGGGCATCGACCATGAACGCCTCACCTATCGATACGAGGGTCGCGATTTCCGGCTCACGAATGTGGCTGGCGTCGTCCAGCGTCAAGTATTTGCTTGATTTATCTGCAACTTACAGACAGGTCAGACTGCAACATTCCGCAAAGAATGGAATCGTGAGTTCCACATTTGCTATTTGGGCCGCCCGTTTGATATACAAGAGGTGTGAGTATTTCCAGCCCCATGACCGCCACCATGTGTTGTCGCGCAGCGATGTGTTGTGCGTGTACGCATTCTGGCGTGAGGAAATGGCTAGGCTAAAGCAGTAAAACCGAGCCGCCGTCTCATTGAGACCCACCGCCAGAAATCGAACTGGCAGGTGGGTTTTTCATTTTGAGTTGAAATTCAGGCGGACCGGGCACCAGGGGCGTTCGCCATAGAGATCGGAAAAGGGTGGAGCAATGAGCGTTCCTGAGATTCGCGCAGAAGAATTGAAGCAGAGGCTGGAATCGGGCGAGAACCTCTTTCTCCTCGATGTTCGCGATGAATTCGAATTCGAAATATCCAATATTGGTGGACAGTTGATTCCGCTACCCGAACTTCGGAGGCGCGTGAGCGAACTGGACGCCAACCAGAAGATCGTCACCGTCTGCAAGATGGGGCCGCGCGGCGCCAAGGCTGTGCAGGTTCTGCACAACGCCGGGTTTAATCACGTATGGAATCTGAGCGGCGGCATTCATGCCTGGTCCGATCGTGTCGATCGGAGCGTTCGGAAATACTGACGTAATCCCGATTTTCAATGAGCGCCAGTGGCGAAGTGGCTAACGCGCAGGTCTNNAAACCTGTATTCGCGGGTTCAATTCCCGCCTGGCGCTCCAAATCATCTATTAAACCGGGGTGTGGCAATAGAGTGCAGCTGTCAGCTGACTTGAAGCAGTTCACTGGCTGCGAGTCGCTCACAGGTTTCCGTTTCCAAATGGTTCAAAAGGAGAGCTCAGGTGGCAGAAGAAGTAAGTCGTGTTTCGTTAGGTGAACAAGCCGCATTTCAACTTGCAAATGTCACCAAGACCGCACCGCAATTCGGGGCGATAACTCCCCGTTGGCTGGTGCGCCTGCTGGACTGGAAACCGCTCGAAGCGGGAACTCTTCGCGTGAACCAGGTCGATGAGAGCAAAGCGATTGAGTCGCTCTGTGGGCACGAGGACGAGTCCACACTTCCGGCGACCTTCGTCGATTATGAGAGCGCGCCGCGCGAATACCGTCTGGGCAGCATTAATGCAGTTTTGAA
Source organism: Acidobacteriaceae bacterium (assembly GCA_003165935.1). Lineage (GTDB taxonomy): Bacteria > Acidobacteriota > Terriglobia > Terriglobales > Acidobacteriaceae > Telmatobacter. The sequence goes on along the minus strand of PMXB01000237.1, from coordinate 171 downwards.
TGTGCATACGCGTGTCTCTGACCTGTTGAGCAATCCTTTCGACCAGGTTCGTGAGCAGTTGCGCTTGCTCATCGAGAGCGTGAAAGAGAAGCAGGAGAGCGAATTGCTCAACAATGCCGACTACGGCCTGCTCCACAATGTTGATGAATCGCAGAAGATCAAGACGCGCAA
>PMXB01000392.1 GCA_003165935.1 Acidobacteriaceae bacterium | reverse complement strand
GTCAGTTGCAGCGTTGCATGCGGCTGGAATGCCCGCACCAGCTTCCAGTTGTCGAATACCAGCTTGTCGTCCACAAACAACCGATTCCCGCCGCCTTCGCCCGGACCCTCAAGCACTACCTCGTACGGCCCGTCCGTTGCCGCACGATAGTATCCCGTCCAGCGCCGGCTCTTGGCGTACTTCTCCTGCGCCATGAATAGCGCCATAGCCGTTTCCGGATCGGCCGCCAGCACTTCCCAGCTCATGCCCAGGTCGTTGATGTTCCTCACCACCTTGCTCGCTACGGGCGTTCCCGACACATCGAGATTGTTAAAGGTATCCAGCGTCACGCCAGGCTTCCCACCGTCCGCCTCTGTGAAGAACCGCGTCTCCCGGGCCAGGTCCGGTACAGTCGGCAACCCGCGATCGTAGAACACCGTCACGTCCGCCCCGGCAGCCTTCTGGATTCCTTCCAGGTCGCTCACCAGCGTGAAAGGCCGCACCCCTGCGCTGCCGCCGCCAACCGGCACACCTGGATACGCATTCGGTCCCACCACCAGAATCGACTTCACCTTGCTCTTGTCCAGCGGCAGCAGGTGCCCGTCGTTCTTCAGCAGCACTGCGCCTTCCCGCGCAGCCTCCAGAGCGACTTCATCGTTCTTTGCGTTGTAAACAGAGAGCGAGTTGTCCGTCTGCGGCCTGTCGAGCCAGCCAAACCGCTCCGCCAGGTTCAGAATGTGCTTGATCTTCTCGTCAATCGTCGCTTCTGAAACCCGGCCGTCCTTGATCGCCGGCAGCAGGTTCTTCTGGTTCATGAAAGCGCCGTTCGGCATCTCGATGTCCAGCCCGCCGTTGGCCGCGCCAACGCCGTCATAAGTGGCCACCCAGTCGCTCATCATCACTCCTTTGAAGCCCCAATCCTTGCGCACTACATCGATATTCATGTAGCCGTTCTGCGTCATGTGCACGCCGTTGGTCAGGTTGTAGGAGTCCATGATCGCTCCCACCTTGGCTTTCTTCACCGCGCTCTCAAACACCGGCAGATAAATCTCCCGCATCGTCCGCTCGTCGATGATCGAGTCCGAGTCGTGCCGCAGAAACTCAGAGTTGTTCCCCATAAAGTGTTTAATCGTTGCGCTCACTCCCTGCTTCTGCATCCCATCGATGTACCCCACGGCAATCGCCGAGGAGAGAAACGGATCTTCGCCGAAGTATTCAAAGTTGCGCCCGTTCCGCGGCGAGCGATAGATGTTCACGCCGGGTCCGAGCATGTAGTGCACCCCGCGCGCCCGTGCATCCTTGCCGATTCCCGCGCCCACGCGCTCCGCCAGCGCAGGATCCCACGACGCTGCCAGCCCGATTCCGATTGCATACGTCGTAGAAGGGAAGCCGGCGTTGCTGCGCACTCCATAAGGCCCGTCCGACATCTCAAAAGACGGCAACTTCAGGTCCGGCATTGCCCTGATCGCGAACCCCGTCCCGCCGATGTAGTCAATCTTCTCCTCGAGCGTCATCTTGGAGACAATACCGTCAACCCGCGCGCTGCTAATCGAAGCGCTTGTTGCCGTTGTTTGGTTGGTGCCTTGCGACTGAGCGATCAGTGCGCACGCGCTCAGGCATAGATACGCAATACTCTTTGCGAATTTCATCTGTCTCCTCGAATCTTTCATCCTGAATCGCCCTCTTCTGCGCGAATTCAGTCCCGCATCCCGAAGCGGACGGCCTTAGCTGGCTCAGCAACTTGCAGTTTCCATCGGCTCAGCGCATTCAACTGCCAGCGGCCATGGTGCCTGCACTGCCCGTTTCAAGTTCGAACAAATTTTATAGCAGAAAACCAACTCCCGGCTCGCAGGCCCAATTCCCCATCCGATTTCCCCCGCAATCGATCCCCTCGAATGACCTGATCATTCCAAAGCGCCTCCCTTCAAAAACCAGGGTCACCGTCTCGTTGATTCGATTTTGTGTAAGATTGTTTGCGTCCTTCAGGAAACCAAAAATGACCATCCTACTTTCGCTCATGAAGCCCCTTCGCTTAGCCGCCCTCGCCTCTTCCGCTGCACTCCTGCTCTCATGTTCCGTCGTGGCGCAGAGCCCCGCGCCAGCCTCAGCCGCAAGCGATCAGCCTTCTGCCAACGGGGAGATCAATGCACTTGCGCACAAGCTGCTGCTCTCCGGCATCAAGGCCAACGGCCTTGCGGGCAGCGGTATCCCGCCATGGCACCTGAAGATCGATGTTCAATATATCGATCCCGGCTTCGGCAATTCCAACCCCAAGCCCCTCAGCGGGTCGGTCGAGCAGTGGACCGTCGCGCCCGACCAATGGCGGCGTACTTTCACCGGACAGCCGGGCCACAACTTCTCCGAATGGAGCGTCGCCCGCCTCGAGAAATTCCAGTCAAAGCCCAGTCACGATCCGTTTGACGCCCTCGCTGACTATCATCGCTTTGGCCGCGCCGTCATCGACCCTCTCGCTCAGGCGGCCAACATCCACCCCGACTATGAGATGGAAGTCAAAAGAGGGGACCTTGGGGGGATTACGCTCAACTGTGTATCGGTGGTCAACCCAAAGCGCTACGCACCGGACGACGACCCCGATGTGGTCTTTCCAACCTATTGCTTTGACCCCGATCTTCACCTCAGGATCATCGTCTCCGGCAAAACAACAACCCAGTTCGACGATATTCAAATGTTTCAGGGCCGCGCCGTTGCTCACGATGTAAAGATGCGCCTGGATGGAGCGCTCAATACCGAGTTGAAGGTTTCCGTTCTTGAGCCGCTGGCCGACGCCAATGCCGATCGCGTCAAACCGGGCAAGGATGCTGTCCCTCAGCCCTTTTTCATTGAGCCCGGGCTCCCGCGCCCCGAGGCCGTCTACGAGGTGGCTGCCGCGCTTCCGATTCAGCCCGGTGGCATGCCCTTTCGCGGCACCTTCAACGTTCCCATCCTCATCCGCAAGGATGGAACGGTCAAAACCCTGTCCGCTCCGGAAATCTGGTCTCAGGATCTGAAAGACGCCCTGCAAGCCGCGGTTTCCAAATGGAAGTACAAGCCGTATATGGTCGATGGCCAACCCGTCGAGGCGCAATACACCGTTGGATACGTGATCGACGGGAAGCCCTTTGTCCCGTCCTATCAGAAGGCCAAGCCATAACAGGTCGCGACGGGGCATAACCACTAAGCCAGTGTCTGCAAAGAGAATCGGGGTTCCGACAGGGACCTCGCGGATCTTGCCGTGACCAAAGCCCACGTCGCTGGAAATTGGCTCGCGGCAACCCAAGCTGTCTTCCACATTGACAGACGCCCGTCGGCCTTATCCTCAATACAGCCCCCGTGTCCGACTTCGCACAAACCGTCAAGCAGCAGGCCGACATCGTCAAGATCATTGAGGGCTACATCCGTCTGCGCAAACTGGGCGCGCAGGCTCTCTAGATGTTTCCCGTCCGCGCGGAATCCAACTTCTCAAACAACGCCGAAATGCTCACCAGGATTGCGGTACCGGGGACAACAAGTTCTCCAGATCGAACCAGTTCGAGCCCGGAGGAAACACCCCGATAGGCCACACGGGCACTCGGGTCGATTACCCAGACATGCTCAACACCGAATCCTAAATACTCAGCGGCCTTCGCTGTCCCGCGACGGATCGTATCTTCGGGAGACATGATCTCAATCGTGATCAGCGGAGGATGTGTGAGGATCTTTTCCCACGGTGCACCAAATCGAACGGCGCAGATATCAGGCACCAGAAACCGCTTGGGCCCGATCTGAACCCTTTGTTCGGGAAAGGTAAGCACACGCCACTCTTCCGCATGAACCGTAAATAGAGTGGTTAAAAGAGCCTGTAGGTACGAATGCTCTATTTCTCCCAAGTTGCGCTCCACGATCACGCCGTCATCGTACTCGCAGTCGGGATCGTAACCAGTGGAAAGATACTCTTCCACGGAAATAAGCCGGTCGCTAATGGGCTGTGTCGCCATAGTTATCAGTATCCTGCGATTCAGCCCGGTCCGCAATGACCGGACTGTCGGCTACGGGCCTTTTCCGCAACCCGCCGCGTCTTCCACACGGGCACCTGCTTCGCAGCCTTATCCTCAATACAGCCCCCGTGTCCGACTTCGCCCAAACCGTCAAGCAGCAATCCGATATCGTCAAGATCATCGAGGGCTACATCCGCCTCCGCAAGTCCGGCGCGCAAAACTACTCCGGCCTCTGTCCCTTTCACAAAGAGAAGTCCCCCTCCTTTTCCGTCCATGCCGTCCGCCAGTTCTATCACTGCTTCGGCTGCCAGGCATCGGGGGACGTCTTCAGCTTCGTCGGCAAAATTGAGAACGTGGGCTTCCCTGAGGCCGTCCGCATCGTCGCGCAAAAGTGCGGCATCCCCCTCCCCAAACGCGAATACTCCTCGCCTGAGGAGGCCGCCAGCTCCCGCCTCCGTGGCAAGCTTCTCGANNGCCCGCGCATACTTGTCCGGCCGCGGCCTCACTCCGGAAGGGATAAAAAAGTTCCGCATCGGCTATTCGCCCGACAGCTTTCACGCCCTCCAGGAACGGCTAAGCTCTCTCGCCGATACTGAGACTCTCCGCGCCAGCGGCCTCTTCAGCTCAAAGGAACAGGGCGACGGTTCGCAAGGCCCGCTCTACGACCGTTTCCGCAAGCGCGTCATGTTCCCCATCGCCAATGAGTCCGGTCGCGTCATCGCCTTTACCGCCCGCACCCTCGAAACAGGCGACAAGGCCGGCGCCAAGTACATCAACTCGCCGGAGACACCGCTCTATACCAAGGGCCAGGTCCTCTTCAACCTCGACAAGGCCAAAGCCGCCATCCGCCAGAACGAGTTCGCCCTCCTCGTCGAGGGCCAGATGGATTGCATCTCCGTCTTCCTGCGCGGCATTCAAAACGTGATCGCCACCAGCGGCACCGCCTTCACCGAGCAGCAGGTCGCCATTCTCCGCCGCCACACCTCCCAGGTCGTCGTAAACTTCGATCCCGACACCGCCGGCGCCAACGCCGCAGAGAAGTCCATTGCCCTGCTCACTGAAGAGGGCTTCAACATCAAGATCGTCACTCTCGATGGCGGCCTCGACCCCGATCGCTTCGTCCGCGAGCGCGGCCTCGATGCCTATGTCGCCGCCCTCAAAAGCGCCCGCCGCCAGTCCGACTACCTCATCGAGCGCGCACGCCAGCTCTTCCCCGGAGCAACGTCCGAGCAGAAGCTCAAGGCGATGAACTACCTGCTCCCCCACATCCGCCGTTTGCCGGAAAAGCTCGCCCGCGACCAGTTCGCCTCCGACGCAGCCCAAAAGCTCGGCATCGACTCAGCCGTGCTTCGCGAAGAGCTTCGCCAGGCCGCCCTCAAGCGCCGCGACCACAT
>PMXB01000306.1 GCA_003165935.1 Acidobacteriaceae bacterium | reverse complement strand
CGAGTTCAAGCAGTTCTTCCCTGGCAACGCGGTCGAGTACTTCGTCTCCTACTACGACTACTACCAGCCCGAAGCCTACATCCCCGCCGGCGACCTCTACATCGAAAAAGAAGCCACGATAAATGAAGAATTAGACAAGCTCCGCCTCTCCGCCACGCGCAGCCTCTTCGAGCGCCGCGACGCCATCATCGTCAGTTCCGTCAGCTGCATCTACGGTCTCGGCTCGCCCGAGGCCTACTACGGCATGTTGCTGCTCCTCGAAAAAGGCCAGCACATCTCCCGCAAAGACATCACCCGCCGCCTCGTCGAAATCCTCTACGAGCGCAACGATGTCGACTTCCGCCGTGGCACCTTCCGCGTTCGCGGCGACGTCATCGAAGTCTTCCCCACCTACGACGAATCCGCCTACCGCATCGAGATGTTCGGCGACGAAATCGAAACGCTCTCCCAGATCGATCCGCTCTTTGGAACGGTCAAGCAGCGCTACTCACGCCTGCCCATCTACCCCAAGAGCCACTATGTCGTCCAGCCCGAGCGCAAGGCCGAAGCCATCGACTCCATCGTCAAAGAGCTAAACGAGTGGGTCCCCCAGCTTGAGTCCGAAGGCCGCATGGTCGAGGCCCAGCGCATCAACCAGCGCACCCGCTTCGATCTCGAGATGATCAAGTCCATGGGCTACTGCCACGGCATCGAGAACTACTCCCGCCACTTCAGCGGCCGCCTCCCCGGCGAAGCCCCGCCCACTCTCCTCGACTACTTCCCCCGCGACTTCCTCCTCTTCGTCGACGAGAGCCACGCCACCATTCCCCAGGTCCACGGCATGTGGTACGGCGACCAGAGCCGCAAGCAGAACCTCGTCGACTACGGCTTCCGCCTGCCCTCCGCCCGCGACAATCGCCCGCTCAAATTCGACGAGTTTGAAAACCGCATCCACCAGACCATCTACGTCTCCGCCACCCCCGGCCCCTACGAACTCACCAAATCCGCCGGCGTCGTCGTCGAACAGGTCATTCGCCCCACCGGCCTCGTCGATCCTCAAGTCGAAATCCGCCCCGTCAAAGGCCAGATCGACGACCTCCTCGCCGAAATCCGCGACCGCGCCAAACGCAACGAGCGCGTCCTCGTCACCACCCTCACAAAACGAATGTCAGAGGACCTCGCCGGCTACTATACCGAAGTCGGCGTCAAGTGCCGCTACATGCACTCCGAGATCGAAACCCTCGAGCGCGTCAAGCTCCTCGCTGGCCTCCGCAAAGGCGAGTACGACGTCCTCATTGGCATCAATCTCCTTCGTGAAGGCCTCGACCTGCCTGAAGTCTCTCTCGTCGCCATCCTCGACGCCGACAAAGAAGGCTTCCTGCGCTCCTCCGGCTCGCTCATCCAGACCATGGGCCGCGCCGCACGCCATCTTGAGGGCCGCGCCATCCTCTACGCCGACCGCATGACCGACTCCATGCGCCGCGCCATCGACGAAACCGACCGCCGCCGCACCGTCCAGCTCGCCTACAACGAAGAGCACGGCATCATTCCCCAATCCATCATCAACAAGATGGACATGGGCCTCGCCCAGATCATGCGCGCCGAGTACGGCGACATCGAAGTCGAAGCCGCCGCCGATATCCCCGAGTTCAACACCCAGGCCGACCTCGACGCCTACATCGCCAAACTAGAAACCGAAATGCGCGAAGCCGCCAAGCGCTTCGAATTCGAAAGAGCCGCCAAACTCCGCGACTCCATCAAAGAACTCCGCGAAAAAGAATTCCTTTTTGGCTAATATGTCGCCTTCACTGCCAGCTCTCTAATAATGCGTGTCATCCTGAGCGAAGTCCCGGCGCGCCGGGACGAAGTCGAAGGATCTGCGGTTGCTCTTCAGCCCTCGTCTTCCAAATCCGATGCGCTCGCAGACTCAATTACCGCCTCCACCTTGGCCGGATAGTAAAGCCACCTCAATAGCAAAAAACCCGCCAGCAAAAACAGAACACCATGGAACAGAGGTATTACTGAAGCCTGCAATCTGAAACCAGCCTCCACCGCCCCTTGCGGATAAATCCGATGAAGTTCTTCCTGCCGGATCCACTCGCTGAACGGCGCAGTGATAACCATGGCCATCTGTTCGAGCCCCTCTGCGAACAAGTATCCAAGGGCAATCGCCCCCACATAGCTATCGACCAGCGCTCTTTTCAAGCGATGCAGCATACAGTCCCCCTCGAATTTCCGACCACGCGGCGCGCAAGCACCGTATCGGCCCACTGCCATAAACCAACCGCGCCAGCAGCCATGCAGCAATTGCGCAAGCCGCAGCCACTTCTAAACTCTCCATGTTTTTAAGAACAATCACCAGATCGGCGACTCCAAGCCGTGGAGTGGACGGCATTTCGCGCTCCTTAACCAAATCCAACACGAAAACGATCGCGTTGAACGCTCCATAACCAATCGGCAGCGCTAGACCCTCGAACGTCCCAGCCACCGCCCTCGCCATCAGAATCGCGATCGCAATCGGCGCAACGTACGACTCCGCAAGAACCCTTCGCAACGAACTTTTCACAGTCTCTCCGGCATCCGAATGATCGCATTACGATGAAAACCAATCACTCCACCCTCAATCCCCCGCCACCCGCGCCTCCGCAATTGCCTCCGATATCACCCCATCCGCAATCCCGCGCTTGCGCAGGCTCTCGGTCAACGCCTGCAACTGCGAGTTCTCCATCCGCGCCTGGTCGCGCCGAAGCCCTTGCCCGATGTAAGCGCGAATCAACGGCTGATACCCCGAGAATCCCAGCGACGGAGCAATCTCCTTCAGATCCTCGATTACATCCTCTGGAATCCTCATGCTGATCACCGTCATTGGCCGGTCCTTCTTAAGCCGTGCTTTAATCCGTTCACTCGCAGTCTTCATAGGCTCTCCTCTCTTGCGCCGTCGCCGGCCGCGCCGAAATAATCCGAATCGTGTCATCTTCCCATATCAGGTGAACGACGAAAAGTAGCCGCCAATCCTCGGTGAACCCAACAGCCGCGTCCCGCGCATCGTCCTCAACGCCTGCCTCTTCCAATCTCACCAAAGGATCAAAGAAGACTTCGCACGCGGTCTCGAAGCGGACCCCATGCTTGCTCTCGTTGGCAGTCGCTTTTTCCGCGTTCCATACGAATCGCTGCCCGCGATAGAGCAGATGCACGTCCATTCTTCCTATATATACATTGTATATCTATTCGTCAATCCCTCCCTCACCTCCCACAGGCAACCCCTCCCGCCCCCCTCACATCAAAACCCTCAGTTCGCAAATACAATCGCGCAGCCCTCCCCCAATTCGAGCCGCGCGGAATCCGGGATCCCGTGGCAACTGTCTTAATCGTGGAAAGCGACCCTCTCCAGGGATTTCTGAGGAAATCGATTCTGGAGAAGCAATTTCATGACGTTGTCCGCGTCTCCGATGCATCCGAGGCCCTCTGCCTCGTCGAACAACCCCAATTCGCCCCCAAGCTTGGACTCGTCATCGCCTCACATCCCATGCAGGGCATCGGCGGACCCGCCTTCGTCGCTGAACTCCACTCCCGCCTACCCCAGGTCCCTATCCTCGTCCTCGGCGATCCACACACACTCAACCCCGACATCGGCTCAGACCTCCTCAATGGCGGATGGTTTCGCATCCTCCCCCGGCCCTTTTCCATCGATCAGCTTCTCGAGCTTGCCAGCCAGATGATGTCCAATCCCAAGCTCAAAACCGCCTGATCCACACTAACCTGGCCTTTGCCAACTCCCATCTCCCTCCAAATCCCCCCTCCATCCATAGTGTGAGCCAAATCACACACAAAGAGCCTATCATCGCGTAAGAATAGCCTTCGTTGAAGGCCCTCGCTGCGCCTTTCCGCGTGCGAGAATCAGGTTGGAGTCATACATGGCAGCATTTGGTAGCTTCGCTCTTATCATTGCTTTGGCGCTCGCCGCTTACAACCTTCTTGCTGGCATCCTGGCCCTCCGGCTCATAGCCACCGGCCAGCCCGTTGCCGTCTCACCCGAGCGCCTGGCAGACACCGCTCGCCGCGCCGGCATCGCCGGTTTCATCGCCGTCTCCGCCGCCGCCTTCGCCCTCATCTACTCCGTCTTCATCAACGATTTCTCCATCACCTACATCATGGAGCACTCCAACCGCGCCCTCCCCGGCGCATACAAGTTCTCCGCTCTCTGGTCCGGCCAGGAAGGTTCCCTCCTCCTCTGGGCCTGGCTCCTCGCCGCCTTCGGCTTCGTACTCCGCCTCACCCACAAGCGCGACGTCAAGCTCTACGCCTACGCCGGAACCATTCTCGCAGGCATTCAGGTCTTCTTCCTCGCCGTCCTCAACTTCTCCGCCCCGCCCTTCGCGCTTTACGCCGGCGCCCTCCCAGACGACGGCAACGGACTCAATCCCCTCCTCCAGTACCCTGAGATGGTCATCCACCCGCCCATGCTTTACCTGGGCTACGTCGGATTCTCCATCCCCTTCGCCTTTGCCCTCGGCGCACTCATGATGCGCTACCCCGGTGAAAAGTGGATCAAGATCACCCGCATCTGGACCCTCGTCACCTGGCTCTTCCTCACCTGCGGCATCTTCCTCGGCATGCACTGGGCCTACGCTGTCCTTGGCTGGGGCGGCTACTGGGGTTGGGACCCCGTCGAAAACGCCAGCTTCATGCCCTGGCTCACCGCTACTGCCTTCCTCCACTCCGTCATGATGCAGGAGAAGAAAGGCATGATGAAGAGCTGGAACGTCTGGCTCATCTTCTCCACCTTCCTCCTCACGCTGCTCGGCACCCTACTCACCCGCGCCGGCCTTGTCAGTTCCGTCCACGCCTTCGCCCAGTCCCCCATCGGAACCTGGTTCGCCATCTTCATGGGCGTCGTGCTCGCCGTCTGCATCTTCACTTACATCCTCCAGCGCGACCACCTTAAAACCGACCATCACCTCGAGTCCCTCGTCAGCCGCGAGTCCAGCTTCCTCTTCAACAACCTCGTGCTCCTCACCGCCTGCTTCGTCATCCTCTGGGGCACTCTCTTCCCCATCCT
>PMXB01000069.1:2882-4717 GCA_003165935.1 Acidobacteriaceae bacterium | reverse complement strand
CGCGCATCATTTGTTGAGATTCTTCCCAAGATGCCGGAGTTCGCACTATGACGGCCGCCATTAAAACGATATTCGTCGCTATTGTGGGTCGATTCATGGCAGACGAGGTGAAGGCGTGGGCCTGCTGGCTCCATGAGACGCTACGCCGCAGCGCAGTGAAAAAGCTGCCCGCAGAATGCAGGGACCGTTACGACGAAGAATGGGAGAGTGGGCTCCACGAGATCCCAGGCGAGATATTCAGGCTTATTTATTCGCTGGGCCTGCTAAGAGCAGCCGCCGGGATCCGCAACACTGCGACGAAGGGACTCGGGGCGAGGAGAGCATTCGCGGTTCTGAAGAGACTCTCCGACCTCGCATTATCCGGCGTCGCGCTCTTCGTACTTTCCCCCCTGATGCTCGGAGCTGCAATCGCCATCAAAATAGACTCGGACGGCCCCTCCTTCTACAGCTCGGCGCGCGTCGGCAAAAAAGGCCGAACATTCCAATGCGTAAAATTCCGAACCATGTCGCTCAACGCGAGATCGCCGGTTCACGAAGGCATGCAAATGAATAAACTGGGCTCCGTCCTGTTCAACGTCACCACAGGCCCAAGAGTCACAAAGCTAGGCTCCCTCCTGCGCAGGTATTCGATTGACGAGCTTCCCCAGTTCTTCAATGTGCTGAAGGGTGACATGAGCCTTGTCGGGCCACGGCCGCCCTTACTAAGCGAGGTTATACGGGAACGCGTGCGAAACAATTCACACCCCCTTTGACTCCGCACAAGGCCTTAGAGCCCAGGCTTATGTTCAGCTAATTCGGGACCATCATTTGCGAGGCGAGAAATAAAGCGCCTCGCATATACCAAGAATCTCGCGCTATCTCACTTTCCGATGCTGAGAAGGGGCGGGTGGCCCATCCTAACCAGAATGAGGGTNNGGCAGCCCCCTCAACCCACCCCAACCCGCCATCGCCAGGATTCACTCCCGATCACCCCCTCATGTCGCCAACGCTTCTTGAGATCACCCGTCCGCCCTCCGGTCTCTACTCCCTGTTCCCTACTCCCTGTGCCCTGCTTTTGAGACCCCGATACCCTACACCCGACACCCGAGACCCGATACCCCAGAACATCCCTGTAATCTGTCACCTGTCATCTGCATTTGCACTTGCACATAATTACCTGCTCTCGGCGCACAATGACTCCTGGAGTACATCCATGAGAACCGTTCGCAACATCACCGTGTGCGTCAGCCCCGAAATCTATCGCCAAACCAGGCTGCTCGCCGCCAAATACGACACCACCGTCACCGGCGTGGTCGCCTTTCTCCTCGAGTGGCTGCCGGATGCCCTGGAAAGGGCGCGCTATCCCGTCGGCGGAACCAAACGCAAATCGTCCTCATCTATGCCGACAGTCGGCGGAATATCGTCCGCATCGACGCCGACCGTCGCCCGCAAATCGTCCTGATCTATGCCGACCTTCGACGAAAACCGTCCTCATCTATGCCGATTTCTGAAATTGAACAGAAATCGTCCTCATATATGCCGACTTCTTCAATCGCCCGCCCGCAAGTGGCCCAGCCCCCGCAATCGCCGGAACCCATTGCCGCCAAAGCACTTCCGGCCGACATGGCCGCCGATTCCTCCGCCCCTTGACTCAAAACATGCTCAGCCCATTCTTCGCCTGTAAAACTGTAAAAAGCACTTAACCCATATATGTTTCATCTACTTATGAGTACAGCCGATCCGCGAATACAGCGCCAGTAAAACTGTATGCCTGCATCAACCGATCCGTTCCCTGTTCCCTTCTCCCTGTTCCCTGCCTTATTGCTGCTGCTGCATCTGCTGCATGTCCTTGAACG
>PMXB01000069.1:0-2814 GCA_003165935.1 Acidobacteriaceae bacterium | reverse complement strand
TACCGTGCCGGAATCTTCACATGGCGCAGCAGCGCGATCATGGTGTGGGCAAAGTCCTGGCACACGCCTTTGCCGCTAAGTATCGCCTCATCAATGGGAGAGTCTACCCGCGTGGAGCGCGGCTCGTAGTCGAAGTAGTCAAACAGCTTTTGATTCAGCTCCTGCACGAGCATGAGCGGATCGTCCCGCCGCGTCACGCCCATCTGCTTTGCAAGTTGAGTCAATGCAGGCGTTTCCACGGCGAAGGTGCTGGGCAGCAGCATCTCCCAGTAGTCGCCCTGCTCGACCATCTCGTCGAGCGCGCCCCATGCGTCAGGCGAAAGAAACGCCGGCACCTCCGGCAGAACCTGCGCTTCCACCACCGCCTCCCCCACGATCACTAACTGATTGTGTTCGCTGGGGATATCGAAGTGGTGGACGTTGTTGCCCAGGTGATCGCGATAGCTGAAGACGCGGCAGCGCGGGCTCACCGAGAGCGAAAATGCCAGGCAGTGCTGATGCGTGTCAGAGCGCGGGTTCATGCGCACTTCCATGATGCTCTCGCTGATGGGACTGGAGTAGCGGAAGCGCGTTAAATGCCTGATAGAGAAGTAGTTCATCTCGCCCTCTAAACTGCCAGCGCCGACTGGATGGAATACTGCACATAGTAGCGGTAGATCAGATCGTGAATCCGGGTACATTCCTCGCGGATCTTGTGCAGAAACGCCGCCGTATCCCCCGCCAGTATCTCGTTGATCGTTGTATACCCCAGGCTCGCCTGCAGCCGCCCAATCACAGCAATTAATTCGTCCGATGCGCGGCGCCCGCCGGTCCGCTGAATCGCGTTCACCGCGTCCCGCATACCGTCCACCGTGTACCGGATGGCGTGCGGAAAGTCCTCATTCAAAAGCAGAAACTCCAGGATGCGGTCCGGCGAAACATCCGCCGTATACACCTGGCAGTATGCCTCGAACGACGTGCAGCAGCGAAGCAGGCCCACCATCTCAAGGTACTGGTAGCCGGAGTGATCGCGCTCGTGCTCTCCAAGCAGGTGGGGCTGGTAGATCTCCAGCAGCGTGGCGGTTGCGTATGCCCGCTCAAGGTAGCGCCCCAGGCGAATGAACTGCCATCCCTGCCCATGAATCATGGTTGTGTCGCTAACGCCTTTGAACAGGTGAATGCCGTCGATGATGGAGGCCAGCGCGTCGTTGATGCTGGTGCGGAATTGCGCCTGCGCATGGGGCGAGTGCATCTGATGAAAGAGCCGGTTGAGCCGCTGCCACTGCTCACTCGAGATTTCCTCGCGCACCTGGCGAGCATTTTCCCGCGCGCCATTCACCGCGAAGGTCACTGAAAGCGGGTTGAGGCTATCGAACACCAGGTCTCGCGCCATTGATTCCAGATCGCCATTCCACTCCATGTCTTCCGGGCGGCCCAGCGCCGACATCAGCCGTGTCCAACGCTCTTCCAGCGAAGTGCTGCCCGTGTCGAGCATCAGGCCCATGGTCACATCGAGCTGGCGCAGGGTATTCTCGGCGCGCTCAAGNNCCGCCCTGGGATGAGTTCACCACCAGCGAACCCTTCTCCAGCGCAACCCGTGTCAGGCCTCCCGGCACAATGTTCACCTTGTCACCAAACAAAACATAGGGCCGCAGGTCAACGTGGCGCGGCTCAAGGTGATTGCCGATCAGGCAGGGCGCTCGGGAAAAGTCGAGGGTAGGCTGCGCAATGTAGTTGCGGGGATTCGCCTCGATCTGGCGCGCGAACTCTTCGCGTTGGCGCGCAGTGGACTTTGGCCCGATCAGCATTCCGTAGCCGCCACTCTCGCCCACCGCTTTAACCACCAGCTTGTCCAGATTTGCGAGCACGTGCTGCCGCTCTTTCTCTTCGCTCAGCAAATAGGTTTCCACATTGGGCAGGATCGGATCTTCATTGAGGTAGTACTTGATGATTTTCGGCACGTAGGCGTATACCGCCTTGTCATCCGCCAGTCCCGTGCCGAAGGCGTTTGTCACGGTCACATTGCCGGCTCGATAAGCATTGAACAGGCCCGCGCATCCCAGCGCCGAATCCGCGCGGAAGATGAGCGGATCGCTGAAGTCGTCATCGACGCGACGATAGATGACGTCGACGCGGCGGAGCCCATCGGTGGTTCGCATGTAGACCACGTTGTCGTGGGTGACCAGATCGCGACCTTCCACCAGGTCGATGCCCATCTGGCGCGCCAGGTAGGTGTGCTCGAAGTACGCGGAGTTGAATACCCCCGGGGTCAGAAGGACGATGTTCGGCTCGGGCCGGCCCTCCGGCGCCAGCGAGCGAAGCGTCGCCAAGAGCAGTTGCGGATAGTGCTCGATTGGGCGAACACCATAGCTGTGGAACAATTGCGGGAACGTCCGCTTCATTACACGGCGGTTGGTGAGCATGTAGCTCACACCCGAAGGCACGCGCAGGTTGTCCTCGAGGACCACGTACTCACCTTCACCCACGCGCAACAGGTCACTGCCAACCACNNGCGATGTAGACGTTGCGCGGAACCTGCAACCCGCGCATCTGGCGGCGGTAGTGCTTGCAACTGTAAACCAGGTCGCGCGGCACAACCTTGTCGCTGAGAATCTTCGCGTCGGAGTAAACGTCTTTGAGGAACTGATTGAGCGCTGTAATGCGCTGTGTGAGGCCACGCTCAACGCGGTCCCACTCGGCCGCGGTGACAAGGCGCGGCACCAGATCATAGGGGAAGATGCGCTCCGTACCCTCGTCGCGCCCATAGACGGTAAACGTGATGCCCTGCGTAAGAAAGGACAGATCGGCTGACTGCTTGCGCCGCTGCAATTCTTC
>PMXB01000167.1 GCA_003165935.1 Acidobacteriaceae bacterium | reverse complement strand
CGCTACAAGACGCGGCCGTGGGAGATGAAGCACGTTTCAACCGTTTGCACGCACTGCGGCGACGGCTGCAAGGTCACGCTCGGCATTCGCCAGTCAAACGACGGCTCTGAAATCATCCGCGCCGACAACCGCGACAAGAGCGGCATTAACAACGACTTCCTATGTGCCAAGGGGCGCTTCGGCTTNNCCCACCACCTGGGATCGTGCTCTGCGCGCCGCCGCCGCAAAGTTGAAAGAAGTTCGCGATGCCCGCGGTGGCTCTGCCATCGGGGTTATCGGTTCGAACCATACCACGAACGAAGAAAACTACCTGCTGCAGAAGTTCGCACGGGCCGTGCTCGGCACGAACAACATCGACCACGAGCGCACTACGGACTATGCATCCTTTGCCCGATCGCTCGCCGGACAAATGGGCCGCTCGGCCAGCCTTCGCGACCTTGCCACCGCTCCAGCCATTCTTCTCGTTGGAGGCGACCCGACCAGCGAGCATCCACTGCTGGCCTGGCAAATCCGCACCAACGTCCGCCTCAATCGCGCGCGCCTCTACGTCGCCAACACAAAGCGCATCAAGCTCGAGCGTCAGGCCAAGGCCGTCTATCCCCTTCCTGAAAATGGCTACACAGGTTTCGCCGCCTTCCTCGAAACGAACAACATCAAGCACGCCCACGCTGATTTCAGCGCAGCGGTGCTCGCTGAGGAATCGCTTATCGTCGTCTTCGGCGAGGAGTTCCGCGGAACCAATATCGAGGCACTTGTCGCCTGGGGACTCAAGCGCCCCAATGTCCGTTTCGCCTGCCTCGGCGACTTCGCCAACTCGCGCGGCGCGGCCGACATGGGCCTGCATCCCGACTTGCTTCCGGGCTACGTGCCGGTCTCAGCTCCCGGCACATTCGCCGAGTACTCGAACCTGCCGCAGACTCCCGGCAAGTCGCTCCCCGAGATCTTTAACGCAGCAACAAAGGGCGAACTTGGCGCGTTGCTTATCGTCGGGGCAAATCCGCTCGCAGGCCTGACCCTCGATCCCGCCAGCCTCAAGAGCACCTTCCTCATCGTGCAGGACATCTTCCTCACTGAGACTGCTGCCCTCGCCGACATTGTCTTGCCTGCGGCCAGCCTTTACGAGAAGTCCGGCACAGTCACCAACTCTTACGGCGATGTGCAACTGGTGAAGAAAGCTGCCGACCGCGCCGGCGTCAAGCCCGACTTCGAGATACTCGTCCGCCTCGCCGGAGCCATGGGCGTCGACGTCAAAACGCTTGTTCCCTTCGGGGCAACAGTAAATGGGGGCGGCGTCACAGCCGATCTTGGCCAGTCTCGCGGCGCACAGGCTGGCGAGGCCGATCGCCATGCAGTTTGGCTCGAAGCCAACAACCTGGAGCTCAAGCTCAGTCCCTTCGATCCGCTTGCAGTGCTCGACGAGATTGCCCGCCTTGTCCCAGGCTATGCGCTGGATCGCATCAACCTGCTGACCGGCAACGACGTGTCCACAGAACCCGGCTTCGTGCCCGTCTCGGCCATTGCTGCCGCGCCCGCATTCATCACACCCGCGCACTCGGGCCTCTTCACCGCTGGAACTTTGGGCCGCTACAGCATTGCCCTTCAGCAACTTGAGCAGCATCAGCAACACGAACTGGCAGAATCCGCGGCCGACTGAGAGATGTATCAAGTGAAGCTTAATAACAAGAGCGAAACCAACCGCAGGTCCTTCGGCTACGTCCGCCACGGCGGACTTCGCTCAGGAGAAGCGAAGTGACGATTCTCGTGTTTTTCCTCTGGAGCTTGCTCAAGGTAGCCGTGTTCACGGTGATGTTCCTTATGGGCATCGCCTACACCGTGCTGCTCGAGCGCAAGCTGGTGGGCCGCATCCAGAATCGCTGGGGGCCCAGCCGGGTCGGTCCCTTCGGCCTGCTCCAGCCGCTGGTAGATGGCGCGAAATCCTTCCTTAAAGAAGACATGATCCCTTCAGGGGTCTACAAGCCGCTCTATATTCTCGCGCCGATCTTGTCGCTTGGTTGCGCCTGCATGTCTCTCTCCGTCGTACCATTCGGCGTGCCCAAGGCCGGCCCAGGCGGGGTTGATCTATTTGAGATCGCCAACGTCAACATCGGCCTGCTCGTCATCCTGGCCGTCACCTCCATCGGCGTCTATGGCATCGCCCTTGCCGGATGGTCCTCAAACAACAAATACTCGCTGCTTGGCTCGCTCCGCTCCTCAGCGCAATTGATCAGCTACGAACTGGCACTTGGCCTTTCGCTGGTCGGCGTCGTTCTCCGCGCGGGTTCTCTCAATCTCCGCAAGATCGTCGAGCAACAAGCCACACACGGCATCGCCTCCTGGAACGTATTTGGCGGCCTGCAATTTGTCGCGTTCTTCGTTTACCTCATCGCTGCTTACGCTGAGACGAATCGTTCCCCGTTCGATCTGCCTGAAGCGGAGAGCGAACTCACCGGCGGCTATCACACCGANNCATGTTCTTCATGGCCGAGTACGGCAACATGATCACCGTTGGCTGCGTCGCCACGCTGCTCTTTTTCGGCGGTTGGACCAGCCCCCTCGGCGATCTCATTGGCCCGTTCCAGAACCCATTCGTCAACGCCGCGCTCTCGCTCTTCTGGTTCGTGAGCAAGGTCTTCTTGTTCCTCTGTCTCTACGTCTGGGTGCGCGGAACGCTGCCCCGGTTTCGCTACGACCAACTCATGAACTTCGGATGGCGCATTTTGCTTCCCGTGGCCATGCTCAACATTGTTGCAACGAGCCTGTGGCTCGCTTACCGCTGATTTACAATCGGAAGGGATTTCCGACCGATGATTCACCTGCAACGCCGTTCTTCCCTCTAACCAGCCGGGACGTTTCCGGCTCTAGCCAGATACTCAGGGAACGATGCACCTGATCCTGTTTCTCCTGTTTGCCGGAATTTGCCTGGC
>PMXB01000280.1 GCA_003165935.1 Acidobacteriaceae bacterium | reverse complement strand
CGGAAGTTGACCTCGACCGTGATCATCACCGGAACAGGTGTCTTGCCGTCCTTCATGGCCGGCTTGAACTTGTATTTCTTGACCGCTTCCAGGGCCTTCTCATCCAGACCCATGCCCAGTGCGCGGACAACGCGCGGATTCTGCGGGTCGCCGTGGACATCGACGATGAGCGAGATAAGGCAGACGCCCTGGTACTTGGCGCGGCGCGCTTCGTCAGAGAACTCGGCCTCAACCGAATTGAGCGGAACCGGCGCCGAGACGCCGCCGCCGATCCTGTAGAGTCCGCCGCCGGTGTTGCCGCCCTCGCCGGGGCCAAATCCGTTGCCGTTGCCTGAGCCCATGCCGCCACCGCGGCCTGTGCCCATGCCGCCGCCCGAGCCCTGGCCGCCGGTATAGAGCGAAACGTTGGCCGAGTTCTTCACGCCGATGTTTTGCATCTGCGGATTGTCAGGCAGCTGAATATTCTGCTGAACGTCGATGGCCGGCTGCGCAGCCAGCTTGGGCTGCTCCACCGGCGGATTCGGAGGCGTGATCGGATCCTTCATCTTGGGCGGAAGCTTGCCCTTCATTGGATCTACGATGCTCTGGTTGCCGCCACCACCGCCGCCACCGGCGTTTTTCGGCATCTTGGGCGCCTTCAAGTCCATCTCGCTGATGTCGATCGGAGTAACCACCACCTTGGCTTTTTCGATGATCTTCCTGACGCCGAAGAAAAGCAGCGCAAGCAGGACTGCAACGTTGACGGTGGTGGAGAAGCCAATGGCCCAGGGGTTGGCCTTGACGGCCATCCGATCGGGTACGGGAATTGGCTTTGAAGTAAGCTCAAGCGGCGGCAGCTTTACCGGGAAGAAGACGTCGTGAATGTTCTCG
Organism: Acidobacteriaceae bacterium; assembly: GCA_003165935.1. Lineage (GTDB taxonomy): Bacteria > Acidobacteriota > Terriglobia > Terriglobales > Acidobacteriaceae > Telmatobacter. The sequence goes on along the minus strand of PMXB01000280.1, from coordinate 2,405 downwards.
TAAAGGTCAACCCAGATGGGTTTCTCTATAAACGCCTTGCCGAGCAAAGCGTCGAGTCTGGGGCCGCTCGATAGAGCCGCTGTAGCTTGAGAATCGGTTTCGGAGACTTGCAAATCGTTTGCCATAGTTGATGCTGGCTCATTCTCCTCGTGCCGCAGGGTAGTCCTGTCCGAAGGGAGCCTGCCTTCGTCCGAACCCGTTCTCCCATTATGCGCGACGGGGGCCGGGATTGTCTCGGATGTGGTGGGGTCAGTTGCCAGGCTGAGCCCTTTCGTCGGAAAGAGAGTTCCCATAAACAATAGACGACCTGAGTGCGGTCTGGTTACCCGGTTTTTGCGGCTGTTCCATTTACACTAACAAATGACCTACTTTGTTTGAAACTCAGGAGATGAGATGTCTGTAGCGCCCGAATTGAAGGCGACCCTTACGCTGCCCCAGACCGCCTTTCCAATGNNTGCCCATCGAAATCAAGGTGGATGAAAAGCTGGGCCGCAAGAAGCTTGAGATGCCGGTACCCGAGGTTTTGGATGCCTGCCGTGCCTATGCGCAGAAGTACGTTGACATGCAGACCTCGCAGTTTGAGCGCATCGGCTGTTTTGGCCGCTGGCAAAAGCCTTACAAAACCATGGCGCGCGACTACGAAGCCCGCACCCTCGAAGTCTTCTATGGCTTCCTTGAGAAGGGCTTCGTCTATCGCGGGCTCAAACCGGTTTACTGGTGCATCCACGACCGCACGGCGCTGGCCGAGGCCGAGGTGGAGTATGAAGAGCACACCAGCCCGTCGGTTTATGTGCGCTACCGCCTGACCTCGGACCCAGAGACGATCAGTTCGGCCCTGGCTGGCCGCGAGGTCTTCACCATCATCTGGACGACCACTCCGTGGACGCTTCCCGCGTCGCTGGCAGTCGCCTTTCATCCCGACTTTGACTACGTCGCGCTCGAAAACATCGACGGCAAGGTGTACATCGTGGCCGAGGCGCTCGCCGCCGCGGTAAAGGCCGCCTGCGACCTGAACGAGGCGAAGGAAGTAGCGCGTTTCAAGGGCGCTATCCTTGAGCGGCAAACATTCCAACATCCCTTTCTCGATCGCAGCATCCTGGGCGTGCTTGCCACTTATGTCACGGCCGACACGGGTACCGGCGCGGTTCACACTGCTCCCTCGCATGGCGCGGACGACTTTTACACAGGGCAGAAGTATGGCCTCGATCCCACTTGCCGCGTCGACGCAGGCGGGCACATTCACGTGGACCCCGATGCGTGGCCGCTCTCCGCTCCGCCTCCGTTTGAGGGCAAGAAGGTGTGGGCCGCAAACCCCATCCTCGTGGCCATGCTCGAGGAGTCAGGCGCGCTGATGGCTTCGGCGGACCTGAAACACTCCTATCCGCATTGCTGGCGCTGCCATCATCCCGTCATCTTCCGCGCCACCGAGCAGTGGTTCATCAATCTTGAGACTCCGGTCGAGCGTCAGGATGGCTCGAAGACCACCTATCGCCAGCTCACCATCGAAGAGATCGACAAGGTGATCTGGGATCCGAGCTGGGGCAAAGAGCGCATCACCAACATGATCGCCACGCGCCCCGACTGGTGCATCAGCCGCCAGCGCATCTGGGGCGTGCCCATCGCTGTGTTCCTGTGCGATGGCTGCAATCAGCCAATCCTGGACGCGAAGCTGAACCGCGCCATCGTCGACCTCTTCAACCGCGAGGGTGCCGAGGCATGGCACCTGGCAGCGGGCGATGCAATGCTTCCCAAGGACGCGACGTGCGTTGGCTGCGGCGGCAAGAGCTTCCGCAAAGAGACTGACATTCTCGACGTCTGGTTCGACTCCGGCGTCAGTTGGTTTGCGGTTTGCGAAACCGATCCCGACTTGAAAGACATGTACACAGCCTTCCAAAACGAGAACGGCACGAAGTGCCAAACCAATGAGGGCGTGCAGGTGCTCTATCTCGAGGGCGGCGATCAGCATCGCGGCTGGTTCCACTCTTCGCTGCTCACCTCGGTTGCGATGCGTGGCCGTGCGCCTTACTCGCACGTGGCGACAGTTGGCTGGACGCTCGACGAGCAGGGCCGTGCCATGAGCAAGAGCCTGGGCAACGGTGTTGACCCGGTGGATATCGCCGACCGGCTGGGCGGCGAAATCGTCCGCCTGTGGGTGGCGTCGATTGATTTCCGCGAAGACATGGCCGCCAGCGAGAACCTGATGCAGCGCTGCGCCGACATCTATCGCAAGCTGCGCAACACCTTCCGCTTCCTGTTGGGGAATCTCAACGGATTTGTTCCCGCCGAGCATCGCGTCGCCGAAGCTGATCTGCTGCCGCTTGATCGCTACATGCTGGCCCGCACCCGCGAGCTGACTGAGAAGATTCGCGGCTGGTACGAGGCATTCGAGTTCCATCGCGTCTACC
>PMXB01000198.1 GCA_003165935.1 Acidobacteriaceae bacterium | reverse complement strand
CGTGCCGCAAACGCCGCAAAATCAACGCGGGCTTTAGCCCCTGAGGGATGCCTCTCGCGAAATCATCGTGCAAATACGCTCTTTTCAGTACCGTGTCCAGGCTTATCCTCTGCCCTGTCCCTGCACCCCCGGGTCCCGGCCCTATCGCACCGCGACAGCGTCTCCACCGTTCGCGCCGCCGATCGCCTGGATGATCTCCGGAGGCAATCCAAACCGTACGTTCTCCGGCATCACTTCTACTTCTTCGACGTTCGTGTAGCCGTTCAGTCGCAAATAATTCACAACGTCTTCCACCAGCACTTCCGGCGCCGAGGCCCCAGCCGTCACCGCAACCGTCTTCACGCCGTCAAGCCAGCGAGCATCGATCGCCTGTGAATTATCAATCAGATACCCAATCGTCCCCAGGTTCCGCGAAACCTCCACCAGGCGATTCGAGTTCGAGCTGTTAGTCGACCCAACCACCAGCACCAGGTCTGCGTTGTGCGCCACATTCCGCACCGCTACCTGCCGGTTCTCTGTCGCATAGCAAATGTCCTGCGAGTGCGGCTCGGCAATGTTCGGGAACTTCTCCTTCAGCGCGTGAATAATGTCCCGCGCCTCGTCAAGGCTCAGCGTCGTCTGCGTCAGATACGCCACCCGATTCGGGTCAGGCACCTCAAGCGTCGCCACCTCGCCCACGCTCGAAACCACCTGGGTCACGTTCGGCGCCTCGCCCAGCGTGCCTTCAATCTCATCGTGGTCCCGATGCCCAATCAGCACCAGCGAGTAGCCCTGCTTGGCAAACTTCACCGCCTCAATATGCACCTTGGTCACCAGCGGGCAAGTCGCGTCAATCACCCTCAGGTGGCGTCCCTTTGAACGCTCCCTCACCGCCGGACTCACCCCGTGCGCCGAGTAGATCACCCGCTGCCCATCCGGCACATCGTCGATCTCGTGCACAAAGATCGCGCCCTTTTCCGCCAACTCATTCACAACATAGCGGTTATGCACAATCTCCCGGCGCACATAGATGGGCGCGCCAAACGTGTCCAAAGCGATCTTCACAATATCAATCGCGCGCACCACGCCGGCGCAAAAGCCCCTCGGCTTAAGCAACAACACCCTCTTCTCGCTGGGTTGAGCTTCGCCGTGGGTACCGTTAGAGATGGAATCTAGGGAAGTAGTCGTCACACCATCAAGTATACCAACCCGTGCACTTGAATGACAGCAAAAGAGCCCCTGATCCGCCTATCTCAACAAGACCAGTACCTGAATTCGTACCCTGACGTTAGATGCCCCACATCGGACAAGGGTGTCGGACTACGTAGTGAATGATTGGAGCCTTGACGCGCTTTCCGTCAGTTGCGCTAGGAGTTCCGATTTTTCAGGTGCCTTCCCCTCCCGCAGCGCCGTCTCCACATCGTCCCAAAGAGTATGAATAACCGTGGGCGGCTGCATCCGGTAGCCTCCCTCCCGTTGCCGTTCAAACTCATAGCTGAGCCAAGTGACTTCGCTGTTGCCTGACGATTGCGGACGCATTGAGGGCAACTCGGAGAAGAAAGTGCTATCAGTGGCAACAAAAAAACGCTTTCCCCACCGCCGAAATATTGGCACCTTGAGAGCAAGTTGCGGCATTAGCCGCTTCTGTGCTGAAGAACGGAAGTCAGGACGCCGCTTCCCGCTTTCTTTGAGCTCCCCTGTGCGTACATAGTGATCAAATGATGGACGAATCGTCGCTCCCGATATATAAACGGCCTGCACCTCAAGGGCGGCAAAGTCAACCGCTTGATCGCCGTCCAAATGAGTTAGCAGAAAATCGACTTTTCCAATTTTCCTGCGCTCTCCGTGCCTCATCACTTCCAAAACGCGAACCTCCGGAACAGCCACGCACTTGGCACCAGCACCAAACGCAATTCTGGCCGCATCTTGGAACATCACGCCGCCCTCCAAGAAACGGACAGGGCAAACGACGGTCGCAATCCTGCCCTCTGTTAGCGAACAGATCCCTAAAGGGGTCTCCTTGTTCCCCTTAGCGCAATCGTTTCCCCTAAATGGACACGGGTGCAAATTCTGCTTAGCGCGTGTGGTTGGAAGCGCGGTATCATGACCGAAGACTTNNAATGTCGCATCCGTGCGTCAGATTTCACCCTTCCGTTACCCAGGGGGAAAGACCTGGCTCGTTCCGACCATTTCAGCTTGGTTGCGCCGCAGGGCGAGACCTTCAAATACGCTGGTTGACCCCTTTGCTGGCGGCGGAAGCGTCCCTTTGGGAGTCCTGAGTGAGGGGCTAGTGGACCGGATCGTTCTGGGCGAGCTAGATCCCGACGTAAGCGCAGTTTGGAAATGTGTCTTTAGTCCGCAGCAAGAGCAGCTTTGCGAACGAATAATCACATTTCCGATGTCAAGGGAAAGCGTCGTCAGAGAGCTGACTNNGACCGGCGTCGATCATGCATTCCAGGTGTTACTAAAAAACCGGACCTTTCGTGGCGGAATTCTTGCCTCCGGAGCAGGCCTGATGAGGGTGGGCGAAAATGGCCGAGGCGTTGCATCCCGGTGGTATCCAGAGACTCTTGTAAAGCGCCTCAGGGCGCTGGATTCCCTTCGATCTGGGGTAAAGTTTGTTGAAGGAGATGCCTTCGCTCTCATCAACCGCTTCCTGAACCGCAAAGACGTCGCCTTTTTCATCGACCCGCCCTACACCGCAGGGAACGGGAAGCGGGCCGGTCGCAGGCTCTATAACCACAGTGAGCTTGATCATCCTGCGCTGTTTGATTTGCTCAGCCACGCGGCTGGACTGGTGCTGATGACTTACGACGACTGCCCCGAAGTGGTCGACATGGCGAACAGCCATGGGCTCCAGATCGAGCGAATCCCAATGAAAAACACCCACCATGACAAGAAGTACGAACTACTCATTTCGAACTGCAGCCGCCTCGCCTAGTCCTCGGTTTGACAATGACGGCGTTTGCTCTAAGCTCTCCCTATGG
>PMXB01000205.1 GCA_003165935.1 Acidobacteriaceae bacterium | reverse complement strand
GCATCCAGGTCAACCGCCAGGAACTCTGCCCCACGTGCCACGGCCAGGCTTCAACCGGTGGCGCCATGCAGTGCCCGGAGTGCAACGGCACAGGCCAGGTGACGCAGATGGGCGGGCGGATGAAGTTCAACATCCCGTGCCCGCGCTGCAACGGGACAGGCCGCCTCTCCAACTCATGTCCCACGTGCCATGGCGAAGGCGTAGTCACCAGGACCGAGTCGGTGGACTTCCGCATCAAGGCGGGAACGCGTGACGGTCAGCGCATCCGGCTTCAGGGCAAGGGCAACGCTGGGCAGAACGGCGGAGCCGCCGGCGATCTTTTCCTGATCGTTCGCACGGGCACGCACCCGGTGTTTACGCGGACCGGCGACGATATTCACCTCACCGTGCCGGTAACGATCGCCGAGGCCAGCCTGGGCGCAAAGGTGGATGTGCCGACGATTGACGGGCGTGCGCAGTTGAAGATTCCGCCGGGCACGCAGAGCGGGCAAAAGCTGCGCATGCGCGAGCGCGGTGTTGAAAACGCGCAACAGCCGGGCAAGCGCGGCGACGAGATTGTGACCGTCGAAGTCGTGGTGCCAACGCTCAACGACGAGCGCAGCCGCGAGATTATGCGGGAGCTGGCGAAGCTGAACTCGCAGGACCCGCGGACGGCGCTGTTTGAGAAGATTTGAAAGCTTGATCCGAGGGAACGACTTTGGAATCGGAGCGGTTTGAATGGGACGATTGGAAGGCCGCGCGGAATCTGGTCAAACATGGCGTTGGTTTCGAGGAGGCATCCACGGTCTTCGACGACGAACTGATGCTTTACTGGGCAGACACCGAACACTCCTGGGATGAACCGCGCTCAATTGTGGTTGGCTGTTCAATTCAAAGCAGGATATTGTTGGTAGTGTACGCAGAGCGTGTCCGGAATGACGGTCCTGAGCGCTATCGCATCGTCAGTGCGCGCAAGGCCACTCCGGCGGAGAGGACGGTTTATGAAGCGCAGCGGCGAAGTTGATACGGAAATGGATGACGAAATGCAGCCCGAATACGACCTCTCCAAGGCGGTCCCCGGATACACTGCCTTCCGCATCGGCGAGGACCCCAGCGACGAGGCCAGCGTCGAGCAATTCTGGATTGGCCTCGGATTTGAGGTCGAGCGCATCACGGAGCCCGCGTTGCGTTTCTCCAAAGCGCCGGATTTCCTGCTCAGGCGGCATGGGACCGCCGTGGCCGTCTGCGAAGTCAAGTCGATGGGGGAGTTCGATTACACCGTCAAGGTGAATCATGCGGACGGCTCGTTCACCGAGACGCAGCACAATTGGCGCGAGTCGAATCGGGAGCGAGTGCTTCACCGCGCCGATAGAGCTATGGGTCAACTATCTTATTGGAATGGGGACCATGCGTTGGTGAACATCCTTGCCTTTGTTAATCACGATCCGCGTGTGCGCTCGGAAGAGATCGCGGCGGCGTTGCGGGAGATGAAGGGTATTGATGCAACATTCTGGTTCGATGCCAAGGGTAACAGCCTGGAGCCGGTGCCCGTGGTTGTCGCGTCCGAAGCGGGCCGCCAGTGGCTGGAGGGCACAATGAATCTGCTCCTGGAAACAAGATTGAAGCAAGCTTCGGCGGCATAAGATGGCAGCAAAACGCAAATCCAAAGGCGCGTACATGATCTCGGCGGTGGCCGAGATGTACGAGATTCATCCGCAGACGCTTCGGCTCTATGAGCGCGAGGGGCTGCTCAAGCCGTCGCGCTCCGAGGGCAACACGCGCTACTACACCGAAGAGGACCTGGAGCGGCTGGAGTTCATTCTGAACCTGGCGCGGGACCTCGGAGTGAACATCGCCGGCATCGGTATCATCCTGCAGATGCGGGAGCGCATGGAAGAGATGAACCGNNCAGATGCAGAGCTTTGTGGAGTATGTGCGCAGCGAGATGCTGACGCGGTTCCACCAGGCGGCCCCCGGCTCGACGGGCGCGATTGTGCCCATTCGCCGGCCCACCGTGGTGGCCAAGGCGACATCGCTAAAAAAGCCGTAGGCATTCCCCCACCTCCTGCTCCATCTTTGTCGATGGAGCATGGGTAATGCTTGCCTGGGGCAGCTACCACCAGCGACACCAGGGCATATCCGGTCACACAAGCTCCAGTACAATGGCGATGGGTCCTTCGCGACAGACCCTAGCGCTCCCGGCCGAAACCCTATGATCGAACTCCTGTACAAAGCCTCGCTTTGGATCGCCCTTTTCGGCACCCTCACCTCAACGATCTTCCTTGGCATGGTCGCCGTTGCCTCCCTTCGTTTCGTGCGGGCGAGGCGCAAGCAAAAGTCCCCAGGAGAGATCGTTGCTGCGCAATTGCCGCCGATAAGCCTTCTCAAGCCGCTGCATGGCGCCGAGCCTGGCCTGCGCGAATATCTCGAGAGCTTCTTTGCCCTCGACTATCCCGAGTTTGAGATCCTGTTTTGCGCACGCACCGAGCAGGACGCGGGGATAAAGCTGGCCCGTGAGGTTGCGGCACGGCATCCGCTTGTTCCAGTGCGCTTTCTTACCTCGGGCCAGCCGCCATGGCCCAATGCGCGTTGCTATTCGGTCTCGGTGATGGAGCGGGCTGCCCGGCACGATCTGCTCGTCGTGACCGACAGCGATGTTCTTGTGCAGCCTGAGTTTCTGCGCGAGATCGCAAAGCCGTTTCAGGACGCCGATGTCGGCGCATCCACCTGCCTGTATCGCGGAAAGGCGACAGGGATGGGACTCTGGGCGTTGATGGAAGGGTTAGGCATGAGCGTCGAGATGACCGCCGGCGTTGTGGTCGCGGACATGCTGGAAGGAATGCGCTTTACTCTCGGTCCATGCATGGCGGTTCGCAAGGATGCGCTGGCGGCGATCGGCGGGTTCGATCGTCTGGGCGACTACTATGCCGACGATTTCATGCTGGGCAACCTGGTGGCCGCCTCGGGCCGGAAGGTTGTTCTTTCCACCCACGTTATCGATCACTGCATCGTGAACAACTCGTTCTGGCGGAACTTCAATCATCAATGGAGCTGGATGAAATCGACGCGAATGAGTCGGCCATGGGGGCATCTGGGCACGGGGCTTACCTTCGCCGTCCCGTTCGGGGTGCTGGGACTGGGGTCGGGACTGATGCTCGGCCAGCCGCGGCTCGGCGCGGCTCTTCTCGTGTGGGCGCTTGCCTCTCGCATTCTCCTGTGCGTTGTCGCAGGCGGATTCATAGTTGCCGACCGGGACGCCTACAGGTTTTGTTGGCTTTATCCGTTGCGAGACGCGATGGGATCGATCCTTTGGGTGGCCAGCTATGTGAGCCGCACGGTGGGCTGGCGCGACGACAAATTTGTTCTTCAGAAAGACGGGCTGATGCGGCGGATTTAGATTGCAGCTCAGGAGACGCCACTCGAACTGCTTTCTACGGCAGCGGCCGGTCCGTCCACAGCGCCTTGTCGGCCACGTTCTGCACCAGATATAAGCGCCCCGCAAGCAGGCTTTCCACCTTTGGCTGCCTGTTGCCCTGTGCGAAAAGCCAATGCCGCTCGCCGGTGCCCCAGATCTTCGATAGCTGCTCTTCGCTCAGAAAAATGTCTGGGGCGTCGGGATAGCACGATCCCCACAGCAGGGTCGAGCCCTCGCCGTTTTGGCCGCAACGAGGCCGCACCATCAGCGCAGGGCGTCCATTGAAGAAGTGATGCGTGTAAAACATCACCGAGGAGGCATCCGACTGGTCGCCAAAGTCGATGAAGATATCGGCTGGTGTACCCTTTTGCAAAATCGTATCGGCAATCCGCTTTGAACTGAGGATCGGCTCAAAACGCGCCAGGGCGATGTGCGCGGCGATCAGGAAGGCCGTAAAAGTAAGCCCGACGCTGATGGTGGCGGCGATGTGCTTCTTCTTCAGGCGCAGCCACCATCCAATCGGCGGTCCGATAAGCAGCGTGACGGCGGCTATGGACGCAGGCAGGCGCAGCGCTGCAAACGATGCTCCGGTGAGGTCGAAGAAGTGGGACATCGAAAGCGTGTAGGAGCCCACGCCGCGATGCGCGAGAACCGTCCCAATATCGGGAACGAAAGGCAGGTTGCGCGAGTCCCAAAGTCCCCAGCCGAGAGTAGCCGCTGCCAGCACGCCGACGACGGCGAAGACTGCGTGTCCTCCCGTCAGCCATGCCGTTGAAAGCAGCGGTTGACCATCCGGCCCGGTGCGCTGCTGTTCAATCGCCGCCACCACGGCTGCGATCAGCACCAGGAGCGCCGGCCAAACCAGAAAGGTGTAGTACTCCTGGTTCGACGACAGGGAAAAGAAGAACAAGGTCCAGGCGGAGTACAGGCTGAGCAGCCACACCGTGCGCACCTGAAACTTGAGATGGGCAACGTATGTGGCCACATCCGCGCGGGCTGCGTTGTCGATGTAGAAGTCGACGGTGTCTCCGGCCTCGCGGCCGAGATGCTGGAGCCAGTCTTTCCGCGTCTTCCACGCAACCATCAGGACCGCCGGCACGAACAGGCTCCACGGAAACAGCCATACCAGTTGCAGCAGCCAGTAGGCCACATAGGGCAGCTTGTTGTAGTCGTGCGGATAGCGCATGGAGAAGAAGCGCAGCACGTGCTCGTTGATGAAGTAGAAGTAGAAGAAGCCGTGGACGTTGCCTACGGTGGGGTGGTTGCCCACAGCGAGGCCCTGGTCGGGGTTGGCCAGGCCGCAGAGGATGTGCCACGGCGCAGCAATCGCCAGGAAGACCAGCGGGCCGGTCACTGGCTTGAGCTCGCGCCAGCGACGCCACTGCCCGGTAAGCAGCAGGTAGGGTACCGCGGCGCCGATGAAAAACGTCGGCGCAATCAGTCCCTTGGTCATGGTGGCCAGCGCCACGCCAATGTAGCACCAGTAAAACCGGTTCGGCTTGCCCAACTCCAGGCCGGTAATCAGCCCATAGAGCGCCCAGATGAGGAAGAGCGCGAGATACGACTCGGGAATGATGAAGCGCGTAAACAGAAACGGGCCGATCGCAGTCAGTACGGCCAAACCCGCATAGAGGCCGGCGCGGTCGCCCCAGGCACGGCGCGCCCAAGCCCACGAAAGCCAGCATAGCCCCAGCATGGCCAGCGAGTTCGGCAGATGAGTGGACGCCGCGCTCTCGCCAAAGATTTTGTAGCTGATGCCGACCAGCCAGTAGGGCAGGGGTGGCTTCTCAATGTAGCGGATGCCGTTGATCTTCATGGTGACCCAGTTGCCGGTCTCGGCAAAATGCTGGGCCGCCTGGGCGTGCGCCGAGTCCACGTCATCGAGCAGTGGCGGCGTGAAGAGCGAACAGATCTGCACGGCAAAGAAAACGGCGAGAAACAGCAGCCACGTCGCCATCACAGAGGGTGCCTTTGCAGGTCGGGGGCGAGTTACTTCAGGGCTGGAATATGAAGAAGAGGGCATTGAATAAAGGATAGCAGCCGGGGAACCGCGAGTTTCCGGGGACGCAGCGGTGCAGACCTGGCCGACGCTCAGGCTACGGCAGCGGCCGGTCCGTCCATAGCGCCTTGTCGGCGAGATTCCGCACCGGATACAAGCGTCCCGCGAGCAGGCTTTCAGCCTTTTGCTGGTCCGTGTCCTGGGCGAAGAGCCAGTGCCGCTCGCCCGTGCCCCAAATCGTCGCCAGCTTTTCGTCGCTCAGAAAGATATCCGGAGCGTCGGGGTAGCAAGATCCCCACAGCAGTGAAGTTCCTTCTCCGTTCTGGCCGCAGCGCGGCATCACCACCAGGGCTGGACGCTCATTGAAGAATTTGTGCGTGTAAAAGACCACGGAGGATGCGTTGGATTGGTCCCCGTAGACAATGAAGGTATCTGCCGGTGTGCCTTTGGCAAGGATGGTGTCGGCCATTGGCTTGGAACTGAGCATCGGTGCAAAGCGCGCAAAGGCGATGTGCGCGGCGATGAGGAAGACTGCGGAGGTGAGCGCAACGCTGACTGTGGCAGCGATGTGCTTTTTCTTCAGGCGCAACCACCAACCGATCGGCGGCCCGATGAGCAGCGTGATTGCAGCCATGGACGCGGGCAGCCGAAGCGCCGCAAATGACGCGCCGGTCAGGTCGAAGAGGTGGGACATCGAAAGGGCGTAGTCTGCCACGCCGCGATGCGCGAGAACGGTGCCTATGTCGGAAACGAAGGGCAAGTTGCGCGAGTCCCACAGACCCCAGCCAAGAGTGGCTGCTGCCAGCACGCCCACCACGGCAAAGACCGCATGTCCGCCCGTCAACCACGCCGTTGACAGCAGCGACTGGCCATCGACGCCCGTGCGCTGCTCTTCAACAGCCGCGACAACGCACGCGATGAGGATGAAAAGCGCCGGCCACACCGGAAACGTGTAGTACTCCTGGTTCGACGAGACGGAAAAGAAGAGCAGTGTCCATGCGGAGTAGAGGCTCAGCAGCCAGAGGGTGCGCACCTGAAACTTGAGATGCGCGACATAAGTCGCCACATCCTCGCGCGCTGCGTTTTCGATGTAAAAGTCCACCGTATCTCCGGCTTCGCGGCCCAGGTGCTTCAGCCAGTTGCGGCGCGTCTTCCAGGCCACGGCAAGAACTGCCGGTACGAACAGGCTCCAGGGGAAGAGCCACACCAGATGCAGTAGCCAGTAGGCCAGGTGCGGCAGCTTGCTGTAGTCGTAAGGGTAGCGCAGCGAGAGAAAGCGCAGAACATGCTCGTTGATGAAATAGAAGTAAAAGAAGCCGTGGACGTTGCCAAGTGTGGGGTGGTTGCCCAGAGCGAGGCCCTGGTCGGGGTTGGCCAGCCCGCAGAGGATGTGCCATGGCGCGGCGATGGCAAGGAAGAGCAGCGTTCCTGTAAAGAGCTTGAGCTCTCGCCAGCGACGCCACTGCCCGGTGAGCAAAAGGTAAGGTACCGCGACGCCGATGAAAAATACAGGTGCGATGAGCCCTTTGGTGAGAATGGCAAGCGCCACGCCGATGTAGCACCAATAGAAGCGAATCGGCTTGCCCAGTTCGAGGCCGGTGATGAGCCCATAGAGCGCCCACATCAGAAAAAGGGCGAGATACGACTCGGGAATAGAGAATCGCGTAAACAGAAACGGGCCGATGGAAGTAAGCACGCCGAGGCCCGCATAGAGGCCGGCGCGGTCGCCCCAGACACGGCGCGCCCATGCCCACGAAAGCCAGCAAAGCCCAAGCATGGCCAGTGCGTTTGGCAGGTGCGTGGTGGCCGCACTCTCGCCGAAGAGCTTGTAGCAGATGGCAGCCAACCAGTAGGGCAAAGGCGGCTTCTCAAGATAGCGGATGCCATCGATCTTCATGGTGACCCAGTCGCCGCTATCGACCATGTGCTGGGCTGCCTGGGCGTGCGATGCGTCCACGTCGTCGAGCAGGGGCGGCGAGAACAGGGACGCGGCGTAGACGGCAAGGAAGAGGGCAATAAAGAGGAGCCATGTGGCCCAAACAAAGGACTTCTGAACAGGCCGACGGCGAGTTGCTTCGGAGCTGGAAGAAGGGGAAGAGGCCATTGAATAAAGGATATCAGCCACCTGAGTTGAGGAGCGATGCACCTTCGCTGTTTGGAGCAAGGGCAGGAACATCTTTGGGTTTTAGCGCGTACTTCAAGTTGAATGAGAAACTTGCGCCGAGCTCTGATCTACTCGTCGGTTGCAGCGGGCGCGTGGCTCGTCATCTGCATCTCATGCGGAGTCTTTGCAGTGGAAGCGGCTCTCCATCCGGGACGCAATGTGGAGGGGGCGCATTCAGAGGAGTTGGCAGCAGCTATTGCTGCAAGCCACCAGGCAACGCTGATAGATGCTTCGGTCACAGCGGGTGACGGGGTGCTCCTTCGCGGGTGGAGCATACGTCAGGTTCACGGAAACGGCGATGTTGTGATCCTGCTTCACGGCCAATCCGACAACCGTGCTGGAATGCTCGGCTATGCGGATCTGATGCTGCGGCACGGGTATTCGGTGCTGCTTCCGGACGCACGGGCACATGGATTGAGCGGTGGGGACTTGGCCACATACGGGGTTAACGAAGCGGACGATGTTCGCCGGTGGTACTACTGGATCTCGAAGACCGAGTCACCGCGATGTATCTATGGATTGGGTGAATCGATGGGTGCAGCACAGTTGCTCAATTCCCTCGGCTCAGAGCGAGGCTTCTGTGCTGTTGTTGCGGAATCTTCGTTTGCCAGCTTCCGGGAAGCATCGTACGATCGGCTGGGCGAGAAGCTGAACGCCGGGGCATGGGCGGGGAAGACCATTCTCCGACCGGCGGTGGAGGCGGGCTTGCTCTATGCAATGTGGAAGTACGGGGTGAACCTGGAGCAGGCGTCGCCGGAGAATGCGGTGGCCACGAGCAGAGTGCCTGTGCTCCTCATTCATGGCCTCAAGGATACGAACCTTCCTCCGTGTAACTCGGAAATGATCCTGGCGCGAAGCCGGGCGCGAGGGCTGGCCGCCGTTCTTTGGGAGCCGGCCGGAGCGGGCCATACTGGGGCTGCTTCAGCGGAGCCAGAGGAGTTCGAGCGGCGAGTAATTGGGTGGTTCGAGAGCCACGATCGACCTTAGAATTTGGCCCTCATTCGCCGGTACCGCCGCCAGGCCAGAAATCCCGGAACTCCCAGAATCACCAGCCAGATGAGCAAGGTTGGGCCGGCCTCTTCGACGAAGAGAAGGATTCCGAGCAGCGTGTTTTCACCGTGGCGAAGACCGGAGACGAAGGCATTGCGAATCTGATTCGGCAAGGAGGCGGATTGCGGGCCAAGTTGTTCGCGATATTGCTCCATCATCCGCAGCTCGATGGTGGCAAAGTCGACGCGGTGTTCAAGCACCTTCTGGTCGGCCTCCATCTGCTCGATCTCGCCGCGAACGCGATCGATCTCCTCTTCCACCTGGAGAACTTCATCGATTTTGCCCGTACGCTGAGCCAGCAGTTCGCGCAGCCGCTGCTCTGTCTCGCGGGAGTTTTCCAGCCGCGCCACCAGGTCGGCATGCTGCTGCGTCACCTCTTCTCCCGACTGGGTTTCGACCTCAACCTGGCCCAGCCCGCGCATCTCGGCGATGGCCGCAGCCAGTTCGCCATCAGGGACGCGCAACGAACTTTCCAGGCTGCGCGCTAAGCCTTCGCCGGTATTCACCGTGAGCTGTGCAGCGTAGCCGCGGTGGCGCGCAAGCAGGGCTTCGAGCGCCGCGCGGGATGCGCCCAGATCGCGAACCTGGATTGTGAGCGAGACGGAGCGCGCGATCAGCGGCGCCGGCGAAGAAGCTACTGTTGAGGCGAGTTTCTCGTGAACCACCGGACTTCTCCGGTCCTTGAGCGCTGCGCCGCCGCCGTTGAAAAACGATCGGCTCGCGAAGCCCTGAGGGCTGGGCTGCTGGATAGCCTCCATAACGGCCAGTCCTCCCGCAACATCCCTTGATTCCTGCCGCGGCAATGCTGGCTCGCCAGGGGCCGGGGCTACGATGGTCATCATTCTTTGCCGTTTGTACGGCTGATCAGAGAGAACCCAGATCGTCGAGCCGACAACAAGCAGAATCGCGAAGGCTGCGATGGCTCGGCGTCCGCCGGTGGCCCAAAGGTTCCACTTCCAGATTCCGGGGCCAACCTTCTGTGTTGATTTGGCGGGGCTGGGGTCAGACGCCGCCTTTGCGGCTGCAACCTTGACGGCTTCTTCCAGGGTCGCGGACACGGCCGGAACAATCCACCGGGAAAGCGATTCCGATGTGTCGCGCAACTGCGCGGCCAGGCTGGCGCACTCCGCGCACCCGGCAATGTGCGCCGAAACACGCGCAGCCTCCGCGCTCGAAAGTTCTCCATCGGCAAGCGCCATTACTTCTTCAGGAGAAACGGGATGGGTGGTAGCAATCATGCGCGCACCTCCGTAGCGGGAGCGCTGGGTGTTCGTGTGGGGGCCGGGGCCAAGAGCAGGTCGTGAAGGGCTGAACGTGCCCTGAACAGCCGGGAGCGGACGGTGTTTAACGGCAGCTCGAGGAGTTCGGCGATCTCGGCGTAGCTGAGTTGCTCAAACTCGCGCAGCAGCAGCACCTCGCGGTCCACCTTGTTGAGCTGGGCCATCGCCTCGCGCATGAACAGGTCAACCACGGGGTCGGAATGGCCCGCTGGATCGTGGCCCTCCGGCTGCTCGCCGAAGAATGTCGCGCGAAAGGCAGCCTTGCGCCGATGGGCGCGCAGAATCTTCAAGGCTATGGCGTAGAGAAACGTACGAAAAAGGGCAGTCGGCTGGTAACTCGCCGCCGAGCGCAAAACTGCAATGAAGGTTTCCTGGGCCAACTCCTCCGCCTGTGCTGGATCGGCAAGGCGGCGGCGAAAGAACCCGAACAGCGGCTGCTTATAGCGAACGAAGAGGGCGGTGAACGCGTCGGTTTGGCCGGCGGCAAACGCCAGCATGAGCTGTTCGTCGGATTCCCGCGCTTCGGATTGACGGTCGACTGCCGGGATCGATTCGTCCATCGAATTCGCCTTGGTCGCCGGGATCGTATCGTCCGCCGTGGTTCTATGGTCCATGGAGCGCCGCCTGACCCGTTCACAACTGGTAATGCGCCGAGGAGGGAAAAAGTTCCCTTTGGACAAAGACTTGACGAAGGCGGGGATGGAAAGCGGCGGGGGTTGGCCTAGCCGGTGACGAGAGAAGCGTCGCAAGGGACGCGGATGGGTTATTCGGGGACTTCCACTTCGGTATAGCTGCCCGGTGTCGCTGCGTTGATCGCCGCCATGATCCCGGCGATATGCGCTTTGACCGCTTCCCAGTTATTCGAACTCAGAACAACCAGCGCCATTTTTCGCCCCTTCAGGTTTTGCTGATACCTGATCTCCTGATCCGCCGTAATGAACAACTCGAAGCCCGCTTCTTCCGCTGCATTCAGAAGCGCACCGTTCGCCAGGCCGGACTATCCCTGAAACCACGTCGTTACTACCGTGTGATCTCCCTCGATCAAAAAACGCAGTTTCTGCGGAACGCTCTCGTCGAGGATGATTCTCATCGCGCCTGCGGGGTATGAAACGGCGAGTGTGTGCTTCTGGCGGCGAAGTCGAGCACGGTCTGAATCTGTTCTCGGGTGACATGGAAGTTCTCAAGAACTTCTTCAATTGACGAGGTTTTCAAATTCTCAAATATCGCCGATACGGGAACACGCGTACCGCGAAATATCCATGCGCCGCTCACTTTGCCGGGGATGCTCTCGACCGCTGGACACTGTGACCAATCCAGGCTTGCCATGATCGGCGCTCCTTCGCTTAAGGATACCCGCTGACGCGCCGGGGCGAAAGGTCCTCATACGTTGGAGATTTCTGCCATCCAGCCGCGCACGCACAAGTCGGACACTATTCCACGCCGCTCTCC
This sequence comes from Acidobacteriaceae bacterium, assembly GCA_003165935.1. Lineage (GTDB taxonomy): Bacteria > Acidobacteriota > Terriglobia > Terriglobales > Acidobacteriaceae > Telmatobacter. The sequence continues at coordinate 4,651 of PMXB01000205.1, read as the reverse complement.
TCCCCCCATCGCGTGTATCTTGGCCTCAGCACTCGTTTCACTCCCCCGGAGGCTCAAGACCCCGCCATGCCCACGTTTGCCGCAATCGATATCGGTTCCAACTCCTGCCGCATGAAGATAGCCCGCGTGGTGGCGCACCAGTTGAAGACCCTGGCCGAGGATCGTGAGGTGACGCGTCTTGGTGCGAGCGTCTTTGAGTCGGGGCTGGTCTCGCCTGAGGCGATGGCCCTCACACTGCGCGCGCTCAAGCGATTCCAGCGCACGGTACAGCAGCATGGTGTCGATCAGATTCGCGTGGTGGCCACGGCCGCCATGCGCGACGCGCGCAACGGCCCCGCCTTCCAGGCTTGGGTGAAGGCCGAGACCGGCTGGAATATGGAGATCATCTCCGGCCTGGAAGAGGGGCGGCTTATTCATCGGGGAGTGATCGCCGGCGAAGTGGGCGTAGGGGGAAAGGTGTTGCTGATTGACCTCGGGGGCGGCAGTTGCGAGATCACCCTCTCTGAACACAAGCGGATCAAGGAGACGAGCAGCGTTCCGCTTGGCGCGGTGCGTCTCACCGAGCAGTTTCTTCGCTCTGACCCGCCCACTGCCGAAGACCTGGGCCGCATGAGCCGCTGGATCCAGCGTGAGCTCAGGCGCGCTCACCGCAAAATCAACCCGGAGCGGGTGACGCTGGCGATTGCCACTTCTGGAACGGCGTTCGCGCTCAGCGAAGCCTGCGCATTGCTGGGAAAGAACGGCAGCAAGACGGCCCCGCGCGCAGGAAGACGAACGAAGCCAGGCGCAGCGCCAACCGGCGGCAACGCCGGAACAAAGGACGTGAGCAAGCTGGCTCGGCGGCTGGCCACGCTCACCCTGCCCGAGCGCGAGGCTGTGCCGGGCATTGGCCCGCGCCGCGCGGAGATCATCGTGGCCGGCGCTGAAGTGTTTCGAGAATTACTGGAGAGCTTTGGCTTGCCGGGGTTTCGCTATTCGCCGCTTGGCCTGCGCGACGGCATCCTGGCGCAGATGCTGGCCGAGCAGGACGCGCGCGCCGAGGCCCACAAGGAGTTCGAGCACGAGCGGTGGCAGAGCGTGCTGGCCACGGCGCAGCGTTACGGCGTGGATATGCGCCAGGCCGAGCCGGTGCGCGCCCATGCTGTGCAGCTGTATCGAGAGCTGAAGCCGATGCACGCGCTTCCGCCGGAGTACGAAACCTGGCTGCAAGCCGCGGCCATGCTGCGCGACACCGGCAAGTTCATCAACCACCAGGGACATCACCGGCACACGCAATACATCGTGTCGAGCTCTGAGATCTACGGCTACACGCAGCTTCAGCGCACGCTGGTCTCCGCCATTTCGCGCTACCTGGGCAAGAGCCGCCCACAGCCGGGCGATCGGGCGCTGAGGAACATTCCAGCCGAGGAGCACAAGCATGTGCTACGGGCGGTGGTGCTTCTGCGGATGGCGGTGGCGCTCAACCAGGACCGCGCCAGCGATGTTCTGCGCGTGGCGGCCAAGGTCTATCCCAAGCGGGTTTATCTGGAGTTGAAGCCGGGACGCACCGGCGCGGAACTGGAGCTATGGTCGTTGCGCAAAGAGGCGGACTACTTTCGCGAGGTCTTCGGCAGAGAGCTCTTGCCGGTGCTGGCGTAGATGGCCCGGGCCATGCGCGGATCAATAAGCCAGCGCAACAGAGCAGGGTGGTGATCCATATCGACGCGGGCGATTGAGGCCTTGCGCATGCGGATGGCAGCACCGCCGTTGCCGGTGATCAGGCGACCGAGAAACTGAAACATATTGGGGTTGTGGCCAACCACCAGCACCCCTTCGCGGTCTGCGTAGCGGGCGAGCATCCTCTGAAAATCTGTGTAGGTTCCGTTGAGGCCAAGGGCGGGGCTCACCTCAACCTTGCCCTCGTAGCCGAGCTCGTTGCCCACCATCTGGGCGGTCTGCATGGCGCGCTTCAGCGGGCTGGCGACGATCACATCAATCTGCACCTTGAAGGCGAAGAGCATCCTCGCCATCAGCATGCACTGGTCCTTGCCCTCCTTGATGAGGCCGCGCTTGGAGTCGAGTGCTGGGTTTTCGCGCGGAACGCCTGCATTGGCGTGGCGCATCAGGTAGAGATTCATAGCGATAGATTGGGGGCGGGGATCGCAGCAGGCCTCGCCGCTCGCCCAGAGATGCGATATTAACACAACTGTAACAATCCGAGCAGGTTTCGGGCCAGACAAGCCGACGATTGAGGGGGACTCGGGGGCAAGGTGGGAAGTATTTCAGCGTCAAGTCGGATCTGGGAAAAGCTAGCCTGGCATCTCTTCCAACGAACGGCCCTCGGCCGCCCAAAGCTCACTCACCAGCAGGCCTCCGAGACGCGGACGGCGCTCCATCCGCGTGAAGCCGGCTGCGCTTAGCGCAGGGGCGTAGTCGGGTAGCTTGCGCTGACGCAGGCCGGTCAGAAATCCAAAGGCGAGGTAGAGGCCATGCACGGTTGGGCCGGCTACAACCCTGCCAAACCACCCCTTCGGGACGGCGAACTCTGAAACCACCCACAGCGCGCCTGGAGACAGTACCGGCCTCACCCGCCGAGCCAGCGCCAGGACTTCGTCGGTTGAAAGGCAGTCGAGGAAAAAGTGGGTAACGACCAGGTCGTAGACGGGCAATTGGCTGGAACTGGACTCATCCAAGGCGTTTTGAAAGGGCACGACTTCAGTCGTGCCGCAAAAGGGCAACGAGGGGTTTTGAAAGGGCACGACTTNNGCGCCGAGCATCGCGGGGCTGCCATCGATGGCGTGGGCGCGGATCGATGGGTTCTCGCCCAGTAACCGGGCAGTGAAGCGTCCGTCCCCGTCGCCGAGTACCAGAGCGTGCCGGCAGTGGGTCAGGTGGAATAGGAAATTCGACCGGCACAGGCCGAGGAACGGGCCGAAGCTCAGCCATTCCATCCAGCGGTAGGCGCGGGCGAGGCGGTCGAAGCTCGGCGGGTCGCCGGCTGAGCAGCGTCCGCTGGATACTGGACTTTCCAGCTCCAGGCTCTCAAGCGCCGGAATCATAGGTGAACACCCAAGGCAATCAAAGGGAGAAGCAACACCAGATCGGCCGATGCGCGCAGAGCAAGCGGGGTCATCGCGCTGCGATTCCGGTTGAGCAGCACCAGAAGAACTGCGCTGCCTGCCCCCAATCCGATCAGGATGGCTGCCGAAGGGTGGCCAGCCCGGATCGATGCTGCGATCACCAGGCCCACAAACGCGAGGAGCAGTCCGGCTGGCGTAATGTGTGCGGCGGAAGCTCCGGCCTCCCAGCGTCCGATGGCGTGATAGTTGAGCCAGGCCAGCAGCATGAAAAAGGCCCCGACCAGTTCCAGGGGCCAGAGCGGGGCGGACAGGAGCGCAGCACGCGGCCATACCGGCAGCATGCATCCGCAGATGAAGATCGACGCAACCAGCAACTCATTCCCAATCTGCTTAAACGGGAGGCGCTCCAGAATCCTGGCCGAGGCGGGAAGCCAGCCCAGCCGCGAGTCCGGGTTGCGGCCCGAGTGCACTCCTGAGAAGTAGGCAACCGTGGCCAGGCCAAGGGCTGCGCCGCGTTCGCGGGCCGCCGCGGGTACAAACACGACGACGATGGCCAGGGCGGCCAATGCTGACGCGACAGCCAGCGCCGACAGCAGACGGCGATGACGCCAATGGAAGCGGTGGCGATGGCGAAGGCGGGTTGGCTGCATGCTGGCCAGAGCCGAACGCGCGTCAAGCAGCCGATCGCCAATGTAAACGGCCCAGGTCACCAGGCCGACCAATGCGGGAGCCCACAGCGGCAGGTGCACACCGGCAGCGGAAGCAAACCAAAGCGTCCATAAAACGGCGACGGTTGGAGCGTCGAGCGAGGCCATGTGCCATAGGGCAAGCGGAAGCGGCGCATCGAGAGTGCGCTGGGTGGATCGGTCGCGCGCAACGGGACGGGCAAAGGTGGTCGCGAGAGGGCGCAGGATGGGAAGGGTCCGCAGCACTGTCCCGATTGTAAGAGATGGCCGGCTTGCCGGTGCGTTTGCTGTTCGTGGCGCTGCATCGAGGCGGATCGCGGAAACCTGCTCAGGCGAGCGGAGTCGCCGCGATTGCACTCCGAATTACGGCCTCGATTTTGGCGTTCACGTCTTCGGCCTTCATAAAGAAGGGCGCGCGCAGACATTGAATGCTCAGCAGGCCAGACTCTGGCGTGTAACTCCAGGCGACTTCAACGCCCAGCCGTGAAGCGGTTCCGGAGTTGCCATTCAGAGCAAGGCCGGCGGCATTCGCCTTGTCGACCAGCACTGCATACTGTCCGGGCGTGATGCCCTTGAAGGTCAAGGGCGCGGAGGAGTTCATGGGGGCCTCTGGTGTCCCGCCTCGGAAGTTCACAACAAAATAACTGCTGTCATCCTGAGCGAACGGGGCCCCAGGCGTACTCTTCAGCCTGGGGGTGGTGAGTCGAAGGATCTGTGGTAGTTCTTCAATGAACTTCCGACTCACCACTCTAGCGTCTTTTTGATAGGAGCGACCATGTCTACTGTCAACCCAACCCCGCCCAACGGCGGCGCGCGCCAACTGCTGCAATGGGGTGCGTCGATCCTGGGCGCGGGGCTCGTGGCTGTCCTGCTGCTTCAAACTCTGCTGGGCGGCTTCTCGCCCAC
>PMXB01000037.1 GCA_003165935.1 Acidobacteriaceae bacterium | reverse complement strand
CCCCATCCATTCGCAGCTTCACCTTGAGTGGGTGGGAGACCACAATCCTCCACCTGCCGCGCGTTTGTAAACTGCGAACTACGAACTGCGAACTATGAACTGGCTTCTCATCACCCTCGCCCTTCTCCTCGTCGCCGCCCTCGTCTTCGCCGACTACAAATGGCGTCAGTGGATGGCCGCCCGCCGCCGCGACCGCGACAACCCTCCCAATCCATAGCCCGCATTTCTACCAAGTCGCCGTAAACCGTAGCGCCGGTCTCCGGACCGGCTGTCGTGAGGGCCTCCGGGCCCTCACACTCTCCCCATCATCCGCCCCTTGTTTACAATGGCTCTCAGGGAGCCCTCCAATCAATATGCCCTCCATCCTTAGCTCTTTCCGCGCCCGCCACCTGCTCACCCTCTCCGCGCTTGCCCTCGCCTCCGCCGCGGCCTCCATATCTCTTGCCCAGTTCGCCCCGCCCGCGCCCGGAACCCAGGTCCACGACCCCGCCGCCCTCCATCCCCCTGCTGGCGCCCGCGTAGCCATCGTCGAATTTGAAGACATGGAGTGCCCCGACTGCGGCCGCGCCAACCCCCTCCTCCTCGAAGCCAGCACGAAGTACCACATCCCCTGGGTCCGCCACGACTTCCCCCTGCCCTTCCACGCGTGGAGCTTTCAGGCAGCCGTCAACGCCCGCTGGTTCGACACCAAATCCAAGCCCCTCGGCGACGAATACCGCAACGCCGTCTTCGCCAGCCAGAACTCCATCACCTCCCTCGAAATCCTCAACGACTTCACCCAGAAATTCGCCCAGTCCCACAACGTCGCTCTCCCCTTCGCCATCGATCCCCAGGGCAAACTCGCCGGCCTCGTCAAGGCCGACTACGCCCTCGGCCAGCGCATCGGCATCGAGCACACTCCCACCATCTGGGTCTCCACTGCAAACTCCAAAGGCGCGCCCTTCGTCGAGGTCGTCGACCGCTCCCGCCTCTTCCAGCTCATCGACCAGGCCCTCGCCGACACCGCTTCCGCACCCGCGCCGAAGGCATCAGCCCCCAAGCCAACGGTCAAAAAGGCTTCGACCCCTTAACCGCCGGGTGCCCCATCCTAACCGCGTTCCTGTTTCTTGCGGTTAGGGTGGGAGACAATGAACCCGAACCCTCCCATGCGTTGTATCAGGGCACGACTTCAGTCGTGCCGCAAAGATCGCAAAATCAATGTGGGGCTTTAGCCCCCGCGGGAAGTTCTTCAACACCACTTCAATGAACCTGTTTTAAGAATCCCAGTGACTCGCGCCTGAAACCATCTCCCGCAAAGGAAAGTCCAACCAGTATGTCCGCTTCTATCTTCCCCGGCTCTCAGGCCGCCCGCCACAAGCTAAGCCCTCTGCGCTTCGCCGGGCTGGTCGCCATCGCCCTCCTCTCCATGGCCGGCCTGCCCCCCGCCCGCGCACAATACACCACCCCGCCCACGCCAATATCAAACGCCTCGGCCCTCCATCCCCCCGCCGGTGCCCGCGTCGCCATCGTCGAATTCGACGACCTCCAGTGCCCCAGTTGTGCCACCGCCAACCCGACCCTCATGCAGGCCGTCGCCACCTACCACATTCCCTGGATACGCCACGACTTCCTCATCCCTTACCACAACTGGAGCCGCAACGCCGCCATCGACGCCCGCTGGTTCGACTCCAAATCCAAGACCCTCGGCGACGAGTACCGCAACCAGATCTTCGCCAACCAGCCCTCCATCTACAACCCCGACTCCCTCCGCCAGTTCACTGAAAAATTCGCCCAGTCCCACGGCCTATCCATCCCCTTCGCCATCGATCCACAGGGCCAGTTCGCCTCCGCCGTCGATGCTGACAACAACCTCGGCAAATCCACCGGCATCCGCGCCACCCCGGCCATCTTCATCGTTACCGCAGGCTCCAAGGGGCCGCCCTGGATCGAAGTAACCGACCGCAGCCGCCTCTTCCAGATCATCGACCAGGCCCTCGCCGACCCCCCCGCCCCCAAGGCCGCCGCAAAGCCAGTTGCCAAACCCGCCTCCCCTTCCACCGCCAAAAAGGCCGCCGCCCACTAGAGAGATCAATGACAAGGAAGATCCAGAGGTTCGCCGTCGGATTGGCAATAGGTGCGGCGCTATGCGGGTGCGGAGGCACGAGCTTGTCAACCGGCGGTGGTGGTGGTGGCGGAGGTGGCGGCTCCCACAGTGCCACGCTCGTGCAATTAGGGATGATCGGGGCGACCTATTCTGGCGGCAACTGGGTGGTAGCGGGCGAGGGTGGTTTCACGCTTCTCGCCAACGGAACAGGATTCACACCCACCTCGGTAATCCAATGGAACGGCACACCATTAACCACGCAATTTGGCACGAGCACGGACATCAATGCCCCAGTGACGGCGGAGATGATTGCCCAACCCGCCACAGCGTCGATTACCGTCCATGACACCGCATCCGGGACCACGACGACTGCGCTGCCCTTTGGCATAGCATCTCCCGCAGCGGCAACGGCGGGAGTCGTTGAGCTGATTACTGTTGCTCCGGATGGGGTGACTCCAGCGAACAATAATAGTTTGGTCCCGCCGTCGATGAGCGCCACAGGCCGATATGTATCCTTTCAGTCCTCCGCCACGAATCTGGGTGCGGGAGTAACCAGCGGCAATCAGCAAATCTACGAGCGCGATACCTGTATCGGCGCACCGGCCGGGTGCGTCCCAAGCACCATCCCAATCTCGGTCACCTACAACGGCGATCCCGTCGACGACGGCAGCCTTGATTCCTCGGTGAACGACGACGGCCGCTACGTGGCATTCGACTCGCGGGCTACGAACATGGTTGCATCAGAGCCGTCATTTTGCTTTACACCCCTGGGAAATTCGTGCGCTTACCTTCGCGATACCTGCATTGGTGCCGCGTCGGGATGTTCACCCACCACTATTCTGATCTCGCGTTTGCTCGATGGACAGCCCGCTGACGGCGGGATTCCCACAATGAGCCCGGACGGAAGATACGTTGGATACAATTCCACTGGAACCTCGCCAGGGATCAATAACACCTACCTGACTGACACGTGTAACGGTGCCCCAGCCGGTTGTGTGCCCAGCACGATTCTGCTCTCCCAGTCCACATCAGGAGTCATTGCCGATCTATTAAGTGGCTTTCAGAACGTCGCCTCGGGCGGTCGCTATGTGTCGTTTCTTTCCTACGCCAAGAATCTTGTCTCCACTACATCTAACGCAGGCGATCCCGACCTTTTCCTGCGCGATACGTGCATCGGTGCGCCAGCAGGTTGTGTCNNCCGCCCCGGCGATCAGCTCCGATGGCAGGTTCCTTGCATTTTCAACGCTCGCCACGAATCTGGTGACGCAGAATGTAAACGGGATCGGCAACGTCTACTTGAGGGATACATGCAATGGCGCGGCTTCTCCCTGCACTCCGTCTACTGTAATCGCTTCTTTGGGCAACGACGGTTCGATTGCCAATGCCGGCCAGAACCACACCAGTATAAGTGCAACGGGGCGATTTGTTGCCTTCGCATCGCTCGCCACCAATCTCGTTCCCGGCGACACCTTCCCCATCAACGGCTGGAAGGACATTTTCGTGCGCGATACCTGCTTCGGCGCTCCGGACGGATGCACACCAAGCACCGTCCGCGTCTCCGTCGGCAACGCCACAGGTTTCGCGGTGCAATCCAACGGCATCAACGACTATCCGCAGATTAGCAAGGACGGTCATTACGTAGTCTTTCTTTCAGCTTCAACCAACTATCTATCCACCCCCGGCAACGGTTACGACATGGTCTTCCTGGCCAAGACAGGATTCTAAGGGCGCGATCCTGACGTCCTCTTTCGTATAATCGGTCCTCATGAAGGCCTTTCTCACTGCACTTGCTCTTAGCGCGA
>PMXB01000017.1 GCA_003165935.1 Acidobacteriaceae bacterium | reverse complement strand
GCCGGCATGATCATCGCCGCTGTCGTCTGCATCGTCGAGCGCCAGGAAGCAAACGGCCGCCCCGCCGTCGAAGCCGCCGCCGCAGGCGCTCCCTTTCTATCCCTCTTCACCGCCAACGACGTCCGCGCCGAAAAAATCACGCAGTCCGCGTCGCAGCCGTAGCAATAGCAATCGCAATCCCCATCGCGTAAACCCCTTCAATCAACTTCAAACGGATCCCTTCGAGATCAGCGATGAGAACTATGCGTCTCATCAAACCAACTACCGCTCTGCACAACGGGATCNNCCCTGACGCGCCGCACTGGTGGCAGGGCCCATGGCTCCCTCGGCCCTCGCTTTCGCCTGTTGCCTGAGTGCTTCCAATTGTGCGTTCGTGTCCCCTGTCCATTCACCGAACTGCCCCTCGGCGCGCCCCGCAACATCGTCGGTCGTTCCGAGCATTTGATAGTTGTGCATATATCTCCCTCCGGGGAGCGTGCGGCTCCGTTCCCGCGTCAGGTTTCATAGAGCAACCCGGGGGCCGATTTAGCCGAATGTTCTCAACCCTATGAGAAATAATGCTTTGACGGCCTTCGCCTCCCCCCAAAAGTCCGCCCCTGACCGTGTAATTCTTACCCGCACTGGAAGATTTAACACGAATGCCCCGCGCCCCATCCATTCCGCGTCTTCTGCGGAATGGGTGGGATACGATATCGCCGAACGCCCCCTACTGCACAAACGTCGTAATGCTCTGCGCCGGCAGCGAATACACAAACGCGTTCCCCGTCACGCTTACCGCCGCCTGTTGCCCCACTGCCGTCGTCGCCGTCGTCTGAAACGGCGTCATCGAGCTCACTGTCCCATTACTGATCTGGAAGTTCAGGCTCTCGCTCGACAAATTCGTGTTGATCGCCACAATCACATAATGCCCGTTGCCCGTGTACGCCGAAACATAAACTCCGCTCACCGGCGTTGCCGCTGCATTCGCGCGCACATACCCCGGCCGCACAAACCGCGAATACTGCGCAATCCCGTCGCCAAACCACGTTGGCGCTCCAGTCGTGTCCAGCAGCCCGCTGTAGTAGCCATTCCCCACCGAGTTCACCAGCCACCAGTAAACATACGCGTTGTACTGCCCCGTCACCATCGAGTTATGAATCTCTGTCGCCGCGTTCAGCGCGTCGGCCATGCTCTGCGTCGTCGTCTCGCCACTGGCCAGGTTCACCGTGTGCTCCGTCATCCACACATCTTTCTTCAGTGTTTCTGCCAGTGGGTAATACGGCGGCGAAACTCCATAAATATGCCCCCCCACAATTGAAACCAGCGGCGCCGCGTTCGCGTCATTCAACGTCGGGTCCGATTCATCGAAGTTAAAACTGTCCGACTCCGGCATGATCAGCTTCGTGGTCAGCGTCGACGCATTTCCCGCCACCCATGTGTCCATCTGCGCCCCCGTCCACAGGCACGACTCATAGCAGCCCGCCGCCGTTGGCCCGCCGCCTCCGCACGGATCAAAGTCCGGCTCGTTCTGCATCGAAATTCCATACAGATTCACGCCCTGCGCAGTGGCGTAATTCACATAAGCCTCAAGGTAGCTGGCATAATCCGCATAGTTCGCTGGATTCAGCGAACCCGTGTTCACGCTGTTGTCGCTCTTCATGCTCGCGGGCGGTGACCACGGCGTCGCAAACACGATCGCCCCCATCGCCTGCGCCGCCTTGCCGTTGGTCAATTCCGCGGTCCATTGCGTCGTATCCGCCGTCATGTTGGCCGTGTTCCAAGTCGTCGGTGCAATCCGCAGTCGCATGATCGTCAGCCCCAGGTCCCCGGTGCCATTTCCATAGAGCGTGTTGATCTGGCTCTGCGGCATCACCCCGCTCCACGCCTCCGATCCGCCAAACCCGCGAATCGTCTGGTACGTTGTGCCAAAGTCCACTGCCGTCGCCGTCCCTGTCGGCGTGGGGTTCGGTGTCGGCGTCGGATTCGGGCTTGTCCCGCCCCCTCCGCATCCCGCCATTCCCAAAACCGCCCCCATCACCACCGCTACACTTGCCCGCCTATGCACCCGCTGATTCAACATCCCATCCTCCTGAGATTTGGCGCCCGTTTCCATGGCCCCTGGGCGTCGCGCTTTTCAAACGTCGCGACTGCCCTCATCTTCTCGCGGAGGCATAGTAAATCAATTTACTTAGTGTCGGCAACCGAATACGGCAACCCCTTTTCGCATTCGCCCAATGATCTTCGGCTCCAGGGACATCGTTCGATCACACTCCAGCCAACTGCCCCTGCACTACCGAGAGAAGCCGCAGCCTGTGCACTCGAATCCTCTCCTTGTAACTGATCAGGCCGAGAGCCCTGAATCGGTTCATGAAGTAGCTCACGCGGGACCGCGTGGTGCCGACCATCTCCGCAAGTGTCTCCTGCGTAATTGGAGGAATCATCGCATGAGCCTCCTCCGGGTTCCCAATTTCCGCCATCAACAGGAGTGTCCGCGCCAGCCGCTTCTCGCTCGAGCTGAATATCTGATCCACTAGATCAGCCTGGGTTCGCCTGCTGCGGCCAAGCAAATACGCCAGAAAATGGTCGTAGAACTTATGCTCCTGATGCATCACTCGAAGCATGTCGTCCTTCTTGATCCTGAGTGCTGTGCATCGAACCACCGCCATCGCTGTCGCTGCGCGCACTCCACTCCCGTTCCCCAGCGACTCTTCTCCGAAAAAATCTCCGGGGGAAAGAAGTGAGAGCGTGGCTTGTTTCCCATTCGCTGAAAGAACGCTCAACTTCACGCGGCCCTTCTGAAGATAGAAAACACTGTCTGCCGGATCATCCTGGGCGAAAAACGACTCACCCGGATCCAATTCGACTATTCTTCGGCCAAGCCCAACGCTCAATAAAAAGGCGGCAGAATCAAACAGCTCTTCGCTCCTCACGTCCATAACATTACCTCCTCAGTTCGGTTAGTACGGTTTTGTGGATTCATTCTGGGGAAGCTTCCACAATGGATTTAGAGTGTGCATGGTCGCGCATCGATCAAAGCGCAAAATCCCATGATTGAGAGGCCTTCAGGAACCTGCCTCCTAAACCCGTTCTGCATTCGGACACAACCCCTCCTGTCCCCGGCGACCGGTCCTTGTCGCAAAGGGGTAGAAGATGTCCCCGGCGACAGTGCTTCGTCGCCGCAGTGCCTCAGTTGTGCTGGAATGAACATCGAGAAGCGGGCTACAGGCCACGGACGATTGCAATCGAGAGTCTCGACGGCAATTCATGAAACACGGCCTGACTGCCACTGCTGCAGGCGCAGCACCTACCGGAAATCTTCGCTGAATCGTACCTTCACAGCACCGCGCGGCGTCCGGTGATCAGCTGAATCAGCAACACGATCAGCGCCACGACCAGCAGCAGGTGAATCAGGCCTCCCGCGATATGGAGGCTGAAACCGAGCAACCACAAAATCAGAATGATCACAAAAATTGTCCAAAGCATAACTCCTCCTTCTTTTGGTTGCGGAGACAAGAGCATTACAGACTGATAGCTCTTGCCCCCGCATGGTTGTGCAGGGATCTCGTCAAGCTCCTGCGTGTGATTGAAGTCGACTGCGTCCCGGTGCTCCAGGCCCCAAACTATTCCGCGTTATGCGCCTGCTCCTTCGCGTTTCTCACTGCATCAAGAAACGGTCGCGCTTGCGGAGGAGGAGCCACATCGCCCATCAGAATGCGGCGTGTAGAAATCTCATGCCCATACATCGCCTCAGTGGAATCGTCGTCCCGCCGAATCGCTGCTCCATTCAATGTCACGCCCGCAAAGATTCCCCTGGCGCGCGAATACGTCAGTATCTCGGCATTCATCTTCCAGTCGGTATCCGCGGAGGCATGACGCCCAACCGGGCCCGCAGCCGCCGATGCATCGGCGCCAATCTCAAACTTGCTGTTCATCAGCCGCTCCATGCCCTTGTCGCCCTGAATCACCATCACAAGGTCGATGCCTTCCACACCGATCTGCAACCCCCAGCTGCCGCCGGTGATTGCGAAGAATGCCGGTGCACTCCAGCCATGCGCCGTACGGCATGTCGCAACGCCTCGGCCATTTTCCGCGCCAACAACAAAGCCGCCCTTCAAAAGATGCGGCACTACAGCAATGCACTTGGCGTGCTCCAATACCTCTTCTGGAATGCCCTTGTCTGGCGCAGCCATAATCTCGCGCATCACCGCTCCTGCATGTTCCAACCGGTCCTCGGTTGCTTCACGCGTCGTTTCCGCCCAGGCAACCCCGGTCAAACTCAGGAACAACGCAAACAGAATGAATCTCTTCATCTCTCGTCTCCTTTTTTTACTCGCTGATTTTTGGGTGGGTCGCGGTTCTCGCGACCCAATAGGAACGCATCACTTCGCTATCAGCGCTGGTAGCTGTGCGTCTTCTCAACCTCACCGCCGCTCTGGTGCACAGGATCGAGGTCGCCTCCGTCTTTCATCTGCTGGGCTTGACGCCGGCGCTCGGCTTCCTCTTTCGCCTCGCTGGCCGAATCCTGGACCATCTCCCAGGCCTTCTTGCCCTGCCCTTTCAACTGGTCCTGGCCATCGTGCACCGCTTCCTTCGCGGTGCCCAGCGCTTTCTCAGCCTTTCCTTTCACCTGTTGCCCAAGCCCTTCCAGTTGGACCTTCGTGTCGCCTGTCCATTCGCCTGCTTGGCGCTTCATGCGCCCGGCGACATCATCGATCGTTCCCTTCACTTGATGCTTGTTCATTTTTTCCTCCGGGGGGATGTCAGGCTACGCTCTGCCTGCGGTTTCTGTCGCAACTAAATAGCCATTTAGAAAGAACTGCCCGCAACTCAATAAAACCAAAGCAGTCCAGTCCTGTTGGATGTCGAGCACGCTCTCCGGGTTGACCGTGTAATTCTTACCTGCTTAAGGTAAGAAGCACTCTCTTCTAACCCAAGCGCCCGCTCTCCCAGGCAACCCGGTAATCTATTCATTGGTTTAACCACTGCCCATCACCAGCTTGACTGCCGTCGAAACCCATGGATCTGCACCAGAAAATCCGCACGCTCCCCACCCAGCCCGGCGTCTACCTCTACAAAAACGCCGAGGGTGAGGTCATCTACGTCGGCAAGGCCAACAACCTTCGCTCCCGCGTGCGGTCTTACCTGCTTGAGGCCTCACAGGCCAACGCAAAAACCGGCTCCCTCATGCGCGAGGCCGTTGACCTCGACTACATCCTTGTAGCCAATGAACACGAAGCCCTCGCGCTCGAAAACAACCTCATCAAGCAGCGCCATCCTCGCTTCAACATCCTGCTCCGCGACGACAAGACCTACCCCTACGTCAAGCTNNCGCAGCTTTCTCATTCCCAGTTGCAAGGTCGATCTCTCGCGCTACCATCCCCGCGCCTGTCTCCAGTACTACATCCACCGCTGCCTCGGCCCCTGCGTCGAAGGCTTCACCACCCCCGAGGCCTACGCCCAGGCCGTCCGCGACGCACAACTCTTCCTCGAGGGCCGCGCCGCAGACCTCGAACGCACGCTCACTGCACGCATGATCGCCGCCGCCGAATCACAGCTATTCGAAGCCGCCGCCCGTCTCCGCGACCAGCTCTCAACCGTCCATCAACTCCAGGAAAAGCAGCGCGTCGCCACCGCCGAAATGAGCGACGACGCCGATGTCTTTGGCTATCACTTTGAAGCCGGCTCCCTCGCCGTCAATCTCTTCCACGTCCGCGAAGGCAAGATCGTGGACCGCCGCGAATTCTTCTGGGACGACCTGCCCGAACTACTCGAAGCCGTACAGGATGAATCGTCCGATCAACAACCCGACAACCAACACCCGATACCCAACAACCAATCCACCCCCCACGAAGCCCTCTCCGCCCTCCTCAAGCAGCTCTACATCGACCAGCACTACGTCCCCCGCACCATCCTCGTCCCCATCGACTTCGCAGACCGCGACGCCCTCGCCGCCCTCCTCACCGAACGCACCGGCCATCGCATCGAAATCGCTGTCCCTCAGCGCGGAGAAAAGCGCTCCCTCGTCGACCTAGCCGGCCAAAACGC
>PMXB01000304.1 GCA_003165935.1 Acidobacteriaceae bacterium | reverse complement strand
GGGCCGTAGGGCATATCGATGGACTCGAAAGGCTGCTTGCCGGGGTGGGCGCTGGCGAAGGAAGTGTGGTTGGCGGAGTGCCAGTCCTGGGTGAGGACGATGTGGTCGAATCGCGGGGCGATCTGCAGGATCGGCGCGATGACTTGATCTCCGCCTGAGACGGCCAAAGCTCCGCCGGGGCAGAAGTCGTTCTGCACGTCGATGACGAGGAGGACGGATTGTGGGGTGATGTGCATGGGCGGCCTTCGGTCATCCGTGTGCGTTTCAGGCGATATCCGAGGCTTTGAAGTCGCGACGGGCACCATGGCGGATGTGGAGAACATTAACCCGCTTCTCCCTCTCCAGCACCCGGTAGATGACTCGATAGACGTGCGGCTTATTGCCGTAGAGCATCTGCCGTAACCGCGGATCCTCTGAAGTTGGCGGGCATCGGTTGGGCAGCTTCTCCAGGGTCAGAGCCGCATCCAGGAGTCCCTTGTACCAACTCAATGCGGCTTCGGAATGCTCGGCGCGGACGTCCCTGAACAAGTGTGCAAGGTCGCGCTTTGCCCGCGGTGTGATTCTAACGAGATATGCCATGTGCAGCTTCGAACTCTGCGAAAAACTCTCTGATCGGTTGGAGCTTTCCGTTCTTCTCGTCTTCGAGGCCTTGGCGGATTCCCTCATTGGCGTCAGCTTGCGCGGCAATGTCGAGTAAACGCTGATAGGCCTCGGCGTCCTGCACGACGGCAGCGGCTTTGCCATTGACCGTGAGCACCATGGGACGCTTGCTCTTCTTGAGGTGCTTCAGAACGTGAGCCGAAGACCGGCGAAAGGTCGTCAGCGATTGGATGTCTGTGGTGATATCAAGCATGAGGACCTCCGAGGCGAGCACCTTATTCGGTGCTTTAAGGATAGCGCAGTTCAGCACGGGGCGGAGGGTTGCGGCTGAGGTTTTCCGAGTCCCAAGAGCGGGACTTATGGCACGCGGAACGATTATGACGCACCAGCGCCTCACCCCACATCGATTCCGTTACGCCGCCAAGCATCGAGTACACGCAAGGTCGTCTCGAGGTATTGGATATCGGTCGCTCGCGGATGGCCTCCAGGATTAAGGCGACACGCTTCCCAGCGCTGACGGTATAAGAATTGAACTCGGTTGGGAGTTAACGCGGACAGCTCTGCGCGAAATCGATCTAGTTCTTCCTCGGATACAGAGTGGTTTTCGATGATGTCGAGTTCAGGCAAGCGTGTCCCGGCCAAATGTCGCGTTTCCCTGAACTCTTGCAGGGTGGGCGTCTGGGTTGACGTTAGCCCAGAGCGTTTTGCGGAGTCGGGAAAACCTTTCGTTTGTACCCAAAGTTTTATCTCCTCAACGGCATCTTCTTCGGCCCACGGCGAAACAAAGATGTCGGTAATTAAGGAGCGCAGGTTGATTCGCCTTCGTTTGCAGTCCGGCACCCATGAGTGGCGAGGATTGAGATCAAGCGGCGCAGGATGGGGGGAATTATTCAAGTCGAAATGCCGGTTGCCACCCGCCAATGGGTCATAGGCAGTTAGCCAAGCCCGAACCTCGCGATCTGGGGAATACTGCAGTTGCTTGGTAGTGATAAACGCTAGCGTGTTGAAAATCCCTGCCAGATGATTAGTGCCATACCGAACCAAACCCAAATGAGCCTCATCCAACAATCCATCCAGAGCCGACCTTAGCAGTCCATAGCGTGAGCAGACGGCTACGCCGTCATGGCCATATTGTTCCCACATGTCTAGTGTTTCGTGACGGTAGAGGTGCCAGCAGTTGATGTAATAGGATTCTCGATGCTGGGCAAGAGAACCAAGGTGATTGTTCAGGCTCACACGGTCGTTGATGTCAAACGGGTCTAAGCCGAGAACGCGCTGAGCGTATTGCTCAGGGGGTAATCCTTCACTCTTATCCGAGAACAGGTCAGCTCGTCGGAAGTAAAGTTCCTCACTGGCCATTAAATCGCGGAACTTGCGAAGATCCATAAATCGCCAAATCACAGCGTCTTCGTTCGGTTCTACTCGGTTGACATATGGCACAATAGGCATTCTCTTTTTTGTACTCTGTCTCCGCGCCGTGCGCAAAGAGATCAGGTGCAGGTGAGGCGCGATTTGCTTGGTCAAGCAAAGTCCTTCCAGTCGCGCTTCGATGATACATTGTAGATACAGGAGCGACGATGCAGGGACAAGTGCTGAAATGGGGAAATAGCCTGGCTGTGAGGATTCCAAAGCCGGTGGCGGAGGACGCTCACTTTGAGGTCGGAGACGCGCTGGAGATTGCCGTGAGCGCCGATGGGAGTGTGCAGTTGCACCGGGTTGGCGCCGTGCCCACCCTGGCTCAAATGGTGGCTCAGATCACGCCTGAAAATCGATATNNACAGATCTGCGTTACAACCGAGCCAGTGGGCTGGCAGTCGTTTGCCCCTTGACCAGCAAGGTGAAGCCCTACCCGTTTACTTTGCCGATCACCGTCGGGGGCGTCGAAGGCGCGGTGCTCGTGGATCAGTTGAAGAGCATGGATTGGGCTGGCCGCGGGGCTGAATTCCACTCGAAGGCTCCCGCATCGATGATGTCGAAGGTTCGCCAGTACATTGCGGTACTGCTGCAAATCCCAACGCGGTAGTGAAATTGTTCGCGTTATCCGAATACGGCGGCAGGCTGCTCAGGAAGGTCTGTCATAGCGCTGCTTGAAAAACGCAAATGCCTCAGGCTGCGTCAACCATCTCAACTTTAAGGCGCTTTCCCAAGGCGCGAGCGGCTTTGGCGATGGTTTGCAGGTGCACCGAGCTGTTCTCAGGGTCGAGCAGGCGATCAAGCTGGGAGCGGCTGGTTCCCATGCGCTCGGCCATATCCTTTTTGCTAACCTTGCCGGCGCTCATAGCCTCTGCCAGTTGCCAGGCGATAACTCGCTTGATGGCGGCGGCCTCGACTTCTTCGAGAATGCCTTCTTCCGAGAGGAAGCTATCAAAGCTGGAACCGGTATGGTCGAACGGGAGCTTTTTGCGCGTTGTCATTGCATCCCTCTTTCGTGCTTTCGCTTGTTGGCTCGTGCCAGGTCGAGATCTGCATCTGGTGTCGCTCGCGTCTTCTTGATGAAACCGTGTAGCAGGACCATGCGCTGCTTGCTGTCCACATAGAAAATGACACGTGCAATTCGGTTCCCAGGCAGATTGGTTCGGACCTCGTGCAGTCCCTCTCCCAATGACCGGCACGTTGGCATTCCGACTGGCCAGCCAAACTCGACGGTCTTGATGTCTTCGCCAATCAGGCATCTGTCTTCCGATTCCATTGCCTTGAGCCATTGCCGCACCGGCTCATTCCCCGTTTCGGTGCGATAGAAAAAGACTGGAATGCGTTCGAGAGCACCTGAGCCAAGTGTACCATGCGCGGTACTTCTGGATGAGGCCAATTCCGGAGTTTTCTTGCTGCTACTCATGACTGAAAGAACGCTTCCACATCGGTGATGGTCTGCGTAATGCGGTAGGGCGGGAGGCTGCTCAAAAAGGTTTGGCCGTAGCGCTTGGTGGTGATGCGGTTGTCGAGCAGGACGAGGACGCCACGATCTTCAAGCGAGCGGATGAGGCGGCCGAATCCCTGCTTGAGGGTGAGTACGGCGGCGGGGACCTGGTAATCGTTGAAGGGCTTGCCGCCGGCTTCTTCGATGGCGCGCATGCGGGCCTGGACGACGGGGTCGGAGGGGACGGCGAAGGGCAGCTTATCGATGATGACGCAACTGAGCGACTCGCCCTGCACGTCGACACCCTGCCAGAAGCTTGAGGTGCCGAAGAGGACGGCGTTGGGCGTCTCGCGGAACTGGTCGAGCAGGGCCTTGCGCGGGGCGGTGCCGTGGAGGAGTAGGGGAAAGTCGAGGACGGGCAGAAGGCGCTCGTAAAGGTCGCGCATCTGGGCGTAACTGGTGAAGAGGCAGAAGGCGCGTCCGCGGCTGGCGTGAAGGACGCGGCGGATGCACTCGGCGGCGGCCTCGGCGAATTCGGGCTCGCGGGGGTCGGGCATGCCGGGCGGCAAATAGAGCAGGGCCTGGCGGTCGTATTTGAAGTGAGAGGGGACGACGAGCTCGCGGGCTTCAGTAAGGCCGAGGCGCTTGCGGATGTGTTCGAAGCCGCCCTGCACGGTGAGCGTGGCCGAGGTGAGCACGACGGTGGGAATGGTTTCAAAGACCATTTCAGAGAGCAGCTCGGAGACGTCAATAGGCGTGGCTTGGAGAAACGTGGTGCGGGACTGCTGACGAGGGGTGCGCGGGGAGGATCTTTCGCCAGATGCGCCGGCGCCCAGCACGCGGCGCTCCATCCAATAAACCATGTTGCTGGAGTTGGACTCGAGCAGGAACTCCAGCTCGGTGCGGAGGCGGGCGACGCGCTTGCGCAGGCCGGGGGCCTCATCGATGCCTTTGAGGCCTTCCATCTCGGCTTCAAGGCGGCGCAGGATAGTGCGGACGGAGAGGTAGAGGTCACCGGATGTTTCGAGGAACTGCTCACGGGCGTCGAAGGGCTGGCGACCGTCGGTAGCGATGGGCAAGCCGGCGAAGAAGAGACGGGCGCGTTCGCGAAGCTGCTGAGTGACGGCGGGGAGCGACTCTGCGCCCTGCTTGCCGCGGAGTTGGGTGTCGGTGTCGCGTGCCAGCTCCTCAAATCGGAGATTGCTGACGGAAAGGCCGAAGTACTGCGAGGCTACTTCTTCAAGCTCGTGGGCTTCGTCGAAGACGACGGCCGCAGCCTCAGGCAGCACTCCGGCATCGGGCGCGCCCCCGGCCTGCTGCTTGACAGAGAGGTCGGCGAAGAAGAGATGGTGGTTGACGATGATGAGGTCGGACTCGAGAGCCTTGCGGCGCATCTCGGTGATGAAGCAGCGGCTGTAGTCGGGGCAGGTTTGGCCGAGGCAGGCATCGCTGCGGGCGTCGAGCTTGTTCCACAGCGCACTCGACTCGGGCATTCCCGATAACTCAGCCCGGTCGCCGGTTTCGGTTTGCTGCTCCCATTCGCTGATCTGGCGGTATTGGTCGATCTCCTCGAGGCCGGACAAAATGGGCTGGGTGCGCAGGGTGACCAGCTTATGGCGGCAGAGGTAGTTGGCGCGNNCTTCATGTAGCAGACGCGCAGGTTGCCGAGGAGCGACTCGAGAAAGGGCACATCGCGGAAGAAGAGCTGATCTTGCAGGGCCTTGGTGCCGGTGGAGACGATGACGCGCTGGCCGGTGCGCAGGGCAGGCAGCAGGTAGGCGAGGGTCTTGCCGGTGCCGGTGCCGGCTTCGACGATCAGGTGGCGCCGCTCAGCGAGGGCGCGCTCGACGGATTTGGCCATCTCAAGCTGGCCGGGACGGTATTCGTAAGGAAGCGAAGAGCTGGAGAGGATTCCGCCCGGAGAGAAGAACTCGTGGAGGGAGGGCAGGGATCGAATTGGGGATTCGGAGGAGGGCATTGGGTGGGCGCGTATGAGGCGCTTTCCCCATCATAGTGAGCCAGGAGGCACCCGCCGGACGGGCGGGGGAGAAACGCTGACAGAAGGAGGGTTACGAAGGGAGGGGAAGATTCAGAGGAGGCCATCTTCGCTGGATTCGGAGCTGCCGCGATATTCGTCGCCGGGAAGCGGATCGCGGGGGTGGGCATCGAGCCAGCGGCCTACCAGAAAGGTTTCATCCTCACTCAGGGAATCGGCAGAGGCTGTTCGCGAGGCGCATTGGGCGAGCTTCTTGCGCAGCTCGGAGGCGCGGCGAT
The DNA here is from genome assembly GCA_003165935.1 of Acidobacteriaceae bacterium. Lineage (GTDB taxonomy): Bacteria > Acidobacteriota > Terriglobia > Terriglobales > Acidobacteriaceae > Telmatobacter. The sequence continues at coordinate 1,240 of PMXB01000304.1, read as the reverse complement.
TAGCCTCGGTGCGCTCGTTTTGAGCCGCACCATAGAAGTTGGCGGCATTCACCGGACTCATCTGGCCATGGATGTGCATGAGGGGACCTCCCGAAGATGGAAGGGCAATTGGAGAGCCATGAAATGGGAGTAAATATTTGAAAATGCACAGAATACCTCGACATTTTCACTCAGTTTGGAGCTTGAGGCGTGCCGGTAGCCCGTTTGACTTAGTCCACTCACACGCCTAAACTTAGTCAATGCCGTACACCGTCCACCAGGCCAAGACGCACTTATCCCGCCTGCTCAAAGAGGCCGAAGCCGGCCAGGAGATCACTATCCTGCGCGGCAAAAAGCCGGTGGCAAAAATTGTACCGATCGACAAACCTGCGGTTGAGCCGGTGCCGTTCCGGTTGTTGGGAGCGTATCGGGGCAAGATCCATTTCGACGAGAGTGCATTCGCTCCCGCGACCGATGAGGATTTGATTGAGATGGGCTTCGACTACCTCGTCGACGCACCGCTTGTCCCGCCGCCAGACAGCCCAGTTGATAAAAAGTGAGGTTCCTTGTCGACACGCACGCGTTTCTCTGGGCCGTACTGTCCCCGGAGAGACTGACTGACCGTGCGAGGGGTGTGTTCGCCGATAGCGATGCGGAACTCTTGATTTCCATTGCTACGCCTTGGGAAATGGCAATCAAGGCGGGCATTGGAAAGCTGGAGAACGGGGCGGAGATCCTGGACGACTTCGAGAACCGGATGACTTCGAGCGGATATCGAATTCTTGGAGCCTCGATCAAACACATGATACGAAGCGGCTATCTGCCGCGGCACCACAAAGATCCCTTCGACCGATTGCTGATCGCCCAGGCGCTCGATCTGAACATACCCATTCTGAGCGGCGACGACATCTTCGACCGCTACGGCGTGCAACGGGTTTGGAAGTAGGCAAGACCCGTCAGGGAAATTGAAATTGGAGGAAGTACGTTGGCCAAGTTTCGTCCATCGCTTGCGGGGATAGCGCCCGGCGCTGCAAATCTGCCTTTGATTGCCATTGTGGGACGCCCCAACGTGGGCAAGTCCACGCTTTTTAACCGGCTAACGGGCACCCGGCGCTCGATTGTGGGCGATGAGCCGGGCATCACGCGGGACCGTATCTATGGCGAATATGAATGGGCGGGCCGACAATATCGCGTGGTGGATACAGGCGGAATTGTCCCCGACGATCCGGAGCTGATGGCGACGGAGATCTACAACCAGGCC
>PMXB01000187.1 GCA_003165935.1 Acidobacteriaceae bacterium | reverse complement strand
AAGAAGCTGACGCGGGAGCGGGTAGTGCCAACCATCTCTGCCAAGGTCTCCTGAGTGACGGGAGGTATGAGCTTTGTCGGTTCCTCTGGTTCACCGAAATCGGCCATCAGGAGGAGGAGTCTTGCGAGTCGCTTTTCGCTGGAGTTAAAGAGTTGGTCGACAAGATCTGCCTGAGTGCGCATGCTGCGAGCCAGGAGGTGCGACAAGAACAGATCGGAGAACGCGTGCTCGTCGTGCATTACGCGGATCATCTCACTTCGAGTGATTCTCATCGCGTTCGACGGCGTGATTGCAGTTACAGTGGTCGATCGGTGTTCGGCGGCTCCGTTAAGCGCATCCTCTCCGATAAAGTCGCCAGCTGATAGGAGCGTAATGGTAGCTTCCTTGCCGTTTGCCGATACGACGGTGACTTTTAGCCGACCGCTCTGGAGATAGAAGACAGAATCGGCTGAATCGCCCTGGGAGAACAAGGCGCCTTTCGGATCGCAGTGAATAATTCGCCTGCCCACCCCGGCGCATGCAAGAAAGTGTGCAAGATCGAATCTCGGTTCACCGCCGATTAAGAGAATCCCGTTGTGAGCCATGGGATCGCCTCTTTCTGTATTCAAGTAAGTCCCTGGATAATCCGAGGGGAATCACTGCTCAGTGGTGCTGGGATGAAGAGGTGTGCAACAACGAAGAAAGGAGCGCCAGTTGCAACATCCTAGGCCGCACTGCCGATTGAGGCACTGGGGAGATTATGAATTTGCTCCATATCGCGGTGCTCGGCGATCTGCCCCTACAGTGTCCCAGACTTGCGATGGAGCGTCTGGTCAAAATTGCTCACAATGCGAGGATTTCGCAAGAGAGTGCACCTTGGAATCGTTCAAGCAGTCGCGACGCGTTGTTCAATTTCTCTTGCACTGGATTGAACGGCAAACCTCATGTGAAGCGATTCCGCAAAGCCGGCGCGAGCCCGCAGGAAAGCGGCCATATAGGACTGCGCTACCCGCTTCCAGACCATGGGCCGAGCATAAAGGTAGGCGCGTTCGCGCATCGCCTGGCGTGCGTCATCGTTGGCCAGGAGCGCGATTGTCGCTGTTGCGAGGGCGGCCGGGTTGCCAAACGGAACCAACATTCCGCGTCCATCGTCCAGCACTTCCGCGGCATACCAGTATGGAGTGGAGATGATGGCCTTTCCAGCGCCCATGGCATATGCCAGGGTTCCCGATACAGCCTGCGCTTCGTGACAGTAGGGTGTGATGTAAATGTCGGCCGAGCCGACCAGCGAAGCCATCTCTTCGGGGCTGACAAACCGGTTGACGAACAGGACCTGACGTTCCACCCCTAGTCTCTTCGCCAGTGCCTGTAACTCGAGCCTGTAACGATCGCCTTCACGGGCCCGGATGTGCGGGTGGGTAGCACCCGCAATCATGTAGACCGCATTGTTGTGGCCGGCAAGGATGTCCGGCATGGCCTGGATCATGCTTTCAAAGCCTTTGTTTGGCGATAGCAGGCCAAAGGTGAGAAGGACGCTCTTGCCCTGGCAGGAGAAGGCTTCTTTGTGAATATCCGGTTGATCAAAAGGCAGATCGGGGATGCCGTGAGGAATCAGATCGATCTTGCCGGCCGGGACTTTGAAGACCTCCTGCAACACGCGCGAGGAGTATTGGCTCATGACGACAAGGCGCTGGGAGCGTGCGGCGATCTTGTGCATAACAACCCGCTGGTCGAGATTCGGCTCGCGAAGGACAGTATGCAGAGTTGTGATTACCGGCATGCGAAGATGCTTCAACAACTCCAGGATGTGATTTCCGGATTTGCCGCCGAAAATTCCAAACTCATGCTGCAAGCAGACCAGATCGACGTTGCTGGCGTTCAAGTATTCGGCGGCAGCTCTGTAGGAAGGGAGGTCGCCTTCGCCGATCTCAAATCGAACCCGGCCGGGGTAAGAGTAGGAGGAGTTGCCGTCATTGACCGCTACCACCGAGACCTGGGCGGCTCCGTATTCAGCGGCGATGGCGTTGCACAAATCTGTCGTAAAAGTCGCAATTCCACACTGCCTGGGAAGGTGATTGCCAATCACCGCAATCTTGACCGGGCGCTGTTGGCGAGGCGCCAACTGAAGGGAGGAAATTGGATCAACTCCGAATATCTTGTGGCGCGTGACTGGATAGATGAGACGATTTGATTGNNGCAGTGTGGGCGTGGGCTGCGTAGATATGCAGGTCCGCTGCTTTGTCAAAATTGCTCTGGGACATTGGTTCCTCCATTTTCAAGGCGCCATTCTGAACGTTGCATATGCAGTCTTCCATGGGAGGCTTGAATGCGCTGTGCAATCTTATACGCGCCCGCGATGCGGTTTCATCGCCTCGAAGCGATGACGCTAACGGCGGATGAGGCGAGATTCCAGAACAAAGGTACGAGCCTCAATTCGTTTTAGAGTTTGCCGCACTTTATTCGCGGAGCATGTTCAATTCTGTACAGTCCAATCATGGTTTCCAGCCGTAGATTCACCTCATTCGGCGCCGGGTTGCAGTCCAACTCATGACGGGGCCGTTAGGGGTTATGCGAGGGTTTCTGCCCCGCTCTGCATAAGAGCCGCGTCGACAGACGATGCCGCAGGAGGCGCCGTCCATGTGGAGTGCCGTCGCATGGCGGCCCTTCCGATTGCGGCCGAAAGATAGGAATCATGAAAGTCCTGATTGCAGTTGACGACTCGGGGATTGCTGAAAACCTGCCACGCGCTGTTGAAACATTGATTCGGCGTGAGAACGCCGAGGTATTGGTGCTGCACGTCTTGCAGCCGGTTCAGCCCGTGCCCCCGCCGGAGATGGCCCAGGATTACGCTCCTGAGTTGGACGGTGAGATGCCTGCGGCTAGCGAATTGGTCGAACGGATCGCAGGCAATCTGGGCAGGGCTGGATATGCGGCACAAGCGAAGGTCCTCGTGGGAGACGTAACCGGGGCGATCCTCGGCAAAGCGGGCGAATGGGGCGCCGATCTCATCATTGTCGGTTCGCACGGGCAAAGGGGTACCCTCGACTTTTTATTGGGCAACGTTGCGGAGTCGGTCGCTCGTCGAGCCGAGTGCTCTGTGCTCGTGGTTCGCGCAGCGACCAGCAAGGGATGAATGCGCTGCCACAAGCACTGAAGATGCATATGTAGCAGGGAGCGGTTCGGAAGGTGTGAAGTTGAAATGCCGTTCCCGGTAAGCACTTGGAACCTGAACGTAAGCAGACAGGCTCATCACTTGCTGGAACAGCGAAAGGGGAAGACATCATGCGTGTAGGAATCGCTTCGGATCACGGAGGGTTCGTTCTGAAGGAGCAGATCGCGAACTTGCTGCGCGACGCTTCGTATGAGGTTGTCGACTTCGGTGCACCTCATGAGAGCCCCGGAGACGATTATCCCGACTACGTAATCCCACTGGCCAGAGCCGTTGCCGGGGGCACAGTGGATCGCGGGATAGCGCTGTGCGGTAGTGGAGTGGGGGCATCCATCTGTGCGAACAAAGTTGCGGGAGTGCGCGCTGGGCTGATCCACGATGTGTTCTCCGCTCATCAAGGCGTTGAGGACGACGACATGAATGTCTTTTCGCTGGGCGGTCAGGTGATTGGGCCGGCACTGGCTTGGGAATTGATTCAGACCTTTTTGAAGGCTCGTTTCAGCGGCGCGATTCGGCACCAGCGCAGGGTCGAGAAAGTGAAGGCGCTTGAATTGCACGAGGCTGCGCGTTAACAGTGTCTATTCAACTGACCGCATTCGGGAGCGGGTTATGAGCGGTCGACAGTTGCAGTTTACCGGGATCGATTCTCCCCATGCCGCGAATACGGGGGCAGGATGCGTCCGGTATCGGCGAGGAAGTGGTACCTAAGAAGACACGCGATGGAGGATTGTCAATGATCGAGATTTTGAAGGACTATCCCGACAATGTTATAGCGCTCTCCTGCGAGGGACAGGTCACAAAAGAGGATTATGAAGGGATTCTTGTTCCNNTCTGGGAGGACCTGAAGATTGGGGTGGAACATCCCAAGCGCTGGGAGCGTGTCGCGGTGGTGACTGACGTCGACTGGATCATACAGATGATGAGACTCTTCAACTTCCTTATGCCCTGCCCGGTGAAGTTGTTTGCACCTTCGGAGGTAGCGAAGGCGCATGCCTGGATCATCGCCGCCAGTTGAGCCCGAAAGGGGCGCAAACAGCCGTGTCTCTTCAAGGCATTGAAAGATCAATGAAATGAATCGAACGACGCAGAGACTGCACGATATTGGTCAGAGAATCTAGCCTGATAACATCCCGCACCGTTTACTCGCCAGGTGTTTTCTCGCGCGAGTTGGCAGATTCCTCGAACGCAGCGATTGCGTCATGCAGCCGGTTGAAGATGTGGTCCTCACCTATGGCTTCCGTTAGATGATGGCGATCGAACTCGGCGCGCAAATCCCACGGCAGTCGCGCAAACGCCAGCTCGACGCCAGCCTCGGTAAGGTTATTCTTCAGCGCGATCACGACGCGTGCGGCCGAGTAGTCCACATGCGTCATAGCTTCGGCGTCCACCACCACCCAGCGCACCGCCGAAGGCATTGGCAGTACGACTGCGGAAACCTCCTCAAGAAACCTGCCGGCATTTGCATAAAAGAGTGCCGCTCCAAACCGGTA
>PMXB01000316.1 GCA_003165935.1 Acidobacteriaceae bacterium | reverse complement strand
GGTGAAACCTGAAAGCGCCTGCCCCAGTTCTCAAGAACCCGGTCGTTATCGGGAAGCAGCCCCCACAAGAACGCCTCGATCCGCGCATGGCCGTGCTCTGCCGAGGCCAGCGGCATGGAGAGCGACAGCGGGTAGGCATTGGGATCGGCTCGCCAGGCATCGTTGTAGACAAAGGAAAGTCTGGCGTTCTTGTAGTTGACAGTACCAACTTCGCGGCCATCGAGCAGAGCGATCAGTTGATTTGTCATATCTGCTTCTTCTGGGGCCGCTTCTTCAACGAGTCAAGAACACTGTTGATGTCTAGCTCCCGTGCTCTCTCGATAGCTTCTCTTTGTATAGGCAGGACATCCCTGGCCCTTTCAGAGCTGGTTCTCCTGACTGCATAGTCGCCTTGAGGGTGCCGCTCAACAAACAATTTGACCTGCGCGGGAGTTTCGACCGACGAATCTGCCTCTACATCGATGGATATTTCGAGGCTCTTCAGCGTGCGCAAGATGAGACCTATCTCAGCTCCTGGCTTTCCCTGCTCCACTTCAACGAGCCATTTCCGGCTCGTGCCGGCCTTCTTGGCCAGAGAAATCTGATCCATCCCGAGCTTGGTTCGACGCTCCCGGATGAATGCCCCCAAATCGGCAGCGGTTCGAATACGCATCTCGGACACCTCCACGACCACATATCCAAATAGTAACCGTTCGGTGAGATTTCGTAAAGTAACCGTATGGTGACATTCTGTAAAATAACCGAACGGTGACATTCTCATGAGAGAGCGAACGGTTACACTCCTGCCCGAGGGTAGATCAAGGAAATGGCCGCCCCTTCATGGAATTCTGCCTGGCCCTCAAAACACCGCCCTCGAACTGCCCTGAAAGAACTCACCCATCCCTACTTCGCCTTCTGCGTCACAGGCGCTTGTTTCGCCGCCTCGCACGGCTTCCCCCCGCACAGCGCCCCCGTAATCCCCACGCCCTCGGTAATCGTGTAAATCCGATCCGGCGCTGGAATCTTCACAAATTCCTTCGCGCCGCTTGGCCAGTGAATCTCAGCGGTACCCGCATCCGTCGCGTCGCCCAGCCCAAAGTGCATACGGCGATCGTTCGACGAGATGTAGCTTCCGCTCGAAAGCACGTCCTGGCGCATCCGCATCCCGTTGGCCTTCAGATAAATGGTCGCGCAGGTCGCGTCGCGCGGGCTCTTTGGTCCGCCAACCAGGCCGAGCTCCACCCAGTGATGGTGGTCAGGGCTTACGTTCCTCAGCAACACAGGCGTGTGGTCCATTGCATTGATCACCACGTCGATTTTGCCGTCATTGAACAGGTCGCCAAACGCGGCCCCTCGCCCCGTCACAAGAACCGCCAATCCGGTACCCTTCACCGCTGGAACCAGCGAGAAGTTCTTTCCCCCCTCGTTGTGGAACAGCAACGGCCGTTCCGCCCAGGTTGTTCCCCATTCGTGCTCGTCAGCCTGGGGATAGACGTGTCCGTTGGTCATGAACAGGTCCAGCCAGCCGTCGTTGTCGTAGTCGATGAATCCGTCGCCCCACCCGACAAATGGAATTGTCGGCTGGGCCACGCCCGCTTTGTAGCTCACGTCGGTAAAGCTCATGTCCCCGTCATTGTGATACAGAACCTTGTAATCGTCCCCGAAATCGGTGATGAAAAAGTCCAGCAACCCATTGTTTTCGTAGTCCCCGGCTGCAATGCCCATCGACGCAATCTCGCGCCCGTCCTTGTTCAGCGCAAACCCTGAGGCGTAGCTGTCGTCCTCAAACGTTCCATCGCCCTTGTTGGCGTAAAGGTAGTTCGGCTCCGAGTCGTTGCCCACCAGGATGTCGGGCTTGCCATTCCCATTGATCGACACCATCATCGCCGTCAGGCCGAAGTACTTTTCCTTGTCTTCCACGCCCGCCTTCGCCGTAATGTCCGTAAACGTCCCATTCCCATTGTTGTGAAACAGATGGTCGGCCTCGCCCGCCAGCCCTCGCGGGCCGCAGTTAATGTCAATACCCCGGTACGTGCAGTGAGAATACCCCACCGATTTTGTCCCGGAGACTGGCAGGTTTTCACGGTCGAGGTGAATATATCCGGCCACATACAGGTCCAGCCGCCCGTCCCCGTCGACGTCTCCCCACGACGCCCCGCTCGACCAGTTGCCAAGGGTAATGCCTGCCTTTTCTGCCTCATCGGTAAAAGTCCCGTCGTGGTTGTTGTGGTAAAGCCGATTCTTGCCGTAGTTGGCAACAAAGATGTCCGGCCAACCGTCGTTGTCGTAGTCGGCAACGCTCACCCCATAGCCCCAGCGATCGTTCGTCACCCCCGCTTGTGCAGCCACATCGGTAAACGTGCCGTCGTGGTTGTTGCGGAACAGTGCAGCCTTGGGCGGCGCTTCCTTGCCATCGAGCGCCGCAAACGTCGAGCCGTTCACCAGGTAAATGTCCAGCCAGCCGTCGTTGTTGTAGTCCAGCAGGGCAACGCCCGACCCATTCGTCTCCACGATGTACTTCTTCTCCGCCACGCCCATCTTGTGGGTCCAGCCGGAAAGCCCCGCCTTCTTTGTTATGTCCTCGAAAATTACCGGCCCGGAGTCAACAAATCCGCCCGCCGTGATAGGCCGCTTCTGCGCGTCGTAGACCGGCGCCGCACCTATCCCGCCCGCAATACCGCCCATATTGCTTTGCGCAGCCGCGGGTTTTTCCGGCTCCTGCGCCGCCTGAGTTCCCCCGGAACCTCCCGCCGGAGCCCCCGAACCAACCCGTTCTACAGGCGTTGCCACCAGAACCGTCTCGCCGGAACCAGTTGCCCCCGTTGAAGGCCCCTTCAATCCTGCTTGTGCCTGCATCGGGATAACGACCGGGCCAGGGAAGCAGACAGCAAGCCCCAAAACCACAGCTACAACGGAGCGAATCCTGCCCAAAAGTGCGTCCTCCCAAACCTAAAGTGTAGCCTACAGCCCGCCCAGCTTATTCGCTTGTCTTGCCGGTTTCGACCGCCCTTTTACCAAATTGCTGCCAAATCGCCCAGAATTCGGATGGCTTCAATTCCCCGGTCCGGGTATACTGGCCCCAAGGCGGCGCGGATTTCCCGCGCCATCCTAAGTGAGGTGCGTCTTCCGCCTTTACTCGGGTTCACTCCCGCTCGAAGTTCCGCCATCTGAAGTTTCAAGTTGGCGCGCAGTAGCCCGCGTGCTTCGAAGTCCCCTTGACGCCTTAAGTTGCGCCCTCCTTCCTGATCAGTGTTCTCTCTGCGGCTCCCCTCTGCCGCAGCTTTCCTCTGTGCCAATTTGCGATCTTTGCTGGGCCGAGTTTCCCGTCCTCCCCAGCCCCTCCTGCGCCCGCTGCGGCGACGCCCTTACCGTCCCATCCTCCTCAGCCTCCGGACTTTGCCGCGTCTGCCGCATGGCCCCTCCGCCCTTCGTCCGCGCCGTCGCCTACGGCCTCTACGAAGAGCCAATGCGCGGAGCCCTCCATGCGCTCAAATACGACGAACTCCTCCCGGCGGCCCGACCCCTCGGCAAGATGCTCGCCCAGGCCATCGCCAGGCTGGCGCCCGACGCTCCCAGCGAGCTCCTCGTGGTTCCGGTTCCGCTCCACAGGTCCAAGCTGGCAAGTCGCGGCTTCAATCAGGCCCGCCTGCTTTCGCTCCAAGCGCTCAAGTTCCTGCGCAAATCCCACCCCGCTTGGAAGCTCACTCTCGCCTCTACCACTTTGATGCGCCTCCGCGAGACCGCCAGCCAGGCCGGCTTAACCCCACATCAGCGCCGCCTCAACGTCCGTGGAGCATTTTTGGTTTCCACGCCTGCCGCCGTCACCGCGAAGCACGTCCTGCTCGTCGACGACATCTTCACCACCGGCGCAACCGCGCGCGCCGCATCCCAAGCCCTTTTGCGGGCCGGCGCAGCCTCGGTCTGGGTAGCCACCTTGGCCCGCGCACGCCGCAGCAATCCATGGGTCTCTGATTTTCTCTCGGAGAACCAGACGGATGACACCGGCGCCGTACCGATCCACGCTTCAACAACCTTGCAAGGGAGTTACGCTTCTTCATCGCACGACCAACCATCTTTTTGACGAGG
>PMXB01000217.1 GCA_003165935.1 Acidobacteriaceae bacterium | reverse complement strand
TGCTCTGTAGGAGGTCTGGAGAAGTGAATGCAGTTTCTTTCAAACTGTGAACTTCGAACTGTGAACTACGAACTGTGAACTGCCTTTCTACATTTCGGCGCGCAAGGCGACCACCGGGTCGAGTTTGGCGGCTTTGCTGGCGGGATAAACTCCGAAGAAGATGCCGACGGCGCCGGCCAGGACCAGGCCCAGGAGGACTGCCCAAAGTGGGACCGCGGTGGGGAAGCCGACGATCAGCGTGATGAGTTTGGCCACTGAGACTCCAAACGCAACTCCAATGGCTCCGCCCAGGGTGGCCATGGTGGCGCTCTCGATAAGGAACTGAAGCAGCACATCTCGCTGGCGCGCTCCGAGGGCCTTTCGAACACCGATCTCGCGTGTTCGCTCGGTAACGGATACCAGCATGATGTTCATGATGACGATGCCGCCAACCACCAGCGAGATGGAGGCGATGCCAAGCACCACCCAGGAGAAGAGCGAGCTGATCTGCTTCCAGATGTCGAGGAAGGTGTCGTTTGTTTCAAGCTCAAAGTCGTCAGGCGTACCCACCGCATCGTGGCGGCGCGAACGCATGAGTACGCGGACCTCGTCTTTGGCGCGCTCCATTGCTTCGGCATTGCCATTGGCGCGAGCGTAGATATTCACCGAGTCGTTGTAGCCGTAAGTCTGCTGAAAGGTGGTGATTGGGACGGCGACCCAGTTGTCCTGGGACTGCCCAAGCGTCTTGCCCTGCCGGTCGCCTACGCCGACGATCGTGTACGGAATGCCGTCGACGCGAATCTCTTTGCCGAGCGGATCGCCTTCGCCGAGCAGGTTGTCGACGATATCGTAGCCGACGATGGCATCGTGCGTACCCTTGTCCTCGTCGGTGGGGGTAAAACCGCGGCCGAGAGCGATATCGATGTTGTTGAGCGAGAGCATGGTCCACGTATAGCCGCGGATCTCAGTGTTGTTGCTTGAGTGGCCGTTGGCGACCACATTGGTTGACCGGTCAAGAAACGCGCCAACCTCGCCACACTCGGTGCAGTTGTCGCGGACTGCCTGATAGTCTTCGATGCGGATAATCTTGCGCTTCTGGTATTTGAAATAGTCTTCGGCGCTGAAGATGACGCTGGACATGCGGGTGACGGTGAAGACGTCTGCGCCGTAGCCTGAAAGCTTGGTCGAGACATACTTGTTGGCGCCGTTGACGAGCGTAATAACCATGATGACCGAGGCCACGCCCATGACCACGCCGATGAGCGTGAGGATGGTGCGGAGTTTGTTGGCCCAGAGAGACTGCAGAGCGAGTTTGAAGGCCTCAGCGAGTTGCATGGTTTCACTTTCTGTTCAGGAGCGCGGAATGGCAATCCGTCCGGCTACGGTATATGGAGAATCAGCTCAGGCTGAAGGCGGTTCGCTTTCCCCGTACTTCCAGTGTACGAAGCCGAAGGGCCTTTTGTTTTGACGGACTGGGTCTTCCAGAAGATTCCGCGATCCTGGAGATTTGTTGGCTGCAGAGGCAAAGCCGGGGTCCCCGCAGAAAGGACTTCGTCCGTGGGGTGGAAAGGGGGGTCCCCGGCGCCGCGCGCTGGCGCCGGGGTAAAGGCCAAAGGGCCACCCCGCCGGCGCGGAAGGTCACATGAGATTTTGGTTCGCTCCGGTACAGGAATTGTACGCAAAACTCTCCTCTCAGGCCGCACTGCAAGAGTCAATGTCCGCAAAAAAAGACAATCGAGGCCCTGTTTTCTCACTTTCTGATACGCAAAGTGGTCAGATTCGGTTCCGGATCGTCGAAATTTGCGAAAAATAGGTATTGGGAGCGGTATCAGACGGGGGCAGCACTATCGTCCGGAGCTGCCAAATCCCTTGTCGGCGCGGGCAGAGTCTTCGAGATTTGAGACCGTGTGAACGGATCCTGTGAGGACGGGGATGGGGATCATCTGGGCGATCTTCTCGCCGGCTGTGAGCTGGACCGGGGCGTCGGTCAGGTTGGCCATGAGGATGAGGATTTCGCCGCGGTAACCGGCATCAATGACGCCGGCGATGGTGGCAATGCCTCGGGCGGCCATTGAGGAGCGGTCGCGGACGAGCAATCCGAGTGGCTCGCCGGTGACTGGATGGCGGGCTTCGACGGCGATTCCGGTGCGGACACGGGCCTGGGAGCGTGGAGCGAGCAGGATGGCTTCGAGGGCAAAGAGGTCGTAACCGAGGTCTTCGCCGGGATGGGCGACGACCGGGGCCTTGGCGGCTGGGTCGAGGAGTTTTACGCGGAGCATGGGGTTGATGGTAACGGAGTGGGGCCCGTCTGCCCAAAGGAGTAACTTCCGGATAGCGGTCACTCGCTCCGAATGCGAAAGATTGGCAGGTTAAATTCGCGATGACGTTGTCCGATCCGGAGGGCTACCGATTTATCAGATCGAAAACCCCCACAACAGCACCTGTCAGGAGGAAAAGTGCAAGGATTGAAAAGAACACTCCCCAGAAGAGCGGCTCAATCCAGCCAAAGCCAGAGGGAAAGTAAGAACGATCTGGGACATTTGAGTCAACGCGGATCGTTATGGTATCCCCCGGCTTATGGGCAAATGCAAGGGCTCTACCAACTCTGTCCCCAATCATAAAGTCACGAACGGTCCGACCGATTTGCGGCCCCTGACAGTCATACGAGTAGCAAAGTTCTGCTCGCCGTCCGCCCCCTCCCCTCCCTTGGTTCGCTCGCGTCAGCAACGCTGATTCAACCTTGGCTTGGATATCAAGCCCGTCCTTCGTACGCTGACGTAACCACATCTCTCGCAGCCAATACCACGTGATTGAAGGGCCCCATGCGGCCACGGGGGGCGCCAATTGCTGGTCTGAATCTTCCCTTACTTTTGGGTTGTCATAATCGTCCTCGTCCTCGCACCTAATGTCCTTCGCGTTGACAGCCTGTTCGGTCAGCCCCCGGCGGTCAATCTCACTTTGCAGTGCACGTTCGGCCTCGGGCAGAAGATCAGAGCGTTCCACCCAGAGCTGGAGTAGCTCTTCGTCTGTACGTGTTCGATACTCGCCGCTAAAGTCGGCTGGCACTCCCGCCGTTCCAAGGTCATTCGTCGCCGATCCGGAAATTGCCGCCCATTCCATGCTGACCACCTGCCCTTGGCCCACGCTGGGAGATTTATCTTGGTGCATATCCCCGAACCCTCCCCATGCACAGCTTCCTTGAGTCTTTGTTGACCTCAGCCCCGAAAACCCTGTAAACTACCTTAGTTTGGCGATTCCTGCCTGTCGCCGTGGATCGGACGTTCGCCCCGTCTTTTGGGCTTGAGCGTACCGGCATCGCGGCACAGAAGTTTCCGACCGAGCCGTTTGGCCTGTACCACCCATGGCCGTCGTTTTGGCCTGCAACAACCATGGCCATATTTTGATTGAGCGCTTCCGCTCGTTTGCGGACTGCGCTGGAGGTAGTATGTACGCGGTTATTCGTACCGGCGGTAAGCAGTACCGGGTTGCACCCGGCGACGTTCTCAAGCTCGAATCCATCACCTCCGACGACAAAACCATCGAGTTCAGTGATGTTCTCGCAGTCAGCGGCGAGCCCGGAACTGTGGCAAAGCCGGCCACAGCCAAGGTCACTGCCGAGATCCTCGGCGAAGGCCGCGGCGCCAAGATCCTGGTCTTCCACCTCAAGCGCAAAAAGCAGTACAAGAAGCTCCANNAGCTCCACAAACGGACGCGACTCAAATGCGCAGCGCCTCGGCGTCAAGGCCTTCGGCGGCCAGCTCGTCTCCGGCGGATCCATCATCATGCGCCAGCGCGGAACCAAGATCAAGCCCGGCACCAACGTCGGCATCGGTTCCGACGATACTCTCTTTGCCAAGGTCACCGGACGCGTCAAGTTCTCTGACCACGGCAACCGCGGCCGCTTTGCCTCCATCGAGCCCGTCCCCGCAGAGTAAGCAACCTCTCTCCGCTTCAACACAAAGGCCATGCCCTCAGCGTGGCCTTTTTCGCGCTGGCAATGGTCTCTCTCGTCCCTCAGGTTCAATCCCTGGACCCAAACCCCAGTCCCTCGACCCCCGCGCATGCAAAAGGGCCGGAACCAATCGGCTCCGGCCCTTCACCCCTCCCCGTTTATATCTCTGTCCTAAAGCTCTGACTGTCTGCTCTTCAAATTCCGGCTTAGAACCTTGTCCACTACGTTCTCCACGTCAGTCAGGAAGAAGCTGTTTGCCTGCTGCGGACCGGCAACCTGCGTGCCCGGATGGCCCAGCGCTGAGGCAATTTCGTTCCAGCGATAGATTGTCGAGTTCACTGGCACAACCACAGGCTTGCGCACCGGCTCCGGCATCGCGCAATAGGCTACCCACGTCCCCAGCGAAACCAGGATGACGCCCTCATACGCAAACTGCAGCGGAGCGGTCAGCGACGCAAACCGCGAGATCAGTGACACCGTCACAAAGTCGTTCGATGCCATCACTCCAAAGCCGAGAGACAGCCCAAACGCCATATCCCGCACCGATAGCCGCAGGGCATTCATGCTCAGGCAGAGGAACGCAAGCAGGCAAATCTCCAGCAGGCTCACTGAGCGCATCAGCGCTATCGCCACATCCGTGATCGCCCCCACGCCCAGGTGTGCAAACGTCACCGTCGAGAACGTCACGATGATCGATACCAGCACAGCCCAGCGGAAGATTACGATGCCAAACTTCAGCAGCCCCGGCACTGCAGAAAGCGCTGACCGGAATATCTCAAGGCAGATGAAGTAGAGGATCACGGCGCTGGCCAGGTACACGGCCCAGAAACTGAAGAAATATACCTGCTTGCAGACCCGTTCAAAATCCGCCGTGGCAACAAGCCTACCCGATTGACCCAAGAGCAGCAGCGAGAAACCAAGCGTCGACAGCAGACGAAGTCCCAAATATGCACTCATCGCAGGATAGCGATGATGCAGGTTCCGTTTCCAGAACATGAACGCGATCACAGCCGTGAGCAAAAACTCAACGCCTGTCATTGCCGTCATCGTGATTTGAGATGTCATATCTGCTTCCGCCTGAATTACTGAGAACACTCTCAGCATAGCGCCGAAGCAAACCCCACTCAATGAAAAACGCAGCAATCACGATGACACTTTCGGGCTATCGCAACCTACCTCTGGGTCAGTCCCCAAAGCTTTACTGAGGCGGGCAGGTCGGGATACCAGGCGCGCAAAGCGGAATTGGCGCTGTGCCCGTCGCCGATTGATGGCTCGAAAACGGCTTGGGCGTTGAGGAGGAAACAGATGCGGCGGCTACACCGGCGAAGGCGATTGAAAGTGCGAGAATGCGAATGGCAGATTTCATGGCAGGTAACCTCTTTCAGTAATCTTCTTGAGTCCGGAAGCTTCCCCCCAACTCTGTCCGAATCATAGACTAGTTATCATCATAAGTCTACTATTATCATGCAGTTATCTACTTAGTAACCAAAAGCATTACCGTAGTAACATACAACTTCGGTAATCTGCTCCACCTCATACTCCACCGCCCCCTTGCATTCCCCTCCTTCCATCGCCCGGCGTGGTAAAATACACCTAGGCAGATTCTGCTAAAGCCCACGTCTTTCAAGCCTTTAGTCCGGGTCGGAAGTGCTGCGTCCGCCCTGCATTGCACCCCCTCTGAACAGGCCTGAATACGAGTTCCATCGCGATTGGAAACCTATGGCGACTGAAGTACCCCTCCCTGTTGGCGAAAACGGCAACAATGGCAACAACGGCAGCTACACCGGCGAAAACATCAAGATACTCGAAGGCCTTGAAGCGGTGCGCCTCCGCCCCGCCATGTACATCGGATCGACCGGTGAGATGGGCCTGCACCACCTGGTGTATGAGGTGGTGGACAACTCGGTGGACGAAGCGCTGGCGGGTTTCGCGACCAAGATTGAAGTCACGATTCACATCGACAACTCGATCACGGTGATCGACGACGGGCGCGGCATTCCCGTGGACGATATGGACATCGACGGCGAAAAAGTTTCCGCGGCGCAGGTGGTGATGACGACGCTGCACGCCGGAGGAAAGTTCGATTCGTCCACGTACAAAGTGTCGGGAGGATTGCACGGGGTGGGTGTGTCGTGCGTGAACGCGCTGAGCGAGGAACTCGAACTGGAAATCTGGCGCGATGGCGCGACCTGGGAACAGACTTACTCCAAGGGTGAGCCCACCAGCAAGATGAAGAAAGTGGGCGCAGCCAAGCGGCGCGGAACGAAAGTTCACTTCCTGCCGGACCGAAGTATTTTCACCGGGACGGTGGAGTACAACTACGACACGCTGGCGCA
>PMXB01000249.1 GCA_003165935.1 Acidobacteriaceae bacterium | reverse complement strand
GGGCAGCAAGTCAGCTAGTCAGCTAGTCAGCGAGGATGGCTGTACCGCGAGGGGCACGGGTGGCCCGGAGGCCCAGCCTAGTTAGCGGAAGAATAACGAAGAACAACCGCAGCTCCTTCTCTTCGGTCGCCGCGGCGACCTTCGCTCAGGATGAGAGCTCTCTTTGTCTATCTAACTCTTTGAGAAAAACGTGAAGCTCACCCTACTGGCTTCGATTGCTATTCGGCGACGACGGGGTTGGTGATGGTGCCGACGTGTTCGATGGAGATGGTGACGGATTCGCCTGGCTTCAGCCAGCGCTTGGGAGTGCGGCCGGTGCCGACGCCGGCGGGGGTGCCGGTGGAGACGATGTCGCCGGGGAGCAGAGGGGTGATGGACGAGATATATTCGACGAGGCGCGGAATCTGGAAGACGAATTGATTGGTGTTGGAATTCTGGAGAATTTCGCCGTCGATGGTTAGGCGGATGTCGAGGGAATGGGGGTCGGGAACTTCGTCGGCGGTGACGATGGCGGGGCCCATGGGGCAAAAGGTGGGGAAGCTTTTGGCGAGAGACCACTGCGAAGTTTGGCGCTGGATATCGCGGGCACTGACGTCGTTGACGATGGTGTAACCGTAGACGTGGCGCTGCCACTCTGAGGCGGGGATGCGGTAACCGCCGTGGCCGATAACGAAGGCTAGCTCGGCCTCATAGTCGGGTTCGGATGAGTTGACGGGCAGGACGATGGGCTCGCCGGGGCCGATGATGGCGGTGGTCATTTTGAGAAAGACGACGGGAAATTCGGCGACGGCGTGGCCGGTTTCCTTGGCGTGCTCGGCGTAGTTTGCGCCGATGCAGAAGATGCGCGGCGGGTTGGAGAGCGGGGCGTGGATGCGGACCTCGGCGAGCGGGTAGGAGGGGTAGGTGATGCCTGCGGGAAGGGTGGTGATTCCCGCGGCGATGACAGCACGGGTGTCGTTGTAGACGCTGTAGAGGTCGAGGACGAGGTTGCCATCTTCAAGGAGTGCGCCGGGACGGACGATGCCGTCGTTTACGGAAAAAGAGATCAGTTTCATTGAGCNNCAGCCACCATCTATGTTAAACAATGCACCGGTGACGAAGGCGGCCTCGTCGGAGGCGAGATAGCGGACCATGGAGGCGATCTCGGCGGGCTGGCCGAGGCGGCCGACGGGCTGGCGTGCGCGGAGCTCGGCGCGGGTCTCTTCCTTGTTGTGTTTGTGGAACTTTTCGAGGTAGCCCTCGACGAAGGGGCTGTCGACGGTGCCGGGGCAGATGGCGTTGACGCGCAGGTTTTTGGGATAGTCGACGGCGAGTTGGCGAGTCATGGCAATGACGGCGCCCTTGGTGGCGCAGTAAGCAAAGCGCTGCTTGACGCCGACGAGGCCGGCAATGGAGGCGATGTTGACGATCACGCCTGGAGGGTCGGAACTGGGAACATGCTGGCCTTGTTCGATGGGCTTACCAGTGCTTCGGCCAATCCAGTTCCCTTTGTGTCGAGGAGTAAGGAGCAATGGCATAAAGGCACGCGTCACGAGATAAACGGAGCGGACGTTGACGTTGAGGAGGCGATCGAAGTCTTCTGGCTCGGTTTCTTCGATGGAACCGACGTGGCCGATGCCGGCGTTGTTGACGAGGATGTCGAGGCGGGAAATGCGGGCGACGGCAGCGGCGATGGATGTGGGGCTGGTGACGTCGAGGTGGATGAACTCGGTGGAGGGGAGCGAGGCGGCTAGGGCTTCGCCAGCGGAGATGTTGATGTCGGCGATCCAGACGAAAGCGCCGGCGCGGACGAGTTCGCGGACGGTGGCTTCGCCGATGCCGCTGGCGCCGCCGGTGACGAGGGCGTGGCGGTTGTCGAGGCGGAAGGGATGGTCGAGGTTGGTCATTGTCGATCCTATGTTCCCGAGATTTAGGTTAGTTGAAGAGGATTAAGAGAAACCGCAGATCCCTCACCGGGTTCGGGATGACAACCGTGTTTGGGAAAGAGCATTAAGCTCAGCAGACTCGGTTCGGAACTTGGCGATGATCTTAAGGTAGGCGCGGGCGGCTTCGGTGATGAGTTCAGGGGTTCCGTTGTCGATGGCGGCGAGGTTGACGAGGTCGGCACCGACGCCCAGGGCCTTTGCGCCTGCTTTGAGGAAGTCGACGGCAGTTTGCTGGGTGACGCCGCCGGTGGGGATGAGGAGAAGATGCGGGAAAGGCGCGAGGATGGACTTGAGGTAGCTGGCGCCGCCCATGGCCGAGCAGGGAAAGACTTTGACGTAGTCTGCGCCTTCATTCCAGGCGGTGATGATCTCGGTGGGGGTGAGAGCGCCGGGGACTGAGATTTTGTTGTTGGCCTTGGTGCGGGCGATGACTGCGGGGTGCAGGCTGGGGCTGACGACGAACTCCGCGCCGGCGTCGATGGTGGCCTGGGCCTGGTCGGCGGTGGTGACGGTGCCTGAGCCGAGCAGGAGCTTCGCTCCGTATTCTTCTTTGAGCTCCCTAAGCACATCAAGAGCGCCAGGGACGGTCATGGTGACTTCGACGACGGTGACGCCGCCGGCGAGCATGGCCTGAACAACGGCGTGGGCCTGGCCGGCATTGCGAGCGCGGAGGACGGGGATGAGGCCGACACGTTCGAGGATTTGGGAGGTGGTTTCGGGCATGAGAACTCCGGTAGAGATGAGCTGATCGGATAACGGGCCGGGAATGCGCACGATTGAGAGAGCGGCCGAATGTGCGCAAACGCCAAGAAACACTCTAGCGTACTGAAGGCGGATGGGGCGCGTGACAGGGGACACGCGGGCATGGTGGTGGGTGATAATGTTTCGAGCGCTTGCGGGGAAGTGAACCGGTTTTTTGAGACCGGGTGGAGTGGATGAGAGAAGGGTTATGGGACCGGGGAAGTTGGAGCTGAGCGGGCGGGTTGCGGTAGTCATGGGTGGAACGACCGGGCTGGGGAAGGCGATTGCGCTGGGACTGGCGGCGGCGGGCGCGGATGTGGTGGCGACTTCGCGCCGCATCGATCAGGTGGTCATGGTTGCCAGGGAGATTGAAGCGCTGGAGCGCCGGACCATGCGCGTGACCTGCGATGTTTCCCGTGCGAACGAGGTGACCGCGCTTCACCGTGCGCTGACGGACGAGTTCGGAATGGCCGACATCCTGGTGAATGCGGCTGGCATAACAGACAAGGCGCCTACCGAAGAGCTGTCAGATGAAGACTGGGAACGGGTGATGAATGTGAATCTGACCGGCACGCTCCGCGCCTGCCAGACGTTTGGCCCTGCCATGGTGAAGGCCGGCTATGGGCGGATCATCAACATAGCCTCACTGTCGACCTATGCGAGCTTCTACCAGGTGGCGGCGTACTCGGCGAGCAAGGCGGCTGTGGCATCGCTGACGCGGTCGCTGGCGGTAGAGCTGGGGAAGAAGGGTGTGACCGTGAATGCGATTGCGCCGGGGGTGTTTCCGACGCCGCTGAACAGGAGCATCATTGAGGGGACTCCGCGCGGCGAAGAACTGCTGATGCGGACACCGATGGGACGGTTTGGCGAACCCGGCGAGTTAGCTGGCGCGGCGGTGTTTCTGGCATCGGAGGCGGCGTCGTTTGTGACGGGACAGGTGATTGCGGTGGATGGGGGATTTTTGGCGAGTGGAGTGAACCAGTAGGGCAGTTCTCAGTGGTCAGTTCTCAGTTCACAGTTCTCAGTTCTCAGGGACCAAGGGACTGAGGGACTTGTCAATAGGTTATAGGCAATAGGGACTTGGCAATAGGCAATAGGGTGGGAGCATATTGAGCATGAAGATTACGAAGGCTGCTGTGAACACAACTTCGCCGGGGCGGAACTTTGTGACGCTGAAGGTGGAGACGGATGAGGGGATCTACGGGCTGGGCGATGGGACGCTGAACGGGCGCGAGCTGGCGGTGGCGAGCTATCTAACGGAGCATGTGATTCCTTGCATTGTGGGGCGTGATCCGTTTGAGACCGAGGACATTTGGCAGTACCTCTATCGCGGGGCTTACTGGCGGCGCGGACCCGTAACCATGTCAGCAATCGCGGCGGTGGATGTGGCCTTGTGGGACATCAAGGGCAAGGCGCTGGGGACGCCAGTGTACAACCTGCTGGGCGGCAAGAGCCGCGATGGCGTGCTGGTGTATGGGCATGCGAACGGGAAGGACACGGAGACGGCGCTGGAGGATGTGGCGCGGCACGTGGAGCAGGGATTCAAGGCGGTGCGGGTGCAGAGCGGGATTCCGGGGATCAAGACGACGTATGGGATTGCCAAGGGCGCGGGGCGATATGAGCCGGCAGAGCGCGGGTTGCCGAGCGAGGCGGAGTGGTCGACGGAGCATTATCTGCGGCACGCGCCGAAGCTGTTTGAGAAGGTGCGGGAGCGGTTTGGCGAGGAACTGCACTTGCTGCATGATTGCCACCACCGGTTGACGCCGATTGAGGCGGCACGGCTGGGCAAGGAACTGGAGTCGTTTCACCTGTTCTGGATGGAGGACCCCACAACGGCAGAGTTACAGGAGGGGTTCAAGGTGATTCGCGAGCACACGACGACGCCGATTGCGGTGGGCGAGGTGTTTAGCTCTGTTTGGGATGCGCATGATTTGATTCGCAACCAGTGGATTGACTACCTGCGGATGACGATTGTGCATGGTGGCGGGTTTACTGCGCTGAAGAAGGCGGCGGACTTTGCGGCGATGTATCACGTAAGGACGGGGTTCCATGGCGCAACGGATCTGTCGCCGGTGACGATGGCGGCGGCGCTGCACTTTGACACGGCGATTCACAACTTCGGGATTCAGGAACTGATGCCGCACAACGAGGAGACAGACGCGGTGTTTCCGCACCAGTACTACTTCAAGGATGGGATGATGTATCCGGGCGATGGGCCGGGGCTGGGAGTGGATCTGGATGAGAAGCTGGCAGCGAAGTACGAGTATCAGAGGGCATATTTGCCGGTGAATCGGAAGCTGGATGGGACGCTGACGGACTGGTGAAGAAGGCAGCGAGTCAGCGAGTCAGCGAGTCGGCGAGACAGCGGGTCAGCGAGTCAGCGAGTCAGCAAGTCGGCGAGACAACGGGTCAGCAAGTTAGCGAGTGAGCGGGTTAGCGAGTCAGCGAAAGAAAGGAATCGGCGATGAAGGATTGGACGCGGCGACGGTTTGTGCAATCGACGGCGGTGGCGGGTGTGGGGTTGGTGGCGGCGAACAGGTTGCGGGCGATGGCGCAGGATCCGGTGGTGGATGGGGCGCGGGCGGCCAATCAGCATGGATGGGACGAGGTGGAGTGGAAGGCGAAGCCGTTCCCGATGCGGCAGGTGAAGTTGCTGTATGGTCCGCTGCGCGAGGCGCAGGAGCGGGATCGCGTGTATCTGCTGATGCTGCCGAACGACAGGCTGCTGCACAGCTTCAGGTTGACGGCGGGGCTGGCTTCGACGGCGCAACCGCTGGGGGGATGGGAGGAGCCGAACGGGGAACTTCGTGGGCATTTTTCAGGAGGGCATTATCTTTCGGCATGTGCGCTGATGTATGACTCGACCGGCGATGAGGTGCTGCGGCGGAAGGCAGGTGGGCTGGTGGAGGAGTTGGCTAAGTGTCAGCAGCGGAATGGCTATCTTGGCGCATATCCTGAGAGCTTTTACGACCGGCTAAAGAGTTACAAGCCGGTGTGGGCGCCCTTCTACACATACCACAAGATCGTGGCCGGGCTCATCGACATGTATGTGCACTGCGGGAACACGCAGGCGCTGGAGATGGCGACGCGGATGGCGGACTGGGCGGCGGCATGGGTGGCGCCGCTGAGCGATGAGGAGTGGGCAAGGGTGCAGATTGTTGAGCACGGCGGGATGAACGAGGCGTGCTTCAATCTGTATGCGCTGACTGGGGAGACGCGGTTTCGCGATCTGGGTTTCCGGTTCGAACACAAGGCGTTCTTCAACCCGTTGGCGGCGGGTGAGGACAAGCTGGCGGGGCATCATTCGAATACGAACATTCCCAAGGTGATTGGCGCGGCGCGGGGCTACGAGGTTTCAAAGGATGCGCGATACCGGACGATTGCGGAGAACTTCTGGCACTATGTCGCCGAGCACCACGCGTACTGCACGGGAGGGACGAGCGCGACGGTTCCGGGAAGCAAAGACGATGGCGAGGGTTGGCATACGCCGGACAACCTGGCCAACCAACTTGTGTCGGATGCGGAGGAGTGCTGCTGCAGCTACAACATGATGAAGCTGACGCGGCATATGTTTGGCTGGACGGCGGACGCGCGGTACATGGACTACTACGAGCGGCTGCTGTGGAACGTGCGGCTGGGAACGCAGGACGAGCATGGGCTGCTGATGTATTACGTGTCGATGAAGCCGGGATTGTTCAAGACGTTTGGCACGCCCTATGACTCATTCTGGTGCTGCACCGGGTCGGGCGTTGAGGAGTATGCCAAGCTGGGCGACNNGAGGAAGCGAAGACACTGCTGACGGTGCAAGCGGAGAAGCCGGTGCGGCTGGCGGTGAGAGTGCGCAAGCCTTACTGGTGTGCTGCGCCGATGGTGCGGGTGAATGGGCGTGCTGAGGTAGCAGTGGTAAAGGCCAATGGATACCTGGAGGTTGATCGCACCTGGCAGAATGGCGACCGTGTGGAAGTTGACCTGCCGATGAAGTTTCACGCAGAGCCGCTGCCGGGCAACCACGAAGCGCAGGCGATGATGTATGGGCCGCTGGTGCTGGCGGGGAAGATGGGACGCGACGGGCTGACAGAAGAGATGCAGTACGGACCGACGGGTCCGGCGCACAGCGGACACTTTACGGATGCGACGATGCCGGTGATTGATGAGGCGCGGAATGGAGCGTGGGTGGAGAAGGCTGACGAGCCGCTTCGGTTCAAGACGGCGGGGCAACGGACAGCGATGGAGCTTGAGCCGTTGTATCGCGTGATGGATGAGAGGTACACGATTTATTGGAAAGTGAACAGGGGCTGAAGCCAGCTCTATTTTTGCCGTTGTTTCTTGGCCCGACTGAAGTCGTGCCGTTGTTACAAAACAGGAACTCAGGCCAGAAGCGATCAAGGGCGTCTCGAAGCAACCAGGGACAACGTGACAGCAGTGAGTGTTGGAGGAATGATGGCGAGGAAACTTCGAATGGGGATGGTGGGTGGTGGGCCGGGGGCGTTTATCGGGCCGGTGCACAAGATGGCGGCGGAACTGGACGGGCGGATGCAACTGGTGGCGGGTGCGTTTTCGCAGTCGGCGGAGCGGTCGAAAGAGGCGGGAGCGAGTTATGGGATTGATCCGGCGCGGGCGTATGCGAGCTATGGGGAGATGTTTGAAGCGGAGAGCAAGCGGGCGGATGGGATAGAGCTGGTGGTGATTGCAACGCCAAACAGTACGCATCTACCGGTGGCCGAGGCCGCGCTGGCGACGGGGATCGCCGTGATGAGCGACAAGCCGGCGACGGCGACGTATGACCAGGTGCTGGAGTTGGAGAAGGTGGTTGCGAAGGCGGGGTTGCCTTATGGGCTGACGCACACCTATGCGGGATACCAACTGGTGCGGGATGCGCGGGCGATTTGCGCGAGCGGAGAGTTGGGCGAGATTCGCAAGGTTGCGGTGGAGTATCTGCAGGGGTGGTTGAGCCAGCCGCTGGAGAGCACGGGGCAGAAACAGGCGGGGTGGCGGGTAGATCCGGCGGTGAGCGGGCCGGGCGGATGCATTGGCGATATCGGTACGCATGCGTTTCATCTTCTGGAGTATGTGACCGGGCTGGATGTGACGGCGCTGCATGGGACGCTGCGGTCGGTGGTAGTTGGGCGAAAGGTGGACGATGATTGCACGGTGTTGTTGAAGATGGCGAATGGGGCGCAAGGTGTGTTGATGGCTTCGCAGATTGCGGCGGGCGAGGGGAACGGGCTGCGGATTCGCGTTTATGGCGAGAAGGCGTCGGTGCATTGGGAGCAGGAGACGCCGAATACGCTGACGATTCGGCGGAACAGCGGGCCGGATGAGACGCGGCATGCGGGGATGCAGTACCTGTCGAACGATGCGCGGGCGGTGATGCGGCTGCCGGGCGGGCATCCCGAGGGATATATTGAGGCGTTCGCGGTTCTGTATCGGGAGTTTGCGGATTGGGTGACGGCGTGGAAGGCGGGTGGAGTGCATAAGGCTCCGGCAACGCTGCCGGGGATTCGAGCCGGGGTGAGAGGGATGCGGTTTATTGAGCGGGCGATTGAGAGCAACAGGGTTGGTGGGTGGGTGGAGTTTTGAGCAGCAAGGCGCGGGTGAAGCGATGAGGAAACTGTTAGCTGTCTTGCGCGTGATCTTGGGGATTCTCTCAGTGCTCCTTTGTTGCTACTGCGGCGTGGTATTTTTTGGAACGTGGCTTATGGTGCCTAGCTGGCCTGATTGGTCTATTACGCAAAACTTAGAATTCCGCGCAGCGATGACCCTAGGATGTATTGCTGTCGTCGTTGGTTGCGTGTTTGTAATGAGGTGGTGTTTTAGCGGCCAGGGTTCCAAGGAGATAAACCATTCGGTGCAATCAGGAGATAAGCGATGAAGACGATTAAGGGACCGGGGATTTTTCTGGC
>PMXB01000142.1 GCA_003165935.1 Acidobacteriaceae bacterium | reverse complement strand
GCCCGGTGCTGCGACTGCACAGCGTAGCCTTTTTTCCAGTGGGCGGAGCCAGCCGTCACGCTGCCGCCAAAGTCAATCCGCGCGCCGCCGTGAATTTCCAGTTTCTCCAGTGCCTTATCGAACTCCTCCGCCTCCATGCGGGTCCGCTCCCGCACTTCGTCAATCGTCTGCGAGTCTTCGCCAAGGGCGCTGAATATCTGCATCAGGCTCGCCATTGGCGGATAATCGCGATTCAAGAAGAACCCGTGTGTTCGCTGGTCGGCGTAGGAGTGCATCAGATATGTGCGGCTCTGGTGGCCGTCACGGCCGGCACGGCCAATCTCCTGGTAGAAGCCCTCAAGCGTGCCGGGCAGTCCGGCATGGATCACCGTACGGATATCCGGCTTGTCGATTCCCATGCCAAACGCGATCGTCGCAACCACCACTTCCAGTTGGCCCGTCTGGAAGGCTCTCTGCACGGTCTCGCGCGTCTCGGGCTCCAACCCCGCATGGTAGGCGGCTGCGGCTATGTGCGCAGTGTTTGCCAGATCCTCGGCCAGCCGCTCGGCCTGCTTGCGCGACGTGGCGTAGACGATCGCCGGCCGCCGCGCCGCATCGCCCAGCAACCCGCGGATCACAGCGGCACGCTCCGGCATGGCAACCTCTGCCACCTCAATGGCCAGGTTGCTGCGCCTGAAGCCATGAATGAACTTTTTCGGTTTCACCATTCCCAGTTGCGTAAGGATGTCGGCCTGCACTGTAGGCGTGGCCGTCGCCGTAAGAGCAATTACCGGTGCAATCGCATCGCCGGTGCCGCGCAGCCTTGGCAGGTGCTCGCCGAGCATGCGGTAGTCGGGCCTGAAGTCATGGCCCCATTGCGATATGCAGTGCGCCTCGTCGATGGCGATCAACGACAGTTGCCGCTTGGCCAGCATCTCAACAAAGCCCGGTACGCGCAGCCGCTCCGGCGCAATAAAGAGGAACTGCAAATCGCCCTTCAGATAATCGACGCAGGCTTGCCGAGCCACGGATCTATCGATTCCTGAGTGAATGCGAGCAACCTTGAGCCCGAGCGCGGCCAGCTTGGATGCCTGGTCATCCATGAGCGCAATCAGAGGCGAGATCACAAGGGCGGTTCCACCACGCGCCAGAGCGGGCAACTGGAAGCAGAGACTCTTGCCTGCGCCGGTCGGCATCACCAGCAGCAGGTCACGGCCCGCCACTGCCGCGCGGCACACCTGCTCCTGCCCGGGCCGGAACTCCTCGAATCCGAAGACCGAAGATAGTAGTGCGCTTAGCCGATCTTCTTGAGCCGATTCGTTCATCCCAACCTGTATTATTCCACCCGCGCGAAATGTGGCTTGATCATCAAGCAGGCAGCTTCCGGATGGCCGACGGGCTGGGCGGCGAGCCGTTCCGCTTCGGCGCTTGCTTGAGTGCGTTCAGGACGGCGAAGAACGACGGCTTGGGCCGAAACTCCGCATCGAAGAGCAGCGGCCGCTGCGGCACATGGTCAGGCCGCGCGTACTCATGAAACCATGTGCTGTTGTACCAGCTATATGGATCGCAGATGCCCCACGTGACCAGCGCGCAGACCGCCGGTTCGTCGAGCGCAACGGCCAGGAAGCGCGCATAGATATCCGCGATTGCCTGGTCGCGAGGCGTAATGTCCGCCGTGCTGCCACGGTCGTCCACATCCAGTTCAGTGATGACGATCTTCAGCCCCCGTGCAGCGATATCGCGCAAAAACTGCCGGTACAGCTTCTCGTTGAAATCGCCGAACTGCCGGAGTTTGAGGTGCGACTGCAGGCCCACTCCATCGATAGGCGCGTTGGCTTTCTGCAGCCGATCCAACAGGCGAAACAACCCGTCGCGCCGCGCCTGCTGCCACGCGTTGTCCAGTTCCAGATCGTATTCGTTGTAGAGCAGCAGCGCTGCGGGATCAGCTGCCCGAGCGTTGCTGAAAGCCGATGCGAAAAAGTCTGTGCCCAGCGCACGTACCAGTGGGCTGTCCATTCTCAGACCGTCGTGGCTCAGACCGTCGGGTCCCTTCTGCGGAGGTTCAATGGCCTCATTGACCACGTTCCACGAAAACACGTGCCCGCGGTAGAAGGTGACGATGTTTGTGATGTGCTCGGCAACTGCCTTTTCTGCCTCTGCGCGAGAAAGGTTGGCGAGCCACGGCGGCGTGCGCAGGTACCACAGCAGATGCGCACCGGTGATGCCGAGCCCATGGCTCACGGCGATGCCCGCATTCGCATCCCACGCGTCGTCTTCTTTCGTGAGGGTGGGCGCAACGTCCTGCCACGACAGGATCGGGGCAAACAGAGCACATTGCCGAACGAAGAGATCGAGATACTTCGGCGGCGCATTGCGAAACGGCATATCGCTGCACGACCCATAGACAAGGCCGGCAGCCGCAGCGGCTTCCTTCAGCGATGGGGCCGTTGGCGCCGGGTCAAGCGCCGAGGCAAGTTCCGAGGGAAGTGCCAGCGATCGGCGCGAGGGAGCAAAGGCGAGCGCAGCCGCACCCAGCAGGCGCAGGTGATCGCGGCGGGAGGTTTTCATGTCGATGCCAGTATACGGGCGGCCACCTTTAAGCCGAAGGTTCACCAGCCCCTCGGCGGTTTCCAACCGGAGGCTTTCAATTGTGACTACGTGGAGCCCGCGCTCTCTACTTCGCCCAGGCGGTTATCCATTGCAGGGTGAGATTCACCCAGGGTTGCCAGACCATCATGGCTAAAGCGACTTACATGAACGCGAGCAGCGGGATGGATGCGATGACGTGAGAGCGGATGAGGCGGCCGCGATAGAGGTCCCAGCCCAGCATCGCGGGTGTGTCAACGGAACTCCGAGGTTGAGTTCTTCCCCTTACGGACGCGCCGGAACGACATAGAAGAGAACCGCAAAGTAGTGGGCTACGCTGCCGGCCAGAACGAAGACATGCCACGTGGCGTGGAAGTAGCGGAGGCGGTCTAAAGCAAAGAAAGCGACGCCCAGCGTGTAGGCCAATCCCCCCGCGGCCAGCCACATCATTCCATGCCAACCAATGGCCCGCAACAGAGGGCGAGCCGCGAAGACAATGACCCAGCCCTGGAACAGGTAGACCAACACTGACACCATTGGAAAGCGGCCGATCGCCAGGCTCTTGAAGACCACTCCGGCGACGGCCAGCGCCCAGACAACGCCAAAGAGTATCCAGCCCACAGGTCCACGAAGTGAGACCAGAGTAAAAGGNNACCAGCGAGTGGTAGAGCGTGGAGCACACGTAGACAAGAACCAGGGTGAAGGCGAAGACGGCGCAACTGACGATGTGCAAGGCATTTCCGCGCGTTGATGCGGCGATGAGGTACACCGCGCCGACAAAAGCAAGCACGGCGCCAATTCCGTGAGTAATTGCGTTGGCAACAATGTCGCCCAGTCTGGCTTGGTCGACGAGTCTGGCTTCTGCTTGCACAGGTCGATGATAGTCCGGAGGGGGATAGTCCGCGGCGGGGCGGACTTCCGATCGCCTTTTCACCGCAATCGTCGGCGACCCCAATCAGGCCGAAGCTCAATTCGCCGGATGCGCGACGAGATCGTCGGCCAGCTTCTCCAGCGCAGGAATCATCTTATCGCCGTCGGGCGTTCCCCACGGTCCATCCTGCTGGACCATGAAGATGAAGATCCTTCCGGTCTCGGTGTTGATTTCCATTGCGTTTTTGTTCGCGCCGCCATGGCCGAAGCCGTTCTTTGAAATTCCCCAGCCGAATCCGTAATCGGTTCCTGTCTTTCCGCCGTTCTGCACGGTGGTCATCGCATGAAGTGAGGCAGGCGATATGTAACGTATTCCATTGAGTACGCCGCCATTCAGGATCATCCGGCAGAACGTGGACACATCGGCCGCGGTAGAGAAAAGGCCTCCGGCGGGCATCGGGAATCGGTGTTGGTGGTCGTCGAGCGGATAAGTCAGTTGACTGATCGGAGCCTTCGCAAGATCCTTTGTCGCGGGATCGAGCTTGTAGTTCCCGGCGATGCGGGCTATCTGTTCATCGTCCGGCCAGAAGGTGGTGTCTTTCATTCCCAAAGGCCAGAAGAGCCGCTGCTGCATGAACTTCTCGTAAGGCATCCCAGTTATAACTTCAATAATGCGCGCCGCGGTATCGATGCCTTCATTGGAGTAACTCCAACTGGTTCCCGGCTGAAACATCAGAGGCTCCGCGGCAAAGCTTAGAACCTGGTCTTTCAACGATAGTGTGTCGAGTGCGCCGGGCTGCGCCGCTGACTTGAACGGCAACCCGCTCGTATGGCTAAGAATCTCGCGCACGAGAATCGGATGGCTTGCCGGCGCCAACTGGGACGATTCCTTCGAGCCCTTCACCATCTGACCATGAAACTCCGGCAGATATTTTTCAACCGGATCGTTGAGGCTGACTTTCCCTTCATCCACCAGCATCATGAAGGCTGTAACGGTCATAGGCTTTGATGTGGATGCGATCCAGAACATCGCGTTGACCGGCATCGCAGCCTTTGTTGCGAGGTCCCGATAGCCTGCTGGTTTCACATAGACGATGCGGTCCTTGTCCGCAACCAGCGTCACCGCGCCTGCGATTGTGTGGTTGTCGATCAAAGGCTGCAGGTAGGAGCCAATCGCATCGGGGCGGTCGGTTGACGCTGGTTGCTGTGCCTGGGAAGCTGGTCCCTGCGCCTGCACCGGCAGTGCCAGACTTAGCGCCGTCACCACAAGTGTCAGCATCATTGCGAACTGTCCAATCCGATCATCGCTCGAAGTGTTTAGAAAACGTGCTCCCACTCTTGCCCCCTGACTCCAACTCAAGTTTGTGCAATTCTAATAACTCTCTCTACGAACGCGCGAACGCTAGAAGTGGCTCGATGTCGTTCTTGTCGGCCGCCTGGAGAGCCTCAACATAGCGGCGCCGAAGATCGCCCTGCGACCCGATGTCTGCTCTGCCCCATGTGAATACGGGTCTGTCCTGCCTCCGCGCCAGTACATCGGCCATGAGTCTTGCATGACGGCCGTTGCCATTGGCGAAGGGATGGATCGAGACCAGGCGATGGTGAAAGCGGACAGCTATCTCATCCGCTGAGAAGGTTTGGTGTTCGAGCCAGTAGCGGGCGTCACCCAACAGAGCGCCAAGCGACTCGCGAATTTGAAGGTGCGGTATGCCTATGTTCTTTTCCGTGGTTCTGTAGAGACCAGCCCACTTCCATGTCTGATCGAACATTCGACGGTGCAGGCCTCGAAGATAGGGTTCGGTCAGAGGATCTTGCCGGCGAAAATTCCGGGGACTGAGGGCCCAGTCATAGGCGACAAGAATGTTCGCTCGCTCGAACTCGTTGAGCTCTTCCCTGGTAGCGAGGTTGGGAATGAGGTCGGCTTGTTCGTCGGGAGACAGCGGTGGATTGCCGTCTCCAGTGCTGAAGATCGTCATTTGAGTTTGCGCTTTCCGGTGAGCCGCTCAGTCTCTGCCTCTATTGCCTCTTCCAGATTGCCGCTTGCCTGGTTCTCCAAAGCCATCGAGTGCTCAACGCCCAGGACATTTGCTTTGGCTGCGGCGCGCGCGTGCGCATGCACCAGTTCTTGCAGGGTTTCGGCACGCGGGACGAAAGCATAAGCCAGGTCGCAGTCGAGCGCGTTGGCATAGGCGCGCAGGCTCTTGAGAGTGATCCTGTCCTCAGCCTCTGCTTTCTCCTGCTGCATCACCAATGCCCGGTTCGTCCGCATTCTCCTGGCCAACTCTGCGGAAGAGACGCCGAGCGCCTCGCGAATGGCGCGAATCCAACCCTTCGGAGGACGAGCGAGCTCCAATGATCGCAACGGGGATAGCGCTCGGTCGAGCTGTTGGGAGCGGAGTTGTCGGAATTGGTCGAGCAGCATAGCCACTTCTCCTGGTTGGCTATTTAAAGATTGCATTAAATGTCTAGAATATCTATGTATAAATAGGCAAAAATAACAAATTGATTATCTATACATAGCCTCAAATGAGCAACTACGATGACTGGCTCATCATTCATAAGGACTTACACGCAAAGCCAAAGCTCCAGCTATCGCAGGCCTGCCTTGGCCAGCAGTTCGAGAAACTGCCGCTCGGTGCACTGGTCGATGGTCTCGCCCGCCAGCTTGCTGCCGCGGTCAAAGAGGTAGGTCTTTGGAATCCCCTCAATGTGGAACTGCTTCTCCACAACGTCTCCGTGGTCGAGCAGCACCACGGGCCTGTAGCCGCTCGAGGCGATGAACGGCGCCACCTTGGCCTGGTCTTCGTCGGAGATGGACAGCACCACCAGCCCCTGCTTCGCGAACCGCGCGTTCAGCTTGTCCAGGTCCGGCATCTCGCGCCTGCACGGCGGACACCATGTGGCCCAGAAGTTGACCAGCACTACCTTGCCGCGCAAGGCAGACAGCGTGACCGGCTTGCCGTTCAGGTCGTTCAGCGTGAAGTCGGCCCTGGCCACATCCGCGTCATTCTCGGCCAGCCTCTTCAGCGCCTTTGCAAACAGCGGATCGTCCAGCGAAGCCTTTACGTTCACATACTTCACAAGCTGCGCCAGTTCCATGTAGGGCTCAGGAACCTCATCGCCCTTGGCCGCGATCGGCGTCTCCTTCAGCGCGCCCGCCAGCGTCTCTCCCGCAGCATCCAGCGTCGCCTGACCCTGGTCACCCTCGGTCGAAAGCCCCGCCAGCCCGTAGGCCAACCGCACTTTATCCTGCCCGGCAGGCAAGGCTGCAATGGCATGAGCAAGCTTCACCGCGGTAACAGGCCGGTCGGTTGCAGACAGGGACCGCAGCGTTTTCAACTGGGCAATGATCTCTGCCGGTGTCGTCTGCCCGTTAGATTGCGCAGCCCCGAGCACGAACCCTGCCACAGCCACAATCGCTAAACCAATTCGCGTCATGCGCATCCTTGTCAGCCTCCGGTCCCGCCTATCCTGCATTGCCCGGATTATAAGTCAGCCATCAGCCGTCAGCTTTCAGCCATCAGCTGCCAACGCGTCGCCAAGAGCTGAGGACTGAAAGCTGAGAGCTGAAAGCTGAAAGCTGAAAGCTACTGGCTGCTCTTGCTCTGCCCTTTGTGGAATAGCGCATGGTTCACGTCGGGCCAGAATTCCTTAACCACAAAGCTTGCCGCGTCGATGGCCACATTGAGTCCCCACTCCGACCCCACGCTTCCCAGCGACCGCTCCTTCGAAGGATAGTAGAGCGTCGAGATCCCTGACGAAGCCCCCGCGCCCACCACCTCGCTTATGTTGAACTCGTCCTTGCCCTTGTCGTTGCGCGTGATCACTGCGCGGCTCAGCGAATAACCGGCCCGCTTCCAGAATCCTCCGCGCCCCAGCGTGTAGTAGCGCGTGTCTTCGTGCGTCAGCGACGGCACAATGAACTCCACCATGTAGTTCTCGCTGGTCTGGTCCACCGCAGCGTGCCAGAAGTAGCGCGCAAACGCGGGTCCGCCATCACCAAACTCCGGTGTCGAGTTTCGCGCCATCCCATATCCCGCCAGCGCCAGCGGGATAAAGACTGCCGAGTAGTCAAAAGAATCTTTCGTCGTGTCGATGAATTTTTCCTTCACCGTTTGCGGAGGAAGCTTCTCGTCTGTGCTCACGGCGCGGAAGTTGGGAATGATGTCCATGATCCGGTTGGTCTGCGGCTGGCGAGTGCCTGGCGCGGGCTGCTGGCCCTCGGCCGGCGTCTGCCCCTCGGGGGGTGTCTGGCTTTGGGGCTTTGAAGCGTCCGAGACCGACTGCCCAGCTTGCCCGCCCTGGCCGTTGCTCGATGAGCTCGCCTGGGAATCGAATGAGATTGCCGCAATCGGGCGAGATTGCTCTGCCGCGATTGACGGCTGAGATGCCACTCCAGGTTTCGGTGCAGCCTCCTGAGCGAGACCAGGTGTGAATCCCAACCAGAACGCCAGGATCGCCCCCATGAAGACGACTCCAGCACGACTTCCGGCGCACGACCGGCAAACTTTTAAGAATGAACTCATCAAAACGGAACCCTCGCGGGAAAACTGACTTGGCACTCTCATTTGACGTCGAACGCGAGGAAACGAGGCATGAATCTATCGTCGTAATTGGATCCTTGGCGGGGTGCAAGTGCCAATTTGGCAATAGGTTCCATTTGAACGGCTGGATGGTCTGAATCTTCGATCGCGGGCGAGCATTGCACCCCATCTTTCTGGAACGAACACGAGAAAAGCGAGGCTCCCGGCGCTCAGGGCACCCGCGACTCAGCTTTTAAATGCCGGCTGCCGCCAGCTTCTCCGTCACCGCGGCGATGACCCGCTCGTGGACCTCTTCGATCGTCAGCTCGCCTTCGATCGCCATCACGCGCTGCGGCTCACGCTGGGCTATCTCGCGGTACTTCGCCCAGGCCCGCCCGTAGAAGCCTTCCTGCTCCAGCTCAAAGCGGTTTTCGTCGCCGTTCTCGTCTGCCTCTCGCGCATTCCGCCGCCGGGCGCGCTCCAGGCTCCCTTTCAGTGGGGGCAAAAGCAGGAGCGTCAAATCCGGCTGAAGGCCCCCGCAGACCAGCCGGTGCAGATCGAGAACCGTCTCCGATCCCAACTCGCGGCCGCCGCCCTGGTAGGCTTCGGTGGAGTCGGTAAACCGGTCGCACACCACCACCCGGCCCGCCGCCAGCGCCGGGGCGATCACTTCTTTGATCGCCTGCGCACGGTCCGCAAACATCAGGGCCATCTCGGTCATGGGAGCCAGTCCCCCCGAGCGCGAATCGAGCACCAGCGCGCGAATCTTGTCGCCGGTCGCCGTGCCGCCCGGTTGCCGGGTAACCACCACCGCTTCTTCGCCCAGCCGCTTGGTGAGCCACGCCGTCAGCCGCCGCATCTGCGTCGTCTTGCCTGACCCGTCGAGCCCCTCAAACGTGATGAACAACCCCCGTGGCATGGGCTGAGTCTACCATCCGCCACGAACCCCCAACCCACTCCCGAAGTAGCTCAAGCGCGCCGGTTCGGCCTTCACAGACGGGAGTTTGAAGTTTGTGATAAAAGAGGTGAGCTTTTCTTAAGCGGAGGCAAACGACCTCTGCATAAATGAGAGGAACAGTGCATGAAGCTCTTTTGGAAATCGGCCAGCATCGCAGGCATCGTCGCAACTTTCGCATTGTCGTTCGCAGCGAACGCCGCGGCGCAGAACCTCACCCTTGAAGGCCAGACCGGCGGTTTCATCACCCCCACGGCCTACGTTGTCGAGTCTGCCAAGGGCCACGTCTTCTCAATACCCGCAATCGGCTATCACTTCATCAACGCAAACAAGGTGATCGGCGACGTGCACACCTTCAGCATCGCCGAGGGTTTCGCCAACCGTGCCGAGCTCGGCTACACCCGCAGCGTTCACTGGACCGGCGACAGCCCCGCCTTCAGCAGCCTCTGGCACTTCGCCGGCATGAACATCTTCAACGGCAAAGTCGTCGCCATCAAGGACGGCGAATTTCGCCAATGGATGCCGGGCGTCGCAGCCGGCTTCGTCGTGCGCACCGACGACAAGTTCGTCAGCGGCGCGCTTTATCAGGAGCTCGCAGCCCTGCAGGGCGCAGCCGTTCCGCCCAAGTCCTATACCAACGGCGATTTCTACGTCTCTGTAACCAAGACCTGGCTGCATCCGCCGGTTCCATTCCTCATTAACCTCGGCTGGAAAGAAACCAACGCATCCATTTACGGTCTTGGCGGCCAGGCCACCAGCTTCAAGAGCCGTTTCTTCGGCGGCCTCGGAATCCCGCTGCCCGGCCCCTGGAAGACCGCCATCGTGCCCTCCGCGGGCTTCTCTCAGGAGCCGCCCACCGCAGTCAATCTCAATGCCATCATCTATCCGTCCGGCGCCAGCGCCCACCTGCCCACCACGCTCGACTACGCCGTCCGCGTAACGCAGAAGGAACACCCGCACTTCGCATTTGACTTGGGCGTCGGGCAGGTTGCCGGGATGATCGGCACAACTCTGGTCCCCACCGGAAATCCGTTGCAGCCCTATGCGCCGTTGCCAATCAACCTCCAGGCGCGCCATGTTATTGGCGTCGGCCTCAGCATTCGCCCAGGGAAGTAGCGCCAGCAACTTCTTTCCGCCACTCGGGTTCCAACCAACGAATGCGCCTCGAGGTCCCGCGCTGCGGCCTCGTGGCTTACATGATCACCGGAGGTCTTTTCCATGCGGCTTCTTCGTTCTGTTCGCTGGCTCCTGCTGGCCCTCGTCGTCACCATCGTCCCCTTGTCGTCTCAGGCAGGGATTTTCATCAGCGTCGGTTTCGCGCCCCCTGTCCTGCCTGTCTACGATCAGCCTGTCTGCCCGCAGCCCGGCCTCATGTGGACTCCCGGCTACTGGGCCTATGGCGATGAGGGCTACTATTGGGTTCCGGGCGCATGGGTGCCCTCGCCCTACGTCGGAGCACTTTGGACTCCCGGTTACTGGGGCTGGTCCGGCGGCTTCTACGCATGGCATCCCGGCTACTGGGGCCCCCACGTCGGCTACTACGGCGGCGTCAACTACGGCTACGGCTACGGCGGCATTGGCTTTGCCGGCGGCATGTGGCGCGGCGGATTCTTCGCCTACAACACGGCCGTGATGCATGTCGGCGTGGGCGGCGGCTGGGGTGATCGCGTGTATGAGGATCGCACCATCGTCGAGCGCAACACCATCATCAACAACAATCACGTCTCCCACAACGGCGGCCCGGGCGGCATCAACCACCAGCCCGCGCCTGAAGAGCGCATGGCCGAACACGAGCAGCACACCGCTCCCACCTCGTTCCAGGCGCAGCACGAAAACACATTCCGCGGCGATCACACCGCCTACGCCAGATTCAACGGCGGCAACCCTCCGCACCCCGTTCTTGACCGCGGGATGGGAGGCGAAAACCGCCCCGCGAACAACTTCGAGAACCGCGGCAATACGGAAGGGAATATCCACCCCAATAATGAAGGGAATGTTCGCCCCAACAACGAAGGGGACGTTCACCCCAACAACGCCTCGACGCCTCACCAACCCGAGCAAAAGGAAAGTAAACCAAAGCCCGAAAAGAAACCGAAGCCCGAAAAGGAAAAGAAGAACGATCAACGCTAAATTCGCGCCTCAGTTTCGACTCCCCTGCAACACCGAGGTCCGCCCCATCCGGAGGGCCTCATGTTTTGGGGTTATGCGGTGGGGCTGAGCCGCACGCCCACCATCTGGATCTCGATTCCTCCATACTCCGGATGATCGTTCTCGCGAATTTTGTAGGCCACATCGATGAGGCTGCCCTCGCGAATGCCTAGCTCGGCCACACGCGCGGCCATATCCCAACCCACGGCCTTCATGGTTCCGGTTGAGCCCGACCGGGGCGATATCCCATCGCGATTTTGCGCCAGGTCCAGCCGGATATGCTTCTCTTTCATGATTCGCGGCGCAGTCAACACCCGCGCCTTCTGCGCCAGAAACACCGGCTCCGGATTTCCATGCCCGAGGGGTTCCATCTTTCTCAACCACCCAACCAGCACGGGCGTTATCCGGTCGAGCTCAAGTTCCGCATCAATGCGCAACACGTGCTCCGGCGCGCGCCCCGCCATTTCCTTCGCGCCATACTCGGTCAGCCTGCGCTTTAGCTCGTCGAGCCGCTCCGCAGGCATGGCAAACCCCACCGCATACGCATGCCCGCCAAATCGGGTGAACAGATCCGCGCAACTCTCCAGCGCATTCAGCAGTTGAAACCCCTCCACCGAACGCCCCGACCCGTGTGCCACGCCATCTTCCACGCTCACCACAATCGCCGGCTTGGCAGTCCGCTCCACTATGCGCGATGCGAGTATCCCGATCACCCCGCGGTGCCAGCCCTCACCATCCACCACCAGCAGCATGTCATCGGCAAGCTGCTCGTCTGTTGCAAGACGCTTCTCAATCGCCGCCAGCGCCCGCGCTTCCTCGTCGCGCCGCTCGCGGTTCAGGCGGTCCAGCTTGGTCGCCAGTTCGGCCGCACGCTCGGCGCTTCGCGTCGAGAAGAGCTCAATCACCTCCGACGCGACATCCATTCTTCCCGCAGCGTTGATGCGCGGCGCGAGCCGGAAGGCTACGTCGTATCCGGTCAGCTCTTTTGTCGCCGGATCGAGCGCCGCCACCTTGAACAGCGCCCGCAGTCCCGCGCCCGCAGGGCGGCGCAGCCCTCGCAGTCCCAGCGTGGCGATGGTCCGGTTTTCGCCCTTCAGCGGCACCGCATCGGCGATGGTCGCAATTGCCGCCATCTTCAGGAAACTTGGCAGCGTCTTCTCTCTGGTCTTTTCCGCATCGTGCCGCATGAGCAGCGCCTCGGCCAGCTTGAGCGCAATCGCCGCGCCGCACAGCGCCTTTTCGGGATACTCACACCCAGGCTGATTTGGATTCACAATCGCCAGTGCATCTGGCGGCAATTCGTCCGCCGCAGGCAGGTGATGGTCGGTGATGATCAGGTCGAGGCCCAGCCGCCGCGCGGTCTCCGCCTCGGCCACTGCGCGCATGCCCGTGTCCACCGTAATCACCAGGCGCACGCCCTCGGCGTAGGCAGCCTCAAGCACGCTGGACTGCAGGCCGTACCCCTCGCGCAGCCTGTGCGGCACGTGGAACCGCGCCTCGCCCCCGCGCATCTCGATCGCTGTCTTCAGCAGCACCACCGCCGTCGTCCCGTCGACGTCGTAGTCCCCATAGAGAAGGATCGGCTCGCGTTGAGCGATTGCCCTCTCCAGCCTCTCGACCGCTGCCTCCATGCCCTTCATGCGCAGCGGATCGTGCAGGTGGGCCATCTCTGGATTCAGGAACGTGAACGCCTCGTCGGCCCGCTTGATGCCACGCTCCAGCAACAAAGCAGCCAGCACTTCGGGCAGCCGCGCCTCGCGCGCAAGCTCCACTGACTCTTCCTGGTTTGTTGTTTCGATCTGCCAGCGCTGAGCTGGCCTTGCGCCCTTTTTTCTGATGCCCGCTGCAGCTTGCGGCTCGCCTGCACCGCCCGCTGCTTCGTCCGCTGTCTCGCCCTCAAGCACGCTCGCCAGCCTCTCGCCTCACGCAGTCTGAGCTCGCACAGTCGAGCCAAGCACGGCCCCGCTGCGCGGCCCAGCCTTACTCGTCGTCGTGTTCGTGGTCGTGATCGTCGATCACAATATCCTGAAAGCTCTCGATGTCCTCGAGCAGCGACTGGAAACGCTCATACCACTCGGTCGTTGTCTCGTGGAGAAACACCAAGCCCTGGTAGACGAAGCCCAACTGGATATAGCCGACCTTCCCGGCGTACTTGCGCAGCCACTGCGCCTCAACCAGTTCGGTGGCCTCTTCGTCGGGGAAGTTCATCTCTCCCGCCTCTTCGACCAGGGCGTCAAGCTCTTCGTGCTCCAGCGCCACCTCGCTGAAGGTGACAAACGGAGAGCCAACAGCTTTGGCCATCTCCACAAAGTCCTTCCACGAGTCGGGGTTTTCGCCGCCCTCCCAGACAATTGAGGGAATGTCCTCGGTTACATATCCAGGCAGGCGTTGCAGTCCGTGGCCGGCAATAAAGGCCACCATGTCGTCTTTCAGCGGAAGCAGGTTATCTGTACTCATCATCAATTCTTAATTTTCGCAGATGGACCCCCCCTGTCGGTTATCCTCTGTGGAAACTTCTCCCGCCCGCCAGACCGTCAGGATTGGTTGGGACACTTCCGAAAAGAGCAATTCAGCCCGTACACTTCAGATCAGGCTCTGCAACGAACTGAAAGGAAACACATGACTCAGAACCGGCTCACGCTCTCTGCGCGCATTCTGCCCGCGCTCCTTCTGCCCTCGCTCCTTTTGCTCGCCGTCGCACCGGCCCTGGCTCAAGCCCCGGCTCAAGCTCCCGCCACGGCTCCTGCCACGCCCGCGGCCCTCACCGGCAAGTGGAAGGTGCACTCCTCCGTCAGCGGCAACGACTACAACTCCACATGCACCATTACCCAGACCGACAAGGCCCTCGCAGGCATCTGCGTCTCCGATCAGGGCGAGGTCAAGATGGCGGGCACAATCGACGGTAGCAAGGCCACGTGGAAGATCGACACCGAATACAACGGCACGCCGATCACGCTTGTCTACACCGGGGCATTCGACGACAAGGGCAAGCTCACTGGATCGGTCGAGGTTCAGCCCTTCAGCGTTACCGGCGACTTTGACGTTTCGCCGGCGGACGTGGCTGCTGCGGCTGCACCGGCTTCTGCGGCGACATCTGCTGGGTCTGCGCCTTCCGCGCCGGCGACTACGGCAATGGTTGCCGCACCCACATCTCTCGCCGGCAAATGGCACAATCACACCACTGTCAGCGGCACCGACTATGACTCGGACTGTGTGATCACGCAGACCGACAAAGCTATCGCCGGAACCTGCAAGTCAGACAATGGCGAGGTCAAAATCACCGGTACTTATGACGGTGGCAAGGTCACCTATAAGTTCGACTCCGATTACCAGGGCACTCCCATCAACCTTACCTACACCGGCGCGTTCGACGATAAGGGCAAGGTCGTTGGCATCGTCGACGTCCAACCCTTCGCCGTCACCGGCGACTTCGAGATGAAGCCGGCGCAGAACTAGGGCATTGGGTCCGCGGTTTCCATCAAAAATGATTGGGTGCCCCATCCTCGCCGCNNTTTGCGGCTAGGGTGGGAGGCCACGATCCCCGCGCGGCACCAGGTTTCCTCGACCCTGCAAGCACGGTTTCTGCGCAGAGGTGTAATCTCCGCTTAGGCGAAAAGCCTGCCCGCGTTGAAGATTCGAGGATATTCGGGAAAACGAATGCCAAATGAGGCTCAAGAAAGTGCTGATAATCGTGTTCCCCACGCGAACGGAAGTGGCCAATCGCGCTGGCCATTTATCGTTGCTCTTGTTGCGGGAATCGTTACAGCCCTGTTGACGGTTAGCCTTGAGCACTCGGCGTCTCCCTCCTTTGGAGATGCAGGATTCGTCGTAATGGCGGCTCTACTGCCTGGGCTTCTCGGCTCAATAGCTATCGGTGGAAATGCGCACGCATTCAGCTTATGGATTGCAGCAGGAATCAACTGCATTTTTTACCCCCTTTTGGTTTGGATGATCTCCGGTATCTCCAGACGGATTCTTCGCTTGTTTAGGTAGACCCCGCATCCGGAGCGAATGGCCCGGCAAACCGGAGACCGCACCATCTCGGGTCGCTCCATGCAACGCCCCCGTCCGTTACTCTGGATCTATCCCCATCCCCGAAGGAGCCTCGTTTGCCCCCATTTGAGCGCCACGTCTTTGTTTGCACCAACACCCGTCCCGAGGATGCTCCACGCCCCTCATGCAATGCCAACGGTAAGGGCGAACTCCATACCGCGATCCAGCAGCTTGTAAAAGCTGCCGGCCTCGGCCCCCGCGTCCGTATCAACAAGGCAGGCTGCCTCGACCAGTGCGAGCATGGCCCCACCGTCGTCGTCTACCCTGAGGCCGTCTGGTACGGCCACGTCCGCCCCGAAGACGCCGCCGAAATCGTCAATGAGCACCTCATCGGCGGCCGACCAGTCGAGCGCCTCCGCCTCGCCGACGAATGCCTCAACACCAAGACCTGCCCCCATCGCCCCGCACCGCTGCCGTAACTGCTCGCCCCGCTGACCCGCTGACTCGCCGACTCGCTAACCCGCTGACTTGCTAACTCGCTGCCTCTCCATGTACAGCCCCCCGCTCGATGCGGTATCCTGACGTTTAGCTCATGATCTTTTCACGCGACTACATCGGGTTTCTCGCCCGCCGCACGGTCAAACACCTGATCGACGCCAAGATGATCACCACCANNCTTGAAGATCGCATCAACGAAGAAGTCCGCATGATTCTCGATGCCTACTCTGACGAGATGCGCAAGAGCGGCGCGCAGTACGCCGAGATGTTCAAGAAGGTCAAAGGCGAGCTGGCGCGCAAATACAAGGCGGTCCTATGAGGGTGAGTCGCGACAAGCTCAACAAGCTGGCCCACACCGTGGCTGACACCCTGGCCGAGATCGACGAGGTCGGTTTTCTCGAAGACCGCAATACCATCCGTCAGGAAGCCCGCAAGGCGCTCGAAACGCTCCTCACCCAGGAAGCCGGCATCGACACCGCTGCCCGCCTCAAGATTGCCAGCCAGAAGAAGATCATCGCGGAAGGCTCGCAGGAGTGGGAGATCCTCTATCGCAAGTACTATAACGATGAGGTCAAGAAGCTGGGCATCTAGGTCGGCCGAAACCGATGTATCATGGTGCATCGCATTGCTGACGGAGCCGAATATGGCGGAAACACAGCTTAAACACTGGGACAGGTCGTTCGAGTGGCTGTTTTACATCCTCTGTGCGATAGTTGGGTTGGTCCTGTTGACGCTTCTGCCTGCCATTATTTGGATTCTTGCCTACGTGCTGGTAGCTGCCGTCTATCTCATCCCAGTCGTGCTGGTCGTCTTGATCGCATATTGGCTTTGGCGACTTTGCTTCAGGCGAGGCTAAGAGGGAACATCTCACCGGCGCCGCACGAAGGGTTGTCCGCAAATCCGGAGGCATCATGAAACGTGACATGGGCACCACAGTAGCTCTCGGCTTGGCGTTTGGCGCAGGCATCGGCGCCGCATTGCACAACGTCGCGATTGGAGTGGCTGTCGGACTTCTGTTCGGTGCGGCACTTGGGGCAGATTGGACCAAGCGCACAAAGGCCTGAACGTCGCAGGCGACGCCGATTTGCTTGAACACAACGACTGGCGCTGCGCTACTTGAACAGGACGGTCGGAGCCGCGCTCAGGCGCCGATGCTCTTTGCCAATCGGGCGTTGTTTGTTAAAGTAGATAGGCGGCCTTATCGAGGCCAGCCCCCCGCATGTGGCGCTATCGTCTAGGGGTTAGGACGTGAGATTCTCAATCTTAAAAC
>PMXB01000002.1 GCA_003165935.1 Acidobacteriaceae bacterium | reverse complement strand
TTGCCGTAAAATTGAGTGGATGGTTCTTCCCCCGATTTCTTCTTTGGTAGCGTCGCTTTTCGGCCTGGCGGCTGTGACGGTGTGGCGGCTTCACGAGTCGCGGCGGGCAGTGACGTTGAAGAAGATCATCATTCCGCCATTGGGTATGGCGACGGGCTTCTCGATGTTCATCATGCCCGCGTTTCGGGTGCCGTGGGCGTGGGCTGCGACGGCGTTTCTGATTGGCGCGGTGGCACTGTCGATTCCATTGGTGATGACGACGCGTCTGGAGCGGCAGGGCGACGCCGTGATGATGAGGCGGTCGAACGCGTTTTTGGCGGTGTTGTTTGGGCTGGCGGCGGTGCGCTTTTTGGCGCGCGGGTATTTCGACACGGTTCTGACGGTGCAGCAGAGCGCGGGGATCTTTTTCATTTTGGCGTTTGGGATGATTGTGCGGTGGCGGGGGAAGTTGCTGGTGGATTATCGAAGGTTAGAGACGCCGGTAGCGGAAGAGGTTGCGCAGGGCTGATTGGTTTCTGAGGGTGGTTCAATGGTCCCCCATCCCTAGCCACAAAAACAAGGACGTGGCGAGGGTGGGGCACCCGGCATTTTCCTATTGCAGAAGGACGAAGACCTGTCGCCGGGGGCCCGGTCACCACCCCGGCGGCGAGGACGCCGCCGGGACAGCCGGTCGGGAGACCGGCGCTACTCGACCCTGCCCCCGAGTTTCACCCCACGGAATCCACAGTTTTGGTTTCGCTGCCGCGCCTCGTACACTTACAGGGACAGGAGCGCTCTGAACATGGCTTATCCCACGAAATACCGCTATACGAAAGAACATGAATGGATCGAGCTCGATGGCCAAATCGGGACGATCGGGATTACGGACTACGCTCAGAACTCGCTGGGCGACATTGTGTATGTGGACGTGCCGAAGGTGGGGGACGCGGTGACGGCGAACCAGACGTTTGGATCGGTTGAGAGCGTGAAGGCGGTGAGCGATCTCTATTCGCCGGTTTCGGGAACCGTGACGGCGACCAACGACGAGCTGAAGAACTCGCCCGACAAGATCAACGAGGCTCCGCATGAGACGTGGATCATCAAGGTGGAGCTGAGCGACCCGAGCGAGTTTGAAAAGCTGCTGGATGCCGCGGCGTATGAGGCGTTTATTGCCGAGGAGACGGGGCACTAGCTTTCAGCTCTCAGCCGTCAGCTATCAGCTTTCTGTGCTGAGCGCGGAATCGAACTTGGCACAGTGTTTCAGTTTCTCAACAGAGTTAACGAGGTTCGCCAAACTGGTTTTCAGCTAGTGGCTGAAAGCTGATGGCTGAAAGCTGAGAAATGCGCTACCTTCCAAAATCGGATGCCGAACGGGCACAGATGCTGGCCGAGATCGGGGCTAGCTCGATTGACGCGCTGTTTGAGGTGATTCCCGAGGAGTATCGGCTGACGGCGGACCTGAATGTTCCGCGGCAGCACGGGGAGTCGGAGATCATCGACTTCTTCAAGCGGGCGGCCGAGAAGAACTCAACCAGTTATACGAGCTTTCTGGGCGCGGGGGCGTATCGGCATTACCGGCCGGTGATTATCGANNACGCAGGGAACGCTGCAGGCGATCTTTGAGTTCCAGACGATGATTGCAGAGTTGACCGGCATGGATGTGGCTAACGCCAGCATGTACGACGGGTCGACGGGAGCGGCAGAGGCCGTGATGATGGCGGTGCGCGTGACGGGGCGGCACAAGGCGGTGGTGGCGTCGACAGTGCATCCGGAGTATCGCGAGGTGTTGGCGACGTATGCAAAACACCAGGGGCTGCCGAGCACGCTGGTGGGCTACGACCGCGAGACGGGCCGCGTGGATCTGAAGGCGCTTGAGGCCGAAGTGACGGAAGAGACGGCGGCGGTGCTGGTGCAGAGCCCGAATTTCTTTGGCGTGATCGAGGACATTCCGGCGATTGCGGAGATTGCGCACAAGAAGGGCGCGCTGCTGATTGTTTCGATTGCGGAGGCTGTTTCGCTGGGGGTGGTGCGGCCACCGGTGGAAGCGGACATTGTGAGCATGGAGGCGCAGAGTTTTGGCGTGGCGCTGAGCTATGGCGGGCCGTACTGCGGGGTGATCGCGGCGAAGGAGCAGTATGTGCGGCAGATGCCGGGGCGGCTGGTGGGGCAGACGACGGATTCGACTGGATTTCGCGGCTACGTGCTGACACTGGCAACGCGGGAGCAGCATATAAGGCGCGAGAAGGCGACGTCGAATATCTGTACGAATCAAGCGCTGGTGGCGCTGATGGCGACGATCTTCCTGACCGTGTATGGAAAGGAAGGGAT
Organism: Acidobacteriaceae bacterium; assembly: GCA_003165935.1. Taxonomy (GTDB): domain Bacteria; phylum Acidobacteriota; class Terriglobia; order Terriglobales; family Acidobacteriaceae; genus Telmatobacter. The sequence continues at coordinate 6,649 of PMXB01000002.1, read as the reverse complement.
TCGGGAGCTGGCCGAGCACAACCTGGCGAAGGCGGCCTATGCGGCCAGTGCGCTGGGCGGTGTGGCCGGGGCGAAGGTGCTGTTCGGCGGGGCACCGAGATTTCACGAGTTTGTACTGGAGACAGAAGAGGCTCCGACGGCGTTGAGCGAGCGGCTGCTGAAGAACAAGATTGTCGGCGGCGTGGAGTTGAGCCGGTGGTATCCGGAGTTGAAGCACGCGACGCTCTGGTGCGCTACGGAAGTGATTACGAAGGAGCAGATTGATAAGGCAGCGAGGGTGCTGGCGAAATCATAGCCCCGGTGGATGCGGATTTTGTCTTTTGTGGAGGCGGGACGGAGAGTGTGATGTTTAGTCATTTCAAGAGCACGGACCCGGCAGTTTTTGAACGGCAATGCAAGAAGTGGGAAGAGACGATTCGTCGAGGCAAGCTGCGCTTCATTCTTACGCGAGGAGTGTTGGGGTGGGGTTGTTGGATGCTTGTTTTCATGACCTGCATGAGCGTTTTTGTTGACCATCACAAACTTGATATGTCCACCGTAGTCATCGAACTGGCGATTTGGCCATTGGCCGGATATGGCGTTGGACTTGGGATGTGGCGCAGCTTGGAGAAGCAATTCCACGATCCGGCAAACAAGCCGCCTTCAATCATTGGGAACTGACTCCCTCAACTCTCGGCGACCTCAACGAGGCAATCATGGCAACCACAGAATTCATCGAACGCAAAACGCTCGGCAAAGTTCGCCCGCACCAGACGCAGAACGAAGGGCTGGTGTTTGAGAAGTCGTCGGCGGGGAAGCGGGCTTACAAGCTGCCGCCGTTGGATGTGCCGGCGGTGAGCGCGAAGGATGCGCTGGGCGCTGCATTTCGCACGACAGATGGACTGTTGCCTGAGTTGAGCGAGATCGAGATCATTCGGCACTTTACGCGGCTGTCGACGTGGAATTACGCGATCGATTTGGGGATGTATCCGCTGGGTTCGTGCACGATGAAGTACAACCCGCGGGTGAACGAGTTTGTGTCGCGGATCGAGGGGCTGGCGGAGGCGCACCCCTACAGGCCGGACTCGCTGGCGCAGGGAATTCTGGAAGTGATTGAGCTGCTGCAGAAGTGCTTGATCGAAATCACCGGAATGGATGCGATTACGCTGCAGCCGGCCGCAGGCGCGCATGGCGAGTTTACGGGGATCCTGCTGGTAAGGGCGTGGCACGAGTCGCAGGGGAATGCGCGGAAGAAGATTCTGATTCCCGACTCGGCGCATGGGACCAACCCGGCGACGGCGGCGATCTGCGGCTACGCGGTGGAGAACCTGAAGTCGAATGCCGAGGGCGGCATTGACCTGGAGGCGCTGGAGCGGCAGGTGGACGAGGAGACTGCTGCGCTGATGCTGACGAATCCTTCGACGATTGGGGTGTTCGAGAGCCAGATTCACAAGATTGCCGACATACTGCATGCGAAGGGCGCGCTGCTCTACATGGACGGCGCGAACATGAACGCGCTGGTGGGCAAGGTGAGGCCGGGCGACTTTGGCGTGGACGTGATGCACCTGAACCTGCACAAGACGTTTTCTACTCCTCACGGTGGCGGCGGCCCGGGGTCGGGCCCAGTGGCGTGCAAGGCGTTTCTGGAGCCGTTTTTACCGGTTCCTACTTTGGTGCGGAGGACCTCTGCCTCCCAGGTCCCCAAAAGCGAGGGACCTGGGGCACCCGCAGATCAACTTGGCTGGGAGAACGCGGATGCTGATCAGGCTGCGCTTGGTTCAGCGCCGCTGTTTCGGGCGCCGGTGGCTGCGAAGGTTGAGTTGGAGACGGATGAAGCTCCGAATCCGATTGTGACGCCGGGTGCGTTGCATTGGAACTATGATCGGCCGCAGTCGGTCGGCCGCGTACGCGCGTTCTACGGCAATACCGGGATGTTTATTCGGGCGCTGGCGTACATTCTGGCGAACGGGCCGGATGGGCTGAGGCAGACGACGGAAGACGCGGTGCTGAATGCAAACTATATTCGCGCGAAGCTGGAGGATGTGTACGAGCTGCCCTACAAGACGGCATCGATGCACGAGGTGGTATTCAGCGACAAGCGGCAGGCGGCGAAGGGCGTGAAGACGGGCGACATTGCGAAGCGGCTGATCGATTACGGGTTCCATCCGTATACGGTGAGCTTTCCGCTGATTGTGCCTGGCGCGCTGATGATTGAGCCGACGGAGAGCGAGAGCCTGGAGGAGTTGGACCTGTTTGTGGCGGCGATGCGGTCGATTGCACGCGAGGTGGAGGAGACGCCGGAGCTGGTGAAGACGGCTCCGCACTCGACGCGAGTTTCGCGGATGGACGAGGTGCAGGCGGCGCGGAAGCCGGTGTTGAGGTGGAAGCCGGTTTAGGGACTAGGCAATAGGGACTAGGGTGTGAGGTCTGGGGTCGATACGACAACACTCCCGGCCTGGCGCGAATCGACCTACTCAATGCATATGACATCGCGCGGTTCAGGAGAAATATGCGCTTAAGTCGCGTTGCAAGCGTATTCATTTTGCTCTCATCGGGTTTGGTGGCAAGCTCTCAGCCGAAGGGTCTCCGAACTACCGAGAAGGATAACTGCCTCGCGCACATTCACGATCAGGTGCCGAAATACGAGGAGGTGAAAAGCGTCAAAATCAAGTCCACTCATCTGATGATTCTTTTTGTGAGCATTAGTCCTTCGGATAACACTCATGATGGTTTGATCGCGCTGGGTTGCGAACTTGGCAGGCACCATACAAATTGGGACGGCCTTGCAGCAAGGATATATACGAGCCGAATAGCGGCAGAGGGCTCTCGTATCAGCGACTACGGCGATATAAGTGGTAAGAACGTCCCGACTGAAGTTCTTGTCGCGCGGCCTGCCACCTATATTGTTTTCCGGTCGGGAGATGTAGTCGGGCAGAGCTTGACGTATAACGATGATCCGACCAGCCCCTATGCGACTGTTCAGGTGGACCTGGGACCGCCGCCGGACATCGCAAAGAAAAAGAAGTAATCTGGTTTTCTTATGAGGCAAAATGAAACCGCAGATCCTTCGGCTCCGCTGAAGAACGCTTCGCTCAGGATGACAACACTATTTTGGGTGTGAGCATTCAAGACAAGCCGCTGCGCTGTTAGAGAATCAATCCATGGACATTCTGAAACAGCTCTTCGAGCAGCATTTTCATCTCCCGGCGGAGAAGGTTGAGCCGCTGCAGGGGCAGCTCGGCGGGTCGGGGCGCGCGATTGTTCGGCTGGCGGGCGGCGGGCGCACGGCGATCGGGATTCTGTACCCGGTGCGCGAAGAGAATGTGGCGTTCGTTGAGTTTTCAAGGCACTTTCGGCGGCATGGGCTGCCGGTGCCGGAGATCTATGCTGAGGCGCTGAATGAGGGCGCGTACCTGGAAGAGGACCTGGGCGATACGACGCTGTATGAGTTCCTTGGGGCGCATCGCAACGGCGAGGCAATTGAGCCGGTGGCGCTTGAGGCGTATCGCAAGGTGGTGGCTGCGCTGCCGCGCTTTCAGGTGGAGGCGGGTGGGGATTTGAACTACAAGGTCTGCTATCCGCGGGCAAGTTTTGACCGACAGTCGATTGCGTGGGATCTGAACTATTTCAAATATTATTTCTTGCGGCTGGCGGGGATTCCGTTTAATGAGCAGGCACTGGAGAAAGATTTTGCACGGCTGACACGCTTTCTGCTGACAGCTCCGCACGATTACTTTCTGTTTCGCGATTTTCAATCGCGGAACGTAATGCTGCGCGATGGAGAACCGTATTTTCTGGACTATCAAGGCGGGCGCAGGGGGGCGTTGCAGTACGACATTGCTTCGCTGCTTTATGACGCCAAGGCGGATCTGCCTCCGGCGGTACGGGCGGAGCTGCTGGAGCACTACCTTGATTGTCTGGGGCAGCATTTGCCGCTGGATCGGGCGGCGTTTATGGAGCACCATTACTCCTATGTCTACGTCCGGATCATGCAGGCGCTCGGAGCGTATGGGTTTCGCGGATTCTATGAGCGGAAGGCGCACTTCCTTCAAAGTGTGCCGTATGCTCTGAAGAACCTGCGCTGGCTGGCGGAGAACGCGACGCTGCCGATTGCGCTGCCGACGCTGATGGAAGCGTTCAACAGCATGCTGGCGTCGGAAAAACTGCAGGGGCTGGCCTCGGAGGCGGAGAATCTGGCGGTGCGGATTTGGAGTTTCTCTTTTCATCGGGGCATGCCGAAGGACGAGAGCGGACATGGCGGCGGGTTCGTGTTCGATGGCCGGAGCTTGCCGAATCCGGGGCGGGAAGAGCGATTCAAAACGCTGACGGGCCGGGATGCACCGGTGATCGACTACCTGAATCAGCAGGAGAGCGTGCATCAATTTCTTGCCAGCGTGATGTCGCTGGTCGATGCGAGTGTGAGCGAGTATCAGAGGCGCGGATTTAAGAGTTTGATGGTGTCGTTTGGCTGCACGGGCGGGCAGCATCGGTCGGTTTATCTGGCGGAGCAACTGGCGAAGAGGTTGCGCGGGAGGAATGGAGTGGAGGTGGTGGTGAAGCATCGGGAGTTGGAGGGTGGGGATGGGGATTGAGAAGGGCGCGAACTTCGAGTTGCCCCCGCGCTGGCGGCACAATCCCCACTTCTCGCGCAAAGAGCGCGCGAGAAATGGGGCACCCACCGTTGGCCGAGAGGCAACTGCGCGATGAAAGCGATGATTCTGGCGGCGGGGCTGGGGACGAGGTTGCGACCGCTTACGAATGACCGTCCTAAGGCGCTGGTGGAAGTTGCGGGACGGACGTTGTTGGAGATCACGCTTTCACGATTGCGCATTTTTGGGGTTCGCGAAGTGATTGTTAATGTGCATCACTTTGCCGATATGGTTGTCGAGTATGTGAAGAAGAATGACAACTTCGGGATGAGGATTGAGGTTTCGCGCGAAGAAGAGTTGCTGGATACGGGCGGGGGGTTGAAGAAGGCTGGATGGTTTTTTCTTGAGGATTCAGTGGGACGTGATGAACCGTTCATTCTGCACAACGTCGATGTGATCAGCACGATTGATCTGGGGCGCATGGTGGAATTTCATCGGGAACGTCAGGCTCTGGCTACGCTGGCGGTGCAGGAGCGGGAGACTTCGCGGTATTTGCTGTTCGATGAGCAGGGGCAGCTTGGCGGGCGGAGGGCGGGACGCGATGGAGTTCCGGAGCTGGTTCGAGATTGTCAGCCGATGCAGGCGCTGGGTTTTTCCGGGGTGCATGTGATTTCGCCTCGGCTTTTGTCGATGATGACGGAGGACGGCGCGTTCTCGATTATTCCCGCTTACTTGCGGCTGGCGGCGCAGGGAGAAAAGATTCTTGGCTTTCGGGCGGATGAATATTATTGGCTGGATCTGGGGCGTCCGGAGAATGTGGCGCGGGCGGAGCGGGATGCGGGCGCGGGATTGTTTGGCTAGAGGCGAGCGCGCGAATGACGGGAGGATGAGCGAGTCGGGATTTAACGCCAATCTGCCCCAGAGCCGCTGCGCTACCACTGTCATCGCCTCAGGAAAAAACCCGTGAAAAGAAGAGGAGTGGGGTTTCTGCGCTCGCTCACGCGACTCCTGACTACCGTGGCTGGCCCCGTCGCAGACTCCACAGTCCGCGCGCGGAGAGGACGAAGGTGAGGCCCCCGAGCCCGCCGAGCGCCCAGAGTGTCCAGACGAAGAAGAAGCCGCCGGTGGACTTGGCGATCTCGCCGTAATGTGCCCCCCTCATGTGCATGACGGGCGTGGCCGCCGCGAACAACCCGACGAGCAGCATGATGGCGTACCCCGATCTTCGTTCGGCGAGCACCAGCGTCCCGTACAGCAGCACAACGAGAACGGCCAACGCAATGTTTGAGGGCTCGGCCTGCGATATCCCACGGACGATGTCGTCCGTAATGTGAAGCGTCAGCAAGAGGATCGAGAGCAGAGACACGATGGTTAACATCATGTTTTGTTTCATTGGATATTCTCCTTATTAGATTTGTGTGTGTCCCTCAGTGAGGCACATGACGCACAGCCCCACGATCACCAGGACGATCCGTGTTACGCGTTCTCTTTTCACATTCACCTCATTTGAACGAATTTTGTTGCGAGCGCGGCAGCGGCTCTAAGAAGAAGTGATCCCAGCTTCCGGTTGGCGGACGGTCCGCTCCGGACGAACTGCGGCTTCAACCCCTGACCAAGTCCACGCCTGCCAGATGATGACCGAGGTGCATACAGTTTCGATCGTCGCGAAGAACACGTACGCAGGAAAAACGGGGTCCCGAAAGTCACCGTTAGTCAGAGGCAGAACGAAGGTCAGGAAACCGTTCACAAGGGTCAGAATTGCACCCGCGATGATATTCGCCANNATCATGGCGATGGGTATTTCCATTAAGACCGCTGAACCCAGCAGAGCCCATTGTGGAAGGTGTGGGGCTGAATTCGGCGAGCCAACGAAAGCGAACAGGGCAAGCACGTCCGCATACAGGTAGTTTAATAACGCGAAGATCCACAACAGAGACAACCGCTCCTTTGTGTCATGCATGTTAGCCTCCTACGGAATAGTTACGGTCTCGCGGCGGAATAAGCTTCAGGTTTTTCGCAGAGTTCTCCCTTGTGTGCGTCAGGAGGCGCTATCAGGCGATTTCACGCAATATAAAAGGCGC
>PMXB01000314.1 GCA_003165935.1 Acidobacteriaceae bacterium | reverse complement strand
GGGTTTGCCGGCGCGGCGGATGTGGATGGTGCGGTGGCCGCGGCGAAGGCTGCGCAGCACGAATGGCGGTCAGTGCCACTGTCAGGGCGGGCCGAAGTGCTGTTCAAGCTGCGCGAACTGATTGTGCAGAATCGCGCCCGAATTGCTGAGGCACTGACGCGCGAGAATGGCAAGACAACGGCGGACGCGCTGGGCGAAGTGGCGCGCGGCCTGGAGAACGTGGAGTTCGCGTGCGGGATTCCGAACCTGCTGAAGGGCGGATACACCGAGCAGGCGAGCCGCGGCGTTGATGTGTATCAGATTCGGCAGCCGCTTGGAGTGGTGGCAGGGATTACGCCGTTCAACTTTCCGGCGATGGTGCCGCTTTGGATGCTGTCGAATGCGATTGCGTGCGGGAATGCGTTTGTGCTGAAGCCTTCAGAGAAGGTCCCATCGGCGAGCATGTTGATTGCGGAACTGGCGCAGCAGGCGGGCGTGCCGGACGGCGTGCTGAATATTGTGAACGGGGACAAGGTTGCCGTCGATCGGTTGCTCGAGCATCCTGACGTGAAGGCGATCAGCTTTGTGGGATCGACGCCGGTGGCGAAGGCGATTTACGAGGCGGGGACAAAGAACGGGAAGCGAGTGCAGGCGCTGGGCGGCGCGAAGAATCACATGCTGGTGTTGCCGGATGCGGATATCGCGATGGCGGCCGATGCGGCTGTTTCAGCGGCGTATGGCGCGGCGGGGGAGCGATGCATGGCAATCTCGGCGGTGGTCGCTGTGGGCAGTGTTGCAGAGCCTCTGGTGGCAGCGATTCGCGAGCGGCTGGTGAAGATCAAGGTGGGACCGGGGTCGGCGCCGGGCGTTGAGATGGGACCGCTGATTACGCGCGAGCATCGGGATCGGGTCGCGGGGCATTTGGACACCGCAGTCGCAGAAGGAGCGACGCTGGCCGTGGATGGCCGCAAGGATGCTGCAACAGGGACGAGCGGATTTTTCCTGGGGCCATCGCTGATCGACAACGTGCGGCCCGGCATGGCTTGCTACGACAAGGAGATCTTTGGGCCGGTATTGAGCGTAGTGCGCGTGGATTCGTACGCCGAGGGAGTGCGCATGATCAACGAGAATCCTTATGGCAATGGGACAGCGATCTTTACGCAGAATGGCGGCGCCGCGCGGCAGTTTCAGTTCGATGTGGAAGTGGGCATGGTGGGGGTGAACGTTCCGATTCCTGTTCCTGTCTCCTATTACAGTTTTGGCGGATGGAAGTCTTCGCTGTTTGGCGATCTGCATATGTATGGGCCGGAGGGTGTGCAGTTCTATACGCGCGCGAAGGTGGTGACGAGCCGGTGGCCTGACCCGGGGTCGAGCAAGGTGGATCTNNGAGACCGGCGCTACGACGCTGCGATGATAGGATTTGAACATTCTCAAGAGGAGAGCCGCGCAATGAGCGATACAGGCGAGACAACTATTCCCCCGCAAAAAGAGATGACGCCGGAAGAGATTTCCGCGACGACGCGGTTGCACAACTACGGCACATGGCGGTTCCAGAAGAGCTGGAAGCCGATGTATATTGCCGATGCCGAGGGATGCTACTTTATCGACGGCGCGGGCAAGCGCTATCTCGATTTCAGCTCGCAGTTGATGTGCGTGAACCTGGGGCACAAGAATCCACGCGTGATCGAGTCGATTGCCGAGCAGGCGCGAGAGCTTACCTACGTTGCGCCGGGTTTTGCTACGCGGGCGCGGGCGCGCCTGAGCGAGAAGCTGCTGGAAGTGCTGCCGGCAGGGCTGACCAAGTTCTTCTTCGCGACAAGCGGGACGGAAGCGAATGAGGCGGCGTTCAAGATTGCGCGGATGTACACGGGCAAGACGAAGATCATCTCGCGCTATCGCTCGTATCATGGGTCGACTATGGCATCGATCGCGGCCACGGGCGATCCGCGGCGCTGGGCCATGGAGCCGGGTGGCAAGGGGGGCGGGTTCATTTTCGCTCCTGAGACGAACTGTTACGACTGCCCGATCAAGCACAGCTATCCGAGCTGCAATATTGCGTGCGCGGACTACATCGAGCACATGATCGAGAACGAGAGCGATGTGGCAGCAGTGATTATGGAGCCGGTGGTGGGCACGAACGGTGTGCTGGTGCCGCCGCCGGAGTATTTCCCGCGCATTCGCGAGATCTGCGATCGGCACGGGGTGTTGCTGATTGCCGATGAGGTGATGGCTGGGTGGGGACGGACGGGCAAATGGTTTGCGATGGATCACTGGGGCGTGACGCCGGACATTCTGGTCACGGCCAAGGGCATCACATCGGCCTACATGCCGCTGGGGCTATGCGCGACTACGGCAAAGATTGCCGACTATTTTGAGGATCACTACTTCGCGCATGGGCACACGTATGAGGCTCATCCGATGACGCTGGGCCCGGCAGTGACCACGATTGAAGAGATGCAGCGGCTGAAGCTGGTGGAGCGGGCTGCAGAGTTGGAGCCGTATGTGCGCGAGAAGCTGGAAGCGCTGAAGGCGAAGCATCCATCCGTGGGCGATGTGCGCGGAATGGGGCTGTTCTTCGCGGTGGAGATTGTAAAGAATCGCGTGACGAAGAAGCTCTTCAACACGAATAGCGACAAGGTGGAAGGCAAGCCGCTGGTGGTGGATCAGATTGCGGCGAAGATGCTGGCGCAGGGCGTTTCGATCCAGGCGTGGGTCAGCCACTTTGTGATTGCTCCGCCGCTGATCGTGACGAAGGAGGAGCTGGACCTGGGGATTGCGGCGCTGGATGAGCATCTGGGGATTGCGGATGCGCTGGTGGAGTAGAAGTGCAGCTGTCAGCTATCAGCTTTCAGCCTTCAGCTGCGCATTGGCGAGTGGAGTTCCAGGTCTCAAAGGCGAGACCTGGGGCACTCCAGGAAATAGGTCGATATGAGCATTCCGGGCGTAAATAGCCTCACTCAGGATATTGAAGCCCCGTTTATACTCCTGGGCATTTGCCTGGTGATCCTAACCTTAAATAGGAGAATGGCGAGGCAAAGCAAGCTGTACTTGCTCACTTCGCGCATTGTTTTTGGTTGGATACTTCTTATATTCATGGTGATGCTCTGCGTCCTGCTATATCAGGATCGAGCTGTTCTCTTAGCAGTCTGGGAGCAGGGTCCTCTGCTCTACTCATTCGTTTATTCCTTAGGCGTTATTCTCACTGCATTTCTCGTGGTCGGGTTAGGCTATTGGAAACTCAGGCCGGAGCAACGGAAGTAGGAGCAGCGATCCTCATCAGCGCTAAGTAGACGACCCCTGCGACAAAGAAGCCGACGAACCAGGCGTAGTCGTAGAGGAAGTGGAGCGATGGGACGAAGAGGCCGATTAGGGCTACGCCGACGCCGAGAACGAGCGCAATGATCGCGCGGGGGTTGAAGCCTTTGGTGTAGTGATAGACGCCTTCGCGATGATAGAGCGAGTTGACGTCGAGTTCGGTTTTGCGGATGAGGAAGTAGTCGGCGATCATGATGCCGGCAACGGGGCCCATGAGGCCGGAGTAGCCGATCAACCATCCATATATGAAGGCGTCGGGCGTGGCGAGGAGCTTCCAGGGGCACATGGCGAGGCCGAGCAGGCCGGTGATCATGCCGCCGGTGCGGAAGCTGATGAGCCGGGGATAGAGGTTGGAAAAGTCGTTTGAAGGCGAGACGACGTTTGCGCCGAGGTTGACGTTGAGCGTGGAGATGAGGATGCCGATGAGGGCGATGAAAGCGACGAAGGGCTGATGAAAGGCACCGATGAGGATGATTGGATTCCAGATGGGATGGCCGAAGAGGACCGCGGACGCGGAAGTAACGGCGATGCCGACGAAGGTGTAGAGGACCATGGCGAGTGGAAGGCCGAGAGCTTGTCCCCAAGCCTGGCCGCTCTGTGACTTGGAGTAGCGGGTGAAGTCGGGGATGTTGAGCGCGAGCGTAGCCCAATAGCCGACCATGGCGGTGAGNNGCGCCGATGGCCTGGAGATGGCGGATGGATTCGACGCCACGCCAGACAACGACCATGTTGAGCAGCCAGAAGCCGAGGAAGCTTGCCCACAAGACGGCTGGGTGGGTGGCGACGGATGGCCAGATGACCTCGAGCATGGCGTAGATGGCGGTGCCGCCGATCCACGATTGAATGCCAAACCAGCCGCAGGCGACAATGGCGCGGAGGATGGCGGGGATATTTGCGCCGCGGACGCCGAAGGGGGCGCGGATGAAGACGGGAAAGGGAATACCGTATTTTGCGCCGGCATGGGCGTTGAGCAGCATGGGGACGAGAACGATGAGGTTGCCGAGGAGGACCGTGCCGACCGCCTGCTTCCAGTCCATGCCCTTGGCAATGAGGCCGGAGGCGAGCTGGTAGGTGGTGATCTCCATGCACATGGAGAACCAGAGAGCGGTGTAGTTGTAGAGGCCCCAGGTGCGCTGCGCCGGCGTTGTGGGAGCGAGGTCACGGTTGGATAGTGACGGGTCGATGGAGCTCAAGCATCCTCCCTTGCAAGCAACGAAGTGGCGCGGCATTGACTGAGGGTCGATTCAAGCCCTCGCTGCGTCGGCGCTGGGACTGCGATATTCAATGAAAATACAGGAACGGGCATGAAAAAGCTGTAGGAGAAATGAAGAC
>PMXB01000354.1 GCA_003165935.1 Acidobacteriaceae bacterium | reverse complement strand
CGCCACCACATCCTCATCCAGTTCCTCGCCGAGGCCCTCGCCATCACCGGCGTCGGCGGCCTCGCTGGCATTGTCCTCGCCTACGCCGTCTCTCTTTGCGTGGGCCGCATCACCTTCTACTCCGCCATTGCCAAAAACGCCCACGATGCCGACATCCAACTCATCATCTCCCCCGTCTCCGTCCTCGTTGCCACCGGCATTCTCGCCGTAGTTGGCCTCGTCAGTGGCATGATCCCCGCCATCCGCGCCGCCAACCTCGACCCCATTGAAGCCCTTCGTTATGAGTAATTTAACCAAGGCCACACCCCCCTCTCTCTGAATCCCATTTTCCCTTCGCCAGCCACACCCGTTCAATGAACGCCCCGTCATTTAACCATCGATATGTGATAGACATCACGTCTTTCGCCTCCCCCCGGATGCGACTATCCTCATGTGTCGTCCGCCACGACAGTAAATGGGGGCCGACGCTAATGTTCCCTATTCTTCGCCCCCGGAGACTGAACGTGAAACTCGATCCCGCCGCATTTCATGCCGATCCCGAACTCCTCGACGGTCTCGAGCCAAAGTCGGCCCCCATCGAGTGCACTGACTACCGCGTCCTATTCCGCCAGGGCGACACTCCAGACGGACTCTACATCCTCAAGAGCGGCAACGCCACCCTCACCATGAACTCCCCATTGGGTAAGCAGATTGTCTCCCTCCAGCCCGATCCCGGAGCCGTCCTTGGCCTCCCCGGCCTCATCGGTAACGAGCCTTACACCCTCACCGCCGTTGCCCACCCCGGCGCAGTCCTCGGCTACATCTCCCGCGAACAGTTCCTCGCCCTCATGTCCAGTGACCAACACCTCGCCTTCAAGGTCCTCCAGGTCCTCGCCGCCGAAGTCCGTTCCGCCCGCAACGCCCTCCGCGACCGCTAGGTCTGTTTTCCCTGTTTTCTGTTCCCTGTTCCCTGTTCCCTGCCTTCCACACCCTAGACCCTTCGACCCCAGACCCTATACCCTAGTTCCAATGGAATACCGCGGAAAAGTTGAATATGCGCACGAGCGAAAGCTCCGCGACCACAATACCCCTGTCTACAGGCTTTGCCACTGGCCACTCTGGATCTGGGTCTTCTTTCTCTCTCCTGGCCCACTCACCTTTTCCCTCTTTTCTCAGGGATTCCGCTCCTGGAACGTCCTCTGGCTGGCCGTCGTCATGATCGGCACCGGCATCGCTGGACTCCGTGGCCGCATGCCCGGATGCGAGCCCGAACCCTACATCCTTCGCTTCGACGANNATCAACTTCGCACTCCTCAATCTGATCGGTACCGCCCTCGCCGCCTTCACTGGCACCTGGTACCTCAAGCAGATCTACTACTACGCCTACGCCCCAATCTGTGCCGTCATCCTTCTCCTCGGCATCCTCGGCAAACTCCCCCGCGTCGGCTTCTCCACCAAGGGCGAAGGCCGCGAGCGCCGCTACTTCTACGGCACCGTTTGGGCTGCTTCCGTCGGCCAGACCGTCCTCCTGATCCTCTGGAAATCCTTGCCTCGCACACAGGAAGCGAACATGGTCAAGCTCATCGGATACATCCTCACGCTCGCCTTCATGGCATTCCTCGCCGCCAACGGCAAACTCCATCGCACCAAGCCCATCCTCCCCGGCGACGTCATCGCCGACTGAGTGCCACCTGCTACACTTTCCTTCGGAATGTATCCTGCAACCCTCCTGATCGCCGCTGTCTCCTATCTCCTCGGCTCTGTCCCCGTCGGCTATCTTTTGGTGCGCATCTTCCTCAAGCAGGACATCCGCGCCATTGGCTCCGGAAACATCGGCGCAACCAACGTCCTGCGCTCCGGCCGCAAGGGCCTCGGCGCTGCCACCTTCCTCCTCGACGTGCTCAAGGGCTGCTCCGCCATCTGGCTCGCCGCTTACATCGTCTCCACATTCGCCCCCCCCATCCCCGTTCAGAACATGGAAGCCCTTGCCGCCATCTGCGCCGTCCTCGGCCACATGTTCCCGGTCTGGCTCCGGTTCAAAGGCGGCAAAGGTGTTGCCACAGGCTTTGGCGTATTCCTCGTCGCCTCCACCTGGGCCGCCCTCGCCGCCATCGCAGTCTTCTTCCTCGTCATTCTCATCAGCCGTTACGTCTCGCTAGCCTCCATCCTCGGCGCAGCCAGCTTCCCGCTCTTCGCATGGATGCTGTCCTCCGGCCCCCGCACGCCCTTCTTCATCGCCGCGCAGTGCATCGTTGCCTTCCTCATCATCGCCAAACACCACCAGAACATCCGCCGCCTCATCAACGGCACTGAATCCAAATTCGGCTCGCAATCCTCGAAGCCTGAAAGCGCAACCGTATGAGTCGCATTGCTGTTCTTGGCGCCGGCGCCTGGGGAACCGCCATCGCGCTTACCCTCTCCCGCCGCGGCGGCCACCAAATTGTCCTCTGGTCTCACAGCGGGCAGGAAGCACGCACCATCCGTTCCGCCCGCGAGAACACCCTTTTCCTGCCCGGCTTCCCGCTCCCGCCCGACATCGTCGTCACTGCCGATGACAGCGACATCTCCGGCGCTGAAATCGTCGTCTCCGTCATCCCCTCTGAATTCCTCCGCCCCACGCTCGCTCGTCTTCGCCCCCATCTTCATCCGGGCCCCATCATCGTCTCCGCCACCAAAGGCGTCGAAGACAACTCCTTCCTCCGCATGACAGAAGTCATCGCCGAAGCGCTCGCCGGAAAGTTCGCCCTTGAGCCTCCCACCATCTCGCTCGACCCGGGCGGCTCAGCCTACCTCAGCCCCGTACAAACCACCGGCGTATTCAGCTCCGAAGGCTCCATCTCCGCTCTCCCCATCGGCGCATTCAGCGGCCCAAGTTTCGCCATCGAAGTCGCCCAGGGCCAGCCAACCGCCATCGTCACCGCCTTCTCTGACCCCGCCGTCGCTGCCCGCATCCAGTCTGAGTTTTCTTCTGAGACCCTTCGCCTCTACACCTCCTCCGACGTCATCGGCGTCGAGCTCGGTGGAGCGCTCAAGAACGTTATTGCTATCGCCGCCGGTGTCGCTGCCGGCGTCGGCCTCGGCCACAACTCAACCGCCGCTCTCATCACCCGCGGCATCGCCGAAATCACTCGCCTCGCTGTGGCTTGCGGCGGCAAGCGCGAAACTCTCGCCGGCCTCTCCGGCGTCGGAGACCTCGTGCTCACCTGCACCGGCTCGCTCAGTCGTAATCGCACCGTCGGAGAAGCGCTCGGAAAAGGCCGCAAGCTGCCTGAGGTCCTCGAGAGCCTCGGCGGCAAAGTCGCTGAAGGTGTCCGCACCTCCCGCGCCGCCCTCGGCCTCGCCCGCCAACACAACGTCGAAATGCCCATCACCGAGCAGATGGAATTGATCCTCAACAACGGCAAGGATCCCCGCGAAGCCATCCGAGAACTCATGCTCCGCCCCGGCAAGCACGAACACTAATTCGCATTTCTCATCGGTCGCCGAAATTCACAGCGCCCGTCTTGAGCTTTAGGCATTCGCGCTGTTTGTGAGAGTTGCGGGTTAGCCCTAATACTGTTTAGTTAGTGGAAATGACCCGCGCGGNNTGTCCCTGCTTCCTGGAAAAGGGCTTGCGGAGACCTCGCCTTCAAAGGAGAACCCAATGGTCAATGCCACCCTCAGCCTGCTCTTGATTGGCGCTCCGGTACTCCTCATTGGTATCGCCATGGCCTTCCGCAGATCGCTGCAATCGCGGCACGAAAACGCGGGTCCCTTTCGTGGCTACTTCGCCGCTATCGACGACCGATACTTTCTCCAGCACAGCAATCAGAGTGAAACCGAGGCCTGGGAGGACGAAGCCCATTCCCGCTTTACACCCTTTGATCTCCGCGAACCCGGAATCGATCAGTTCAGCGCAGGAAGTAGTCGGCCAATCGACCAGGATCACGAGTCGTATTGATACCCACCCGCATTCCTTAGCCCCTTGAGTATTTGCCTGCGGCCTCGCCCAGAAGCCGCTATACGGAGCGAACGTGGCCGCCTCCCCGGCATTCCCCTCTCTCCAACGGAATCCCAGGCTTCACCCCGCTTTTGAGGCCTGGGATTCCCCTTTTTTGAAAGCAATCCCCCCTCGACTGCGCACATAAATTCACGCGACCATCCCCCGCTCCAGAGCCTATAATCGCCGCGCGGCTTTCCCCCCTGTTCACCGCAAATTCCAACGCAGGAGAACGACCATGAAATTCATGTCCACCTACAGCATCATTCCCGGAACCGTCCAGGAATTAGCTGAGAAGTTCCTCGCCGGCGAGGCCGCACCCACCCCGGGAGTCACCCTTCTCGGCCGCTGGCACAAAGCCGATTGCAGCGGCGGATTCTCCCTCTACGAGACCGACAACGCAGCCCTGCTCCACCTCGGCGCCGCCAAGTGGGCCGATCTACTCGATATCACCATCGTCCCCGTCATTGAAGACGCCGAAGCCGGGGCCAATCTCGCCGCCATCTACCGCAAGTAAGTCCCAACACCCACACCCTCACGCAAAAAGAGCGCAGACTCAGCCGCGCTCTTTCTGCATTCAATCCGTCTCGGCGACCGCTGCCGCCAGTTACTTCTTTTCGCCGCCCGTGTGACCGCGTCCATCGCGCGATTCGTTCCCCTTGAACTGCGCCGGATCTCTGCGCTGCGCAGAGGCCTTCTCGCCTACCTTCGGTGCCGGTCCGTTGTAGCCGTGGTGCGGGTCAAAGGAATTATCTACATTCCCCTTGAAGTTCTCCGGACCGTGAAACCACGGGCCAACGCCAATGAAGACGCCGCCGTCGAACCACTCCGGACCATAATAGCCGTCGGGAACGCAGCTATACGGAGCATAGTCATAGTAGCCATAAGGACAATCCGGGGCCACTCCGACCTCTACCGAAATCTGGGCAGACGCCTTCAGCGGGGCTGCCACCAACATAGCGCCTGCAACCGCTGCTATCGCAAAAACTCTTAATCCATTCATCGATTCTCCTCGCTAGGGTCGACCCGAAACCTGTCTACCCTACCGTCCTTCACACTAGTCAGCCGAATCCCCCCAGTCTGAGCAATACGGGCCACCCAATTTGCCCCACTACGCGAACCGCTCCCTCAGATGAAATCAGGGCCAACACCGCTGGGCGCCCTATCGTTGCTGCGTTTTTTGCAATAAGGGTGAGAGACCACAAAGCCCCTTGGTTGCGCAAACCGTTCGCCGCGGTGAACCGAATGGCAGGTGCCCGCAGCAGCCTTACGGAACTTCTCTGCCTCCCGTTGCGTTTTACATCCAAGTCCTCCGTTTGCTGTACGATTGCCCCAACGCTCCAACCGCAGGAGTCCGCTCATGGCAGCCGCAGTATTTCCCGTGCCACCGCCCCATCCCGCGCCGCTCCTCGTCTCCGGCCTCGTCAAACACTTCGGATCGGTCAAAGCCGTCGACAACATCTCCCTTGAGCTGCACTCCGGAGAATGTCTCGGCCTTCTCGGCCCCAACGGCGCAGGTAAAAGCACTCTCATCCGCGCCATCGTTGGCCGCGTCGCTCCTGACGCCGGCGCCATCAGCATCTTCGGCGCGCCCGCAGGCTCCCCTGCCGCCTGCGCCGCCATCGGATGGATCCCCCAGGAGCTCGCCCTCTATCCCCGCCTGACCGCAGCCGAAAACCTCCGCGCCTTCGGCCGTTACTCCGGCCTCACCGGCAAGCCCCTCAGTGACGCCGTCGCCTGGTGCCTAAACTGGTCTGCCCTCGAAGACCGAGCCGGCGCACTCGTCCGAACCCTCTCGGGCGGGATGAAGCGCCGTCTCAACATGGCCGCCGGCCTCATCCATCAGCCCCGACTCGTCCTCATGGACGAGCCCACCGTCGGCGTCGATCCACAGTCCCGCAATCGTATCTTCGAGATGATTGAGGCCCTGCGCGACCGCGGCATGACCATCATTTACACCACCCACTACATGGAAGAGGCCGAGCGCCTGGCCGACCGCATCGCCATCGTCGACCACGGGCGCATCATCGCCCTCGACACCCACCAGGCCCTCATCCAGAACTGTTTCACCGCCTCCGCACAGGTGATCGCCCGCTTCCGTGACTCGTCCCCAGCACTCTCCGTCTGGGCCTCCACCCATGGCGGCTCCCTCAAGGACTCCACCGCCGAGTTCGCCATCGACCACCCCACCGATCTCGCCCGCCTCCTCGACTCCGCCGCCGCCGCGGGCCTCGACCTCGAAGATCTCGCCCTCCGCCGCCCCAACCTCGAATCTGTCTTCCTCCACCTCACCGGAAGGGAGCTGCGCGACTAATATGCCACAATTCCTCAACATCGCCCGCATCGCCCTCATCGGCCTCCGCCGCGACCGCTTTGCGCTCGCTCTCAGCTTCCTGCTCCCCATCATCTTCTTCGCCGTCTTCGCCATGATTTACTCCGGCCACGGTTCCACTACGCCAAAGATCTCCATCATTGTCGTCGATCAGGACCACTCCCAAGCCTCTGCCCAGCTTCTCCATTCCCTTCAGAATGAAGATTCATTGAAGGTCGCCACCGGACCTGAGCCGACGAAAGAAAACCCAACTCCCCCCGACTACACCGCCGCCTCCGCTGAAGCCGCAGTCAAGGCAGGCGATGTCCCCGTCGCCCTCATCATCCCCTCTGGCTACGGCCTCCATCCCATCTCCTTTGGTCCCGCACAACCCGCCACGCAGATCGAGCTCCTCAACGACTCCAGCGACATAATCGCCCCGCAAATGGTGAATGGCCTTCTCCAAAAAGCCGCCATGACCTCCATGCCAACCACCATGGCTCAGCAGGGCATGGACCTCACCGGCAGAAACATCGGTGGCTTCACTCCCGAGCAGCAGAAGCGCGTCGATGCCCAGATGGCCGCAATGCGCAAATATATGGCCGACCCCGCCAACGCTAACCGACCCTCGTCCTCCGGCGGAGGAGGCATGATCCAGGTCCACTCCCGCGCTGTCGTCGGCGAAAACAAGCCCAACCCCATGATCGCCTTCTACGCCGCGGCCTTCGGCGTCATGTTCCTCCTCTGGACCGCCAGCGGCGCCGCTGGCTCCCTCCTCGACGAAGCCGAATCCGGCACCCTCGACCGCGTCCTCGCCTCCCGCGTCTCCATGGGCACTCTGCTTGCCGGCAAAATGACCTTTGCCATCCTCCTCGCCTTCACTCAGCTCACCGCCATGTTCGTCTTCGGCTGGCTCGTCTATCGCGTCGATCTGCCCCACCACATCCCAGGCTTCGTCGTCATGGGCCTCAGCACAGCCTTCGCTGTCGCCGCATTCGGCATGCTCCTCGCCAGCATCTGCCGCTCGCGTGCTCAGCTCGGCGCGCTCTCGACCATCGTCATCATGTCCATGTCCGCCATCGGCGGCAGCATGTTCCCCCGCTATTTCATGCCCAAAGCCATGCAAACCGCCGGCCTCTTCACCATCAATGGCTGGGCCATCGACGGATTCACCAAAGTCTTCTGGCGCGATATGCCCGTCTCCGCCCTCTGGCCCCAGGTCACCGTCCTCGTATCTACTGGCGTCGTCCTCTTCCTCATCGCCCGCCAAATCGCCCGCCGCTGGGACTACGCCTGAGGAGAGATTCAGCCAACCTTACCAAGCCACGCCGGCCTTAGAAAGAACAACAAAACGCACCCGGCGGCCACCACCAGCAGAGAGATTGCCGAAACCCCGCTTCCTGCCCCCGTGCTGACCACGCTCACGTTGTCCAGCAGCGCGCCTTCCTCGGTCTTCGTGTTGTTAGTAAATGTCAAAAACGCCGACTGTGCCTCGCTCACCGTCACCGCCGCATCCTTCACAATGCCGCTCTTGTTATCGCCCGATTCCAGCACGAAGGTTTCCCGGTACGGCCCGAAGCTCACGGTCGTCGATGTCTCATTCCCGCGCTGCGAGCCAATCAGTTGAAAGCTCAGCCGGTACGTTTCACCCGGCTCCAGATCGATCGGCTTCATCGACTGCAACGTCGCCTGCGGATTCCCCCCGGTCCCGCCCAAATCCACGCAGTTGCCCGACTCCGGCGCAGCGCAAAGGTTCGCCTGCAAATCGCTTCCCAGCACGTCGACATTCGTTCCGTTCAAAGTATGAAATGCCCCTGCATCCTCAAGCGTCAGCTCCGGCTTCACGCCGTCAAAGTTCTCGCTCAACTCAGTGGTCGGATAACGCAGATAAACAGCTATCCCGCACAACACACTGGCAACAATCAGCAGGTAGAACCGTTTCACGTTGCCTCCACTCGCTTCGAGCGCTCTCTGCGCAGGAAGCCCCGAATCCCTTAATCCGCAGACCCTATACCCTATACCCTATTCCCTACATTCACCCGCCCGCTATTGCTCCCACCACCAGCAACGGTTCTTTCCCCTCAGCTACCGCCTCGGGCAACTCCTTGTCCATCTGCTCGTGCGACCAATCGTCCCCGCACGCGAAGAAGCGCAGAAACGCCCGCCGCTTCCCCGTCCCATAATCGCGAATCGTCCCGCCCAGCGCCGGATGCTTCTCCTCCAGCGCATCCAGCACCCGC
>PMXB01000160.1 GCA_003165935.1 Acidobacteriaceae bacterium | reverse complement strand
TATTCGGCCTTCAGTCCAGGCTTTCCGTCCGGCGTGCTGAGCAGCGCGTCGGGCACCGCTACTCCATCGGTCCGCAAGAATTGCGTGCCAGGAACAAACGTAATCGCGGCTCCGGGAAACTGCGCCTTCAGGCCCTCGAGCACCGAAACAATGTGCGTCGGCTGGCCGGCATAGTTGCCAATCAGCGGGCGGGTCTGGTCGGCAAGCGGCCCCACGACCGCAATCTTCTTCACTCCAGCCTTCAGCGGGAGCAGGCCGTCGTTCTTCAGCAGAACCATGGCCTCGTTCGCCAGCCTGCGCGCCTCGGCGCGGTGGGCCGCGCTGTCCAGTTCCTTCTCGTCAATCTTCGTATAGGGAACCATGTCCGGCGGATCGAACATGCCAAGCTTGATGCGCGCGGTGAAGAGTCGAATGAGCGATGTGTCGAGCACGCTCTCAGGCAGATAGCCCTGCTGCACCGCATCGATGTAGGCCTTCTCCACCGGCTCGCCAAAACGCTGGGTGAAGGTGACGCACTCGTTGTCCATGCCGCGCAGCACGGAGATGGCCGCGCCCTGCGCCTGGCTGGCCCGATAACGGTGGTTGGCCGCTACATCCTTCACCGCGTCGCAGTCTGAGACCACATAACCCTGAAAGCCCCATTTTCCACGCAGCAGTTCCTGCAGCAGGAACTCGTTGGCGCAGGCTGGCTCCCCGTTGATGGCGTTGTAGGCGCACATTACCGATCCGGCCTTGCCGTCCACCACGGCGGCGCGGAAGGCCGGCGTGTAGGTGTCCAGTTCGTCGTGCCGGCTCACGTCCACATCGGCAAAGTGGCGCGTCGGCTCGGGGCCGCTGTGCACGGCGAAGTGCTTGGGGGTGGCGATGGCCAGATAGTAGTTGGGGTCCTCACCCTGTAGGCCGGTCACGTAGGCAACGCCCATGCGGCCGGTGAGAAAGGGGTCTTCCCCGTAGGTCTCCTGGCCGCGGCCCCACCGTGGATCGCGGAATATGTTCAGATTGGGAGACCAGAAATCGAGTCCGCCCATGATTCCCGTGTGGCCCTCGCGCACATTCTGCACGTGCTTGATGCGCCCCTCGATGCCGATCTGCCCCGCCATGGTGTGAATGCCCGGCGCGTCGAACGTCGCAGCCAGGCCGATCGGCTCGGGNNCGGTTGGACAAGGACAACGGCCAGAAGCGCTCCGGTACACGCGACGATGCACTTGACGATGTGCGGCCTGCGGATTTTCATGGGAATCTCCAATGTGAGGTTGAAGGAAGTGCGATGCTTTCGACTGTGGGGGTGAGCCGCGGATTTCCGCTCACAAATAACCAGGCTTGCCTGCCAGTCCCGCGTGCTTTCCGGGGGAACCGCCGATAAATCGATTTGCCCGAAAACCATATCAGCCCCAATCTTGATTCGGCAACTTCGCCGGTTCTACGCCAGGATTCATGCATAAAGAACGCGAGTTTACCCGCCAGCCTGATACCGGAGGCGGTGCCCCGGCCCCAGACCATGTGCGCGCCCCGCCCTTTTTCGTCGACAGATCGAAGAAAAGCGATTTACTATGTTGGCGGTCTTGGATGCGTCAGTTCAGGAAGCTTTACGGAACGGAAGCCGTACAGGGCGAGATGTGGAATCGAACCATTCGCCGCTGACCGTTGACGACCCCACGAAATCTGCCCGTTTCACCGAAACATCCCCGGAGGAGAAAACAATGCCGCAAGGACGAGATCCTCTCCATTTCAACCGGCGTGAAGCGATGCTGCTTTCTGTCGCGGCAGGCCTCGGCCTGGCTTCAGCCCCCGAAGCCCATGCATCCGATGATGTGATGACCGCCTCGCACCAGGCGCCGGGAAACTGCACCACGCCGCGCAGCGCAATCGCCAACACGCAATACGGCAAGGTCCGCGGCTTTTTGGATGGCGGCGTCTTCACCTACAAGGGAATTCCCTACGGACAGACCACGGCCAAAGAAAACCGCTGGCTGCCGGCCAAGCCCCCCACCCCATGGAAGGATGAGTATCCCGCACTGGTCTATGGCGCCAACTGCCCGCAGACCCTGCATCCCTGGACGGCCTCAGAACAAACCTTCCTTCAGGAGTGGGACGATGGATGGCAAAGCGAAGAGATGCTGAAGCTCAACATCTGGACGCCGAGCCTCACCGGCAAGCGGCCGGTCATGTTCTACATCCACGGCGGCGGATACAGCTTTGGCTCCTCATACGAACTGGCCGCCCACGAAGGCGCGCAGATGGCCCGGCATCACGACGTGGTGCAGGTCTCTGTAAATCACCGGCTCAATATCCTCGGCTTCCTCGATCTCGCCGAGATTGGCGGCGCGGCCTACGAAAACTCCCTCAACGTCGGCATGACGGACCTTGTCGCTGCCTTGAAGTGGGTCCGGGAGAATATCTCCAACTTCGGCGGCGATCCTGATCGCGTGATGATCTACGGCCAGTCGGGCGGAGGTTCCAAGGTCACCACGCTGATGGGCATGCCTGAAGCAGCAGGCCTCTTCCATCGCGCTGCGGCGCAGTCGGGCGGCGGCGGCAACATTCCTTCCAGGGAGCAGCAGCGTGAAGTTACGCGGGTCATGCTGAAGGATCTGGGCCTCGCCCCGAACGATCTTGCCTCGCTCCAGAAGATGGACTGGCCGGCGCTCATCGCCGCGGGCAATGCTGCCGTTGCAAAAATCAATCCGCCTATGCGCGGGCCCTTTGGACCCTTCGCACCCGGGCCGCCAAGAGTCGGCTGGTCGCCATCGGTGGATGGCAGCAACATCACCTTGCGGTCGTTCTTCGACGCTGCCCCCGAGATCTCAAAGAGTGTGCCCATGCTCATTGGCTCGGTCAGCGAGGAAGGCAACCAGATGTCGTCGCACCCCACTGAAGACGAGTGGCGCGCAAATTTGACCAGGGCCTACGGGGACCAGAAGGCAACCGCGCTCATCGCCGCTCTGAAAAAGTCCTATCCGAAAAAGGCCATCCGCACCCTCTCGTACATGTGCAGCGGTGTCTCCGGCCTCAACAGTCTTCTGGTGCGCAACAACGTGGTGAAGATGGCCCGGCTCAAGCACGAGTTGAAGGCCGCGCCCGCCTATACCTACTACTTCACCTGGCAGACGCCGATGCTCGACGGAATTCCCGGTGCATGGCACACCGCCGACCTCCAGTTCTGCTTTGACAACACCAAACGCTGCGAACAGGGGACAGGCAACACGCCGGAGGCGCAGGCCCTGGCCCGCAAGATGGCCGCCGCGTGGGCTACTTTTGCGCGCACGGGAAACCCCAGCCAGCCCGGCCTTCCGTGGCAACCCACCAATCCTGAGCACAACCCCACCATGATCTTCGACAACCAATGCCGCATGGCCGACGATCCTGAAGGCGAAGCGCGCAAGATACTGCTGAGCTAGCTCCATGTGGAGTTTAGGCATCGACAGGTTTCCGGGACTCGATCGAGGGTTCCGGAAGCCCCGTTCGCAACAGAACCATCCGAGGAGTTCGCAATGAAGACACTGAAGAGGGCAATAAACGTTGCAACCCTGTGCGCGGCATTAGCGATCTGCTGCAGCCTTTGCGCTCAACTGGCCGCAGCGCAGAAGGTTGTCGCCAATATCGACACCACCCAGACCGCTCCTCCCGTCTCGAACTACATCTTCGGGATGTTCATCGAGCACATCGGCAAGACCATGTATGGCCCGCTCTGGGCGGAGATGATCGACGACCGCAAGTTCTATTTCCCGATCGTCTCAAAGGACCCTGAGACGCAGGAACGGCGCGGGTTTCCGGGAATGCAGTTGCGCAAATGGCGGCCCGTGGGCGGCGATGAAGTTGTGACCCAGGACAAGGAAAAGCCCTTCGTCGGCGAGCAAGGCCCGCGCGTTGCGCTCGATGCGAAGGCGGCCCACGGCATCCGGCAGAGCGGCATCGCCCTCGTCAAGGGAAAGCGATACATGGGCCGCATTGTGGTGAAGGCAACGCCCGGCGCGCACATCACGGTTTCGCTCGTGTGGGGCCAGGGAGCCAGCGAGCACCAGACAATCGTTCTTTCTCCTCTCGCGGAGACTTACAAGACGATTCCGCTCAGCTTTGTTGCGCAGGCCGATGCAGCGGACGGCGCGATTGAGATTACCGGCACGGGTCACGGAAGCTTCCATGTGGGCGCTATCTCGCTCATGCCCGCCGACAACATTCATGGTTTTCGGCCCGACACTATTGCCCTGCTCAAAGAGATTAAATCGGGCTTCTGGCGCTTCGGAGGCAACTACACATCGAACTACACCTGGTACAACGCCATTGGCGATCGCGACCAGCGCCCGCCCGAGTGGGACTTCGCGTGGAATCAGATGCAGACCAACGACCTGGGCATGGATGAGTTTGCCGAATTCTGCAAGCTGATCGGGGTTGAGCCTTACATCAGCGTGAACGCGGGCCTCGGCGATGCGCACTCGGCGGCCGAGCAGGTTGAGTATATGAACGGGTCAGTCAACACGCGCATGGGCGCGATCCGCGCGAAGAACGGCCACGCAGAGCCCTATCGTGTGAAGTTCTGGAACATTGGCAACGAGCCCTGGGGCCCATGGCAGATCGGCCGCACCGACACCAAGTACTTCATGCAAAAGCACAACGACTTTGCCCGCGCCATGCGCAAGGCGGATCCGTCCATTACCCTCATTGCCTCAGGCGAGATGCTTGAGGATGGCAACGTCCCGGGCGCCGAGCGCGCGAAGTATATCGGCAACCTCGGCCCGCTCTACTCCACCGATGCCGACTGGACCGGCAGCTTTCTGAAGAGTTGCATGGGCAACTTCGACGGCATGGCCGAGCACTGGTACGCTTCGCCCAGCGTGCACTTCGACCTGGAGAAAGCCAAAACGCTGCCGCCCGATGCGAACTCGGATCAGGCCAACGTGAAGGTGACGCAGACCCTCCAGGAGTTCGCGCGTTACCCGGCCAACATTGTGCGCGTGAAGAGCGAGGAATGGCAGGGATACATCGAGCGCTACCCCGCAATTTCAGCGAAGAAGATCTTTCTATCCATCGATGAGTGGGCCTATTTTGGCGGAGACTTCGGCCGCAGCCCGTCTCTCAGGCAGGCGCTCGCCTACGGAATGGTCTTCAATGAGATGCTGCGCCACACAGACTCCATCACCATGGCCGCGCACACCATGGGTACCTCGACACTCGACTTCAACCAGACGGACTCCACTCTGAACGGTCTCGGCCTCATCTTCAAGATGTACAGCAACACATTTCCCGGCGCCATGCCCGTAGCCGTCGGCGGGAATGCGCCGCAGCCCGAGCCAAAGTACCCTGTCGGAGGCGACCAGCCAAAGCGGAACTCCGGCAGTCCCACCTATCCCCTCGACGTGTATGCAGCGCTGTCGTCCGATCGGAAAACGTTGCATGTCGCGGTGGTCAATGCAACGGAATCTGCGCAGACTCTCGATTTGGAACTGGCGGGCGCACATGCCGCAGGTCCGGCCAGAATCCTGCGGCTTGAGGGCTCTGGATTGAACGCCGCAAACCACGTAGGCAAGCCGGCTGAATTGGTGGTGAGGGAGACAAAGGCGAGCGAGCCGGCAACGGCAACCACAGTTCCGCCCATCAGCGTCAGCATTTTTAATATCCCGCTAGCGCCCTAGTGGGGCGGACGTCCCGTGGTGCTATTGATTGGCCCACGGGAAAACTGGGCCAGGTAAAATGTTGCCCTTCGGCCAGAACAGTGACCTCACCGACACAAAACGTATCCCCTGGCGAACCGTTCCAGGAACTCGTTGAAACTCGACAAATTGGGGCGTCTTTTCTGGTGGTTTCCATTTCGTCCAGTTCGAAGTCTGTTTGAAATGCTGCTCTGGCAAGTGTTTATGGGGGTTTGCAGGGCTCTTCGAGAACACGGCGTTGTTCCACACCGCATCGTCCAAGCCCAGACCCAAAAACCAGCGAAGCAGCAGGTTCTAATCGATCTGCTCAACCAGCAG
>PMXB01000202.1 GCA_003165935.1 Acidobacteriaceae bacterium | reverse complement strand
GGCGGCAAGCAGATCGATACCATGACCCCGGTCCGCCGTTTTTACAAAGCCAGCCAGCAGACCTCGACCATGCCCGACATTCGCTCCAACCTGAATGAGGATCTCTATCTGGTCTTCGAAGGCGTGAATCAGGATAACGGCCATCCCATCATCAAGGCCATGCTCAATCCACTTGTCGGATGGATCTGGGCCGGGCTCGTGATTCTCGTCGTCGGTACGCTCATCGCCCTCGTTCCCAGCCTTTCGCCTGCCACGGCCGCCTTGCGCGTCCCCGCCCCACGACCCGTTCCAACCGAGCCCGCTCTGAAAGGAGGCAGTCTGTGAAATCTTCGCCTCGC
This sequence comes from Acidobacteriaceae bacterium, assembly GCA_003165935.1. Lineage (GTDB taxonomy): Bacteria > Acidobacteriota > Terriglobia > Terriglobales > Acidobacteriaceae > Telmatobacter. Next base: position 5,034 of record PMXB01000202.1, on the reverse strand, counting down.
CTCCGCATCGGCCTAAAACATGCTGCGGAAAAACTCGAACTCGGAAGCCTTGTATCAGGGCGTGGCTTCAGTCACGCCGATAGATCCAATGAAATGAATGGGGCTTTAGCCCCCGCTCCAGCCTCTTCGCGAGTTAAAACGCCGGGTGCCCCATCCATTCGCCGCTTTCTGGCGAATGGGTGGGAGACCACAAAAGCCAAAAGTCTCTTTCTCAAATCCGCGCAAGCCCTGCTTCTCGCCATCGCCGTCACCTTCTCTCTCGGCGCCACCGATGCAAGTTCGCGCTTCAACGACCTCGGCCATCGCCTCATGTGCACCTGCGGCTGCGCCCAGCTCCTCGGCGAGTGCAACCACGTCGGCTGCCCTGAAAGCGGCCGCGAGCGCGAAGAGCTCAAGGCCCAAATCGCCTCTGGCAAAACCGACCAGCAGATCCTTGACTGGTTCGCCGCCAAATACGGAGCCACTATGCTCGCCGCGCCCACCATGCAAGGCTTCAACCTCGTCGCCTGGATCGCCCCATTCGCCGTCCTTGCTGCCGGTTTCCTCGGAACCTTCCTACTCGTCCGTCGCTGGTCGGTCGGCAAAACCCCGCTCCCCTCAGGAGCTTCAATCGAAGCCAACCTCGACCCCGAAGAACGCGAACGCCGCGAAAGAATTCGCCGGGATACCGGCATGGACGGAGACCTTTAATGACTACACTCCAAGGCGAAATTGCCGCCATTGCCCTCACCCTCGCCCTCTTTGTCTACACCTTCTGGCCCGAGAACGTCTTTGCCTCCCAACGCCAGAAAACCCGTCTCGACTACCTCAACGAACGCAAGGAGCAGCTTTACGAAAACCTGCGCGACCTCAACTTCGAGTTCAAAGCCGGCAAATATCCCAAGGAAGACTTCGAAGTCCAGCGCACTCTTCTTGAACAGGAAACAGCCACCCTGCTCGCCGAAATCGACCACCTCGAGCAAGCCTGAGAAAGCGACACTGCCACCACCAAAGATGCTGTCATCAGCAAAAATGCTGTCATCCTGAGCGAACGGGGCCCCAAGCGTTTTTCAGCTTGGGGGTGGTGAGTCGAAGGATCTGCGGTTGTTCTTGTTCTTGCCTTTGCTCTTGCCTTTGCTCTCGCCTTTGCTCTTGCCTTTGCTCTTGCTTTTGCTTTTGCTTTTGCTCTGGCTTCTGCACTTGCCTTTATGCCTCCACCCAAATTCGAATCCTGAATCACCCATAGGAACCTTCATGAAAATCCGAACCACTCAAATCGCACTCCTCACCCTCCTCCTCGCAGTCCCCCTCGCCCACGCCGCCTCCGTCACCGGCACTGTCACCGACAAGACCACCGGCAAGCCCGCCGCTGGCGACACCATCGTCCTCGTTGACGTCCAGGCCGGCATGGGCGAAGTTGCCACCGCCAAAACCGATGCCAACGGCAAGTACACGCTCAAGGAGCCCGGCCCCGGCCCCTACCTCGTCCGCGTAACCCACCAGGGCAGCCCCTACTTCATCGCCGCGCCCCAGGGCGGCGCACCCGGCGACATCCCCGTCTTCGACGCTGCTCCCAAGGTCCAGGGCGTCTTCATCGAAGCCGATGTCCTCCAGTTCGAAGCCGCCAACGGCCAGCTCACCGTCGCCGAGCGCTATTTCGTCCACAACAACAGCACCCCGCCTACCACGCAGTTCAGCACCAAGTCCTTCGAAATCGTTCTCCCCGCCGATGCCGTCGTCGACGGTGCCGAGGCCCAGCGCCCCACCGGCCTGCCCACCTCGCTCAAGCTCGATCCCGACGGCCCCAAGGGCCACTACGCATTCAACTTCCCCATCCAGCCCGATGACGGCGAAAAGGACACGCAGTTTCAGATCTCCTATCACCTGCCCTACGCTGGCGAAAAGTACACCTTCAAGACCCAGGTCACCATGCCCGCTGATAACGTGGGCGTCCTGCTTCCCAAGAGCATGACCTTCACCCCCGGCGCGGGCGCCAGCTTCAAGAACGTCCCCGAAGATCCCGGCGTTCAAACCTTCGTCGCCAAGAATGCAGTCCCCGGCAAACCCATCGAGTTCACCATCTCCGGCACCGGCTCCGTTCCGCGTGAGCAACAGGGCGCTTCGCAAGCCGGTAGCATGCCCGGTCAGCAGGATGCAGGCCAACCCGCGGCCGGCCCCAGCAGCACGCCCGGTGGCGGCATCGGCGCGCCCATCGACACACCCGATCCCCTCTCCAAATACAAGTGGTGGATTCTTGGGAGCCTGGCGATTCTTCTCGCCGCCGGCGCTGCCTTCTTCCTCCGCAAACCCCCGGGCTATGTGCCATCCGGCGCTGCCTCAGCCGCCACAGCTTCAGTAGCCTCGCCCGCCTACGCCGGCACACCGCTCACCAGTAGCTCCGCGAAATCAACTTCCCTGCTCAATGCCCTCAAGGAAGAGCTCTTCGCAATCGAAAGCGAAAAGATCAACGGCACCATCACCCCTGAGGAGTACGCCAGCGTCAAGTCCGCACTAGAAATCGTCCTCAAGCGCGCCCTCAACCGCAAGTAGCTGCACCTTTGTGAATTCCGTTCGTAGCACCGGCTTGCAGCATCCATTCGTAGCGCCGGCTTCCCAGCCGGCTGTACTGGCGGCATCCCTGCCGCCAGGTTGTGGGTGCCCCATCCTAAAAGCGTTTTTTGCTTTTAGGGTGGGAGGCCATTGCACCCAACCCGCCTCTTTTTTTACTCCGCTGAGCCGAATGCACCGTGCTCCATCCATTTCCCGTCCTTTGTGAAATGGGTGGGAAGCCATTGCATTCCCGATCGCCCAGATTCCCGCGCCGTAGGCGCAGCGTTAGTTAGCCCCGCGCTTCAGCGTGGGGAATTCTCACCCATGAATGATCCCAAAGTCCCGTAGGGACGGCCCTTCATGCACGGGGATGACGCATCTCCAAAATGCATCACCCCTTTCCACCCAAAAAATCCCTCGAATATCCACCACCCCACCCTTGTATCCTTTCCGAATGAAGACTCTTCTTCGCACTCTTCTCTATCTCGCCTTCATCGTCTGGCTCGGCGCTGAAGTCTTCTTCCCCGTTGTCGCCGCCATCACCTTCACCACGCTCCAGCCTGACACCCACGCCGCCGGCACCATTGTCGGCCACCTGCTCCGCATCCTCCATTACATGGGCCTCGTCTCCGGCATGGTTCTCCTGGCCCTGCTTGCCCTCGCCCCCGCCTGGGGTGTCTACCGCCCCCGCATCGCCCTCGCCGTCATGGCCCCCATCTTCCTCATGATTGCGCTCACCTCTTACTCGCAATTCCTAATCATCCCCTCCATGGAGCGCGATCGCATCGCCGCCGGCGGCGCCATCGACATCACCACCCCCGACAATCCCTACACCGCCCACTTCAATAAACTTCACACCCGCAGCGAAAACGTCGAAATTGGTGTTATCTTCCTCGGCCTCATTTCCGTAGTCCTAATCGCCCTCGCCGAAACCCGCAAAACATAGAGCTCCGTTTCACTACTTCACCTCATCACTTCTTAACTCCATCACTGTTCCCTGTTCCCTGTCTTTGTAGACCCTGACCCCTGAACCCTGGACCCTGTATCATCGAAGCAAATGAAAACTGGAATCATCGGCCTGCCTCAGGTCGGAAAAACGTCTTTATTCAAGATCCTCACCAAGGCCAAGCTCGAAGAGAAGGCCTACTCCAATCCCCGCGAAGAGCACATCGGCGTTGCCCGCGTCCCCGATGCCCGCCTCGACAAGCTATCCGCCCTCTACAGCCCCAAAAAGACCACCTACGCCACCGTCGAATACGCTGACGTCGCGGCAATCGGCAAGGAAGCCCTCAAGGAAACCGCCTTCCTCACCAGCCTGCGCAACGTCGACGCCCTCATCCACGTCCTCCGCGCCTTCGAGGACGACTCCATCCCCCACGTCGGCCCCATCGATCCCCTCCGCGACATCAAGAACGTCGAGTTTGACCTCATCATCAGCGATCTAGGCCAGGTCGAAAAACGCCTTGAGCGCCTCGAAAAGGACCTCAAGAAGGGCCGCACCAGCGAACTCGAACGCGAACAGGCTCTCCTTCTCCGCTCCAAAGAAGCCCTCGAGTCGGAACTCCCTCTCCGAGAACTCGAAATGACCAACGAGGAAAAGAAGCTCATCAAGGGCTTCATGTTTCTCTCGCAAAAGCCCATGCTCTACGTCGTCAACATCGGCGAAAGCACCACCCTCGGCGATGATCTGAATGAAGCCGTGAGCAAATACAAGCTCGACGAAGTCGCCGCGCGCCCCAACGCCGGCGCAACCGCCATCTGCGGCAAGGTCGAAGCCGAGCTTGCCGAGATGGACGACGAAGAAGCCGCCGAATTCCTCGGCTCCTATGGCCTCCACGAGAGCGGCCTCGTCCGCCTCATCCGCAAGAGCTACGCGCTCCTCGGCCTCATCAGCTTCTTCACCGCGGGCGAAGACGAGTGCCGTGCCTGGACCATCCCCGCCGGCTCCAAAGCCCCGCAGGGCGCAGGCGCCATCCACACCGACCTCGAGCACCACTTCATCCGCGCCGAAACCATCCGCTGGGATGCCCTCCTCGATGCCGGCTCCGAAGCCGCCGCCCGCTCCCGCGGAACCCTCCGCCTCGAAGGCAAGGAATACGTAGTCCAGGACGGCGACGTAATGCACATCCGCCACAGCGGCTGATCTACGCCGCTGTCGGTAACATTGTTCCAGCCCGTAAGGATGACAGCAACACAACGCTGTCAACAACACTGTCTTCCTGAGCGAACATGACAACACCAAAACGCTGTCAACACCAAAACGCTGTCAACACCAAAACGCTGTCATCCTGAGCGAACGGGGCCCCAAACGTACTTCAGTTTGGGGGTGGTGAGTCGAAGGATCTGCAGTTGCTTTTGCAGTTGCTTTTGCGGTTGCTTTTGCAGTTGCTTTTGCAGTTGCTTTTGCGGTTGCACTTGCAGTTGTTTTTTATGAAGCCTGCCTACAAAAAAGCGCTGTCATCCTGAGCGGAGCGCAGCGAAGCCGAAGGATCTGCGGTTGCTTTT
>PMXB01000364.1 GCA_003165935.1 Acidobacteriaceae bacterium | reverse complement strand
TTCATCGCTTCCTGCTCCGCCAAAAACTTTGACCGTTTGTAATGCCCCACCATGTCCTTGATCGAAACCGGCGTGTCCTCATTGATCACGATGCCGTCTGTCCTGAAGTGCATCGTCGCCACGCTTGACGTATAAACCACACGATTCACGCCCGCCTCGCGCGCCATCCGCAACAGCTCCCGCGTCCCATCCACATTCGCCTTGTACATCTCGTCCGGATTCGGAATCCAAAGCCGATAATCCGCCGCCACATGCATCACCGCATCGCAGTCGGCAATCGCAGACTTGAGCGTTTCAGGTGCAAGCAGATCACCCACAACAACATCGCCCCGAATCCCCTCAAGGTTCGCTAGGTTGCTGGATTTACGAGTGAGCAACCGCAGCTCCGCGCCCTCGGCCGCAGCCGCCCGCGCTACATGATGCCCAACAAACCCCGTCGCACCTGTAAGGAAGATTTTCATCGATTAGTCGTCACGAGTCTTCATTCTAAATCGCTTTGGGTCCGTGAGTTAGACTTCGCCGCTTCCAAGGCTCAGCAATCCTCCATGCCCTGTGTCGAGACGGCTCGGTTAAAAGTAATGCAACTTTGCATTATAATCATGGATGGAGAGGTGGAATCATGGCTACNNTTGGGCATCAAGCCGGGCGACAAAATCGAGCTGGGGAAAGCACCCGACGGAAAGTTGACCCTGGAAAAGGCCCCATCCAAAGGTAGCTGGGACAATTTCTTTGGCTGCCTGGCGGGTCAGTCCAGTGTCAAGCTGAGCATTGAAGAGATGAATGAAGCAATTGCGGATGCTGCTGCTGCGGAAGTCATGGAAAGCTTTCGCCGATGAAAATCATTGCCGACACCAACGTACTCTTACGCAGTGCTCTCAATGACGATGCGGTCCAAAGCCGTCTGGCACAAGAGATACTGACGCAGGCCACTGCAGTGTTTGTCGGATCTACCTCGCTTTGCGAATTCGCATGGGTGCTGAACCGTACCTATAAGTTTTCCACGTCTCAAGTTGCTCTAGCAATCCAGAATCTGGTCGACTCGCCACGCGTAGTTGTGGATCGGTCAGCCGTAGATGCGGGCTTGGATGCCATGCGGTCAGGAGCTGACTTCGCCGACGCTGTGATCGCATATGAGGGTCGAATGGCTGGCGGGGAGGTCTTTGTCTCCTTCGATAAGAAGGCCGTAACGGCCATGGAAAAGCAGGGGCAAAGGGCCAGGCTACTGGCGTGAATAGAGGTTCTGGCAATAAAGCAAGGTAAAGAACGCCGATCCTCTATGTTTATCACTCGTCCTTTGAGAAGATTGAACTAATCCCGCTCTTGCGATCCTTACGGTCCGACCGGTACTTTGCTCCCAGATACTGCAGATAGATCAATAAGGCAGCGCCTAAGACTGCAAGCACGTCCCATACGATCTTTCTGAGCATCGAGAACTCCGTAAGATCAATCCAATTTCTCTGGTTCGAGGCCGATGTTCTTCTCCCCAGCCGCCTTCTTCGCCTTGTACTTCTCCACCCAGTCTTCCCAGTGCTTGCCCGCCGCGCGATCCTTGCCGCTGAACTCCAGCCGCGCAATCTCCGCGTANNGCCTCAATCCGCGAGCCGTCTTTGAGGGTCAACGTCACGTCCCCGCGATAGTCAAACGCTTTCTCCAGCGCCTGCCGCACATCCTCATCGCTAGCCAGCTCAGGAATCAGACCTTCCAGGTTCTCGTGCTCAGTGCCCGGAGCTACCTCCAGCGCCTCCACCTGCTCCCGCGTATATTTAAGAACTTCCGCACTCATGCGTTGGTCTCCTCCAGCGCCCGGTCCGGCTCGCCAATCTGCACCAGAGGCCCTGATCCGTGAGGCATTGGCTCATCCAGCAGCTTGAGCGCGTGCTTGTCCTTGTAGAGACTGAAGGTTCCCTTCACCATCGCCCAGAAACCAGGCCAGTTCCCAAAGCCGTCAATCACCGCGGTAGGCTCATACCCGCAACTCACCATGCAGTTGGCGCATTTGGGGTTCCCGCTGGCCACGCCGTACTCTTCAAACTTGGTCGTCTCCATCATCTCTTTGAACGTCTCGGCGTACCCGTCCTGGAGCAGATAGCAGGGCTTCTGCCAGCCGAAGATGCTGTAAGCCGGAGATCCCCACGGAGTGCAGTCGTAGCTTCTATCGCCCATCAGGAACTCAAGAAACAGCGGCGACATATTGAACTTCCACGACTTCTTCCGGTTCGACAAAATCGCGCGGAACAGCCTTCTCACCCGCGCTCTGCCCATGAAGTGCGTTTGGTCCGGCGCCTTGTCGTAGCTGTAGCCCGGCGACAGCACAATCCCTTCCACCCCGATCGCCATCATCTCGTCAAAGTGCGCGCGAACGCTGTTCGGATCCGTTCCATCAAAGAATGTCGAGTTGGGCGTCACGCGAAACCCTGCCTTCACCGCTGCCTTGATGCCCTCCACTGCAATGTCGTACCCACCCTCGCGGCACACCGCAAAATCATGGTGATCGCGCTGGCCATCGAGATGGACCGAGAACGTCAAATACTTCGACGGCGTGAACTCATGCAGCCTGCGTTTCAGTTCCAACGCGTTCGTACACATGTACACATACTTCTTCCGCGCCACCAATCCATTCACGATCTCCACAATCTGCGGATGCAACAGCGGCTCGCCGCCGGGAATCGCGACCATCGGCGCACCGCACTCTTCCGCAGCGGCAAAGCACTCCTCGGGGCTGAGCTGCTTCTTGAGAATGTGCGGCGGATACTGCACCTTGCCGCAGCCGGCGCACGCCAGGTTGCAGCGGAAGAGAGGTTCCAGCATCAGCACCAGCGGATANNCTTATGCAGCGCGTTGCATCTTCTGCCTATACGTCGTCAACGCCAGCAGCGGGAAGTACTGCCGGTATAGCGTGTATGCCAGATAGAAAACCTTCGGAAATCCCGTGCCCGTGATGATGCTTTCGCGCTTGGCTCCCTCGCGCATGTGCTCATCCCAGCTGCCATCGGCCAGTTGCCGCGTCAGCAGCCAGCGTACGCCTTTAGCCACTGAATCCGACCGGTCGTCGCCTGCCGCCAGCAATCCAAGCAGCGCCCACGCCGTCTGCGAAGGTGTGCTCGTACCCACTCCACGCGTATCCGGATCGTCGTAGCTGCCGCACGTCTCGCCCCAGCCGCCGTCCGGATTCTGCACCATCCTGATCCACTCCGCACCCTGCTGCACCTGCGGCTCAAGATGATCCACGCCGATCGCTTCAAGGCCTCGCAGCACCAAAAACGTCCCGTAGATGTAGTTCACGCCCCAGCGACCAAACCAGCTTCCGTCCGGCTCCTGCTCCCTGAAGATGAACTGCACAGCCTTCTCCACGCGCTTGTCCTCGCGCGTGTATCCGTACATCGCCATCATCTCGAGCATGCGGCCCGTAATGTCTACCGTCGGCGGATCGAGCATCGCGTTATGATCGGCAAACGGAATGTACTGGAAGATCATCTTCGTGTTGTCTTTGTCGAAGCTGCCCCAGCC
>PMXB01000044.1 GCA_003165935.1 Acidobacteriaceae bacterium | reverse complement strand
AGGACGATGATGGTTTCGTCGTCGAAGCGGTCTTTGGTTCCCTGGAAGGCGGTGACGTCGGCGAGGATGGCGTCGGCGATCTCCTGAGCACTGAGGTCGCGAATGGAGCAGAGGAGGCCCTGGAGGCGTTCTTCGCCGTACATCTCTTCCTTGTCGTCTTCGGCGTCGAGGATTCCGTCGGAGACGAAGATGATTACGTCGCCGGGCTGGGTGGCGACGGAAAACTCCTCGTAGGTGACGTTGGGAAAGAGGCCGAGGGGGAAGCCCTCAGCCTTGACGACGACGGACTCGCCAGCGCGACAGAAGAGGGGCTGGACTGCACCGGAGTTGGCGACCTGAAGGGTCTGGTTTTCGTCGTTCCAGAGGGCGAATAACAGGACGACGTATTGCGAGTCGAGTTTGCGCTCCTGAATGGCGTCGTTGAGGAGGGTCATCATGGCGGCGGGCTCAGGGAAGAGGGCAGCGGCGGCGCGCATGATGCCGCTAACGAGGGCGGCGAAGAGTGCAGCCGGGGCGGCTTTGCCACTTACGTCGCCGAGGACGATGGCGGTGCGGTTGGGACCGTAGTCGAGGAAGTCGTAGAGGTCGCCGCCAATGGAGCGGGCGGGCAGGAAGCGGACGGCCATGTCGGCGTGAGGATGAAAGGGGGCTTCGCGGGGGAGCAGACGTAGCTGTACCTCGCGCGCCATGGCGATGTCTTTTTCGAGTTGCGCTTCCTGACGGCGGACGGCCTGGTAGAGGCGGGCATTCTCGATGGCGATGGCGATTTGGCCGGCGAGCGTGGTGAGGGTGCGCTCATGCTCTTCGTTAAAGAAATGAGGGCGCGTGTGCTCGAGGTCGAGAACGCCGATGATGCGGCCCTTGTAGAAGAGGGGCACGATTAGCTCAGAGCGGGTCTCGGGATTCATCTCAAGGTAGCGCTGGTCTTTTAGGACGTCGGGGACGTTGATGAGACGCCACTCGCGGACGGCGGCTCCGACGAGACCTGAAGAGACGGAGAGGCGGCGGAGCGGGGCGTGGGTATAGCCAAAGCGCCATGCGTAGCGGGTGACGAGGGTTTCGCCCTTCTCGTCGAGGAGCATGACGGTGAACATCTGGTAGTCGATGAGGCGGCGGAGGAGCTGGCCGACGCGCTCGAGGAGCGGGCCGAGGTCGAGGATGGAGGTTAGCTCAATGGCGATCTCGTGGAGGACTTCGAGGGACTGGGCCTGGCGTGAGACGCGGGCGTAGAGGCGGGCGTTTTCGATGGCCTGGGCGATGCGTGAGGCGGTGAGGGTGAGCAGATGGAGATGCTCGGGCTGGAAGTAGCCTGCGTGCTCGCTTTCAAGGTCCATTACGCCGATCAGGCGGTTCTTGGCGATGAGGGGGACGGCCAGCTCGGAGCGGACGTCGGGGTTGACGGAGAAGTAGATGGGCGAGGTGGTGACGTCGTTGAGGAGGATGGGCTGGCGGGTAAGTGCGACCTGGCCGACGACACCGCGGCCCATGGGAATGCGCATGTGCTCGGCCTTGGAGGTGTGGCCGATTTGAAAGCGCATGCGGAGTTCTTTGGTGCGGTCGTTGAAGAGAAGGATAGCGAAGATGCGGTATTGGATGACGGAGCGAACAAGTTCGGAGGTGCGATTGAGGAGGGTTTGCAGGTCGAGCGTGGTGTTGAGCGCGTCGGTCATCTGCATGAGGTAGTTGAAGTCGGCGATTTCGACGCGAGGATTGGCAATATCGATGTGGGCGTGCGGATTTGCGGGATCGGCGGGGCGGTAGTCGCCTTCGAGCTCATGGAGTTGGGGCGAGGATGGAGGATTTGGGGACATATGTGTCGAAGGCAATGATATCGGATGGTGGCGGGCGGGGGACCAGCATACGAAGGGACCAGGGACTAGGGACTAGGCAATAGGGAACAGGGAACAAGCGGAGCTATTCTGCGCCGAGTTCGCGGAGGATGGCGACGGAGGCGGATGCGCCGATGCGGTTGGCGCCGGCCTCGAGCATTGAGCGGACGTCGGCGAGGGTGCGGATTCCGCCGGAGGCTTTGACGCCGCAACGCGCGCCGGCGACACCGCGCAGGAGCGCTATATCGGTGGGTGTAGCGCCGCCGGTGGAAAAGCCTGTAGAGGTCTTGAGGAAGTCAGCGCCGGCCTGGATGGCGATCTCAGAGGCGCGGAGCTTTTCTTCGACGGTGAGCAGGCAGGTTTCGAGGATGACTTTGAGGATTGCGCCGTGGTGATGGGCGACGGTGGCTGCGGCGTGGATGGCATGGTGGACGGCTTGGTGATTGCCGCTCTTGAGCTGGCCGATGGGGATGACCATGTCGAGCTCGCGGACACCGAGGCGGGTGAGGGCGGCGGCTTCCTGGCGGAGAGTTGAAACGAGGGATGCGCCTAGAGGAAAGCCGATGACGACGCCGACGGGGATGCCAGAGCCAGCGAGCTGGGCGGCGGCGTTGGCGGCCCAGAGGGGATTGACCATGGCGCAGGCGAAGCGATAGCGGACTGCTTCGGCACAGAGGGTACTCATCTGGGCGTGGGTGGCGTCGGGCTTGAGGAGAGTGTGGTCAATGACTGCGGCCAGGGCCTGCCATGAGGAGAGGGTTTCGGCGGCAAAGCCAGCGGCGTCCCAACTTCCATTGTCGAATTCGAGGTCTGCCGAGTTGATTGGCGTGATGGTGGCCATGAGTGTTGCTCCTTGCCCCGGTTCTAGTATTGATCGGGGGACGCGGCTGGGGCCGAACGTGCTCTCCGGGAGATGAGTATAGTGCCTGGCGCATGGTGAATCCAATAAAGGCGGATAAGGGCGCGACCAAATGCTTGGAGGTCTCGGGAAGTGGATGGGTTGGCTGGGAGGGTGGAGAGAATAGCGGCCGGGCGAGCGGAGAGCTCAGAATTGGGGAATGTGGATTGGTTGGGGAAACGAGTGGTATGACCATTGCAGTGATGAGACTGCGTGATCGCCGGGATCATTGGGGGCAACAACGAAAGTTGCAGTCAAGAGTTAGTCGGGGCACCCGGCTTCATCGTGGTGCAGAGAAAAGACAACGACAAAAGCAACCTCAGGTCCTTCGACGACGTCCCGGCGCGCCGGGACTTCGCTCAGGATGACACGTCGTTTTAGTGCGGGAGAAAAGCAGCAACAAAAACAAAAGCAAAAGCAAAATCAACAACAAATGGGCGGCGACCATCTGGCGGCAGGGATGCCGCCAGGACAGCCGATCTGGAGATCGGCGCTACGATTTTCGGCGACCTGTGAGCAATGCAGGCCAGGATGGGGCACCCGGATTTGTTGGCGAGCCGAGAAAGGGCAGCGACAAAAGCAACCGCAGATCTTCGGCTGCGTCCGCCAGGGCGGACTTCGCGCAGGATGACACGTCGATTTAGTGCGGGAGAAAAGCAGCCACAATAGCAAAATCGAGTGGGCGATTACGATCTGGCGGCAGGGATGCCGCC
>PMXB01000204.1 GCA_003165935.1 Acidobacteriaceae bacterium | reverse complement strand
GCGAGGGCGCGGGCTTCAGGTGTTCCGGGTTTGTGCTCGGCCTGGGCTTCGTCGTCTGAGACGCCGTAGTAGAGGGTGCGATAGCTGAGGGTGTAGTTGTACTTTTTGGGCAGAGTGATCTCGATGTGGCGTTCGAGGCCGTCGTACTTGGTGTTTGAGGGTTCGTAGGTGATGGAGTAGTAGTCTTCGCCGTTGATGATGGCCTTGTCGATGAGCTCAGGGATGCGGTTGTTGGAGTAGTACGCGTGGCCGCCGTTCGCGGCGGCGAGGTAGTCCATGCTGTCGTGGTCGGTTATCTTGTCGCCCCCGCCATTGATGTTTTCAACGCTTTCAATGCCGACGAGATCGATGGGGTAGAGAGCAATCTGGCTGCGCAAGAGGGCGGCGTAGGTCTCCTTGATGGACTTCTGGAGCAGGTAAGTGAGGTCGTAGATCTGCATGGTGGAGTTGGAGAAGCCGCCACCGATGCCACCGGCGGCAGCGTTGGATGCGCCCATTTTGGGGCCACCTGGGATGGGGAAACTGCCGGAGAGCCAGAGGAGATTCTTGCGGCCGGGAATTCCGCTCATGTATTCGGCGATGAAATGGAGGTTGGCGAGAGCTGCGCCGGGGTTGTCGCGGCCGTAGATGCGCCCGTCGTAGAAGACGTCGGCCATGTGGGGGCCGGGGCCTTTGGCAAGTAGAGCGGCCTTGAGGAGGGCGTGATCGCTGGTGAATCCCTGGAGCATGTGGAGGCGGGAATCATTGATGAAGATGGCAATGCGGGTGCCGGGCTGTGCGTTGTCGACAAAATCGAGCAGCTGCTTGTGGAAGACCATCTGGTCCTCCGGCGCGGTGTTCACCATGTCGTAGTAGAGGATGTAGAGGGGTCCGCGCTCAGGCTGGGAGGGAAGGTCGACGAAGGTATTTGGCGGCAGGGGTGGGAGCTTGGGCGGGGTGAAGGCTTGGGCGCTGTCGACGTATTCGAAGGAGAGGATGCGCTGTTCCTTCTTGTCTTCAGTTACGGTGAAGTCTTCCTTACGCAGGTTTTTGACGGGGTTGCCCTGCTTGTCAGTTACCACGATGTCGAGGGGGATGCGTCGGACCATCATGTGAAGGACCAGGCCGTCCTGCTCAGTGGAGGGCTTTTTGTTCTTGGGGGCCTGCTCAGCGGGGGCAAAGGCGCTTGAAGCGAGCGGCAATGCGATGAGCAAGGAGGCAAGATATGGGCTGAAAGAGTTCTTAGTCATGAGTCCGTCCTGTTCCAGAGGTGCAAAGGGTGGTGCATCCGGATGTAGCGGTGAGTTGTGTTGCACGGTTTGGGTGGGCTGAACTTCTTGCCTGTCATGGGCATAAGCGGCGGCTTACACGGTTAGATGAGGCCGCGACATGGACGGTTGCTCTTCGAACGGTTTGGAGGCGCGAGGAGTTGGGCACTGGTAAAGAGACGGCGAGTTGGAGATTGTAGTTTCCCGCCCATTTCGCAAAGTGCGCGAATTGAACGGGGCCCCCAAGAGTTCGTTGTTGAGTTGAGAACTGCCGAGGCGCCGTTGCTACTTGAACATGGCGACGACGTTGGCCTTGATGATTGGGTTTGAGGTGGTTCCGGTGATGGCGATGGGGATGGCGCCACCACCGGTGGGCGCCGCAGCTTTGCCCTTGTTGAGGGCCTTGCCGAGGAGCCCGACGGCCTGGCTGGTTCCTGTGGTGACAGCGCCCAGGGCTTTGCCGGCGACCATGCCGACGCCGGAGTTGGGGCTGAATTTTGCCATGAGCTTGAAGTCGAGCTCTTCAGAGGCGGAGACGGCGCCGTTTCCGGTGGCGGTGCCGACCTGAGGGATATCAGCGTCGATATTGGAGAGTCGTGTGCCTGCGGGCGAGTTGTTGAGGTCGGCGCGGAGTCTTTGAATAGCAGTGCCGCCGCCGCTGCCGCCGAAGGGATTGATGCCGCCGATCTTGGATCCGAGGTCGAAGCCGGCGAGTTTGGAGTTGTCGAGCTCAACAGGGCCGGCGATGGTGGGGCCGGTGGCGGGGCCGGAGATGGAGAGGTTGGCGTTGATTGTGCCGCCCTGAAGCGCTGAGCCGCTGGGGAGGGTGATGCCGACGGCAGGCAGGAGTTTTTCAACCTGGTCGACGGGGAGGCCGGGAGCGGAGAGATGGAGGTCGAGGACCGCGCCTTCTGGGTTGATCTGATAGGTGCCTTTGACGTGGGCGGCGATGGAGCCAGCGTGGAGGGCGATGTCGTTTACGGCGCCGGAATCGGTGGCGAGGTTGGTGGTGGCGGAGTAGTCGACATCGACTGGGTCAGAGGCGGGGTGGCCGGTGCGTGCGAGGTGGAGGCGTTGGGCTACGATCTTGCCGGTGTTGGTGAGGGTTGAGCCATCGGAGCTGAGCTGAGCGTCAAGGTCGAGGAGCATGGAGATGCCCTGGCTGGGCTCAACGACGCCGGTGGCGACAGGGTCAAATGTTTTCAAGTTCAGCGTGGCCTGGAAAGGGGTGTCGGCTGCGTTCTTCTGGGAGATGGGGCCAGCGGCGCCTTTGAGATTGAAGTGGCCGTTTGCGGGCAGATCGGCGGAGAGCTCAAAGGGGAAGGAGGTTGTGAACGAAAAGTTCTTCACGGAGAGTGAGACGTTGGAGTAGACAGAGGGCTTGGAGTGGGGCTTGAGCGAGGAGACGTTGGCGCTGCCTTTCTCGATGCTGAGCTCGTTGACGGCGAGGTTGGGCGGGGTGGTGGAGGCCTGCGAGGTGGAAGAGGCACTGCCGAAGCTGGAGAAGTTCCAGGCGCCCTTGTCGCCCTGAATGAGCTGGATGGCTGGGGTGTCGATGGTGAGGTTGGTGACGTGGACCTGGCGAGAGAAGATGAGCGGACTGACCTCAACGCCGATGGCGAGGGACTTGGCCTGGATGAAGGGTGCGGTGCTGAAGGCGGGGTCGTCGGCGATCTGGATGTCGTCGGCGCCGAGGCTGCCGGAGAGGAGCGAGAAGCTGAGGTGGCCGATGGTGACTTTGCGGCCGAGGGCCTTGGAGAGCTGGGCTTCGACGGTGGGGCGGAGGCTCTCAGCGTTGACGAAGAAGGGGATCATGAGGACAACGAGGATGAGAACGGCAGCGACAGCAATTGCGACTTTGACCCAGGTCATTTTCATTGGCGGCCTCACGAAGGGATTGGAGGGACAGTTCGGAGGGATTATATCGCTGAGGCTGGGGGGAAGCGCATGAATGTTGGATGGGGGGATGGTGGTCACGCACCCATTTGGTCGCCGCGGCGACTGTGCGAGGGGATGGGGCAGCGGTCCCGCCCACTCATCGCGATAGAGCCGNNGCGAGACTTCGCGGCCCACTCATCTCAATAGAGCCGCGATGAATGGGGCACAGACTGCGAATGGGCCACGGCGTTTATTGGAGAAACGGGAGACACTAGTGGACGGTGAGGGTGAGCTGTTTTGTGGAGCGGCCGTATTGATTGGTGGCGTTGAGGGTGTAGGTAGCGGTGGCGGTGGGAGTGAAGGTGACGGTACCGCCGCGGACAGCGCCGAGCTTGTCAATGAAGTCGTAGCTATCGTTGGTGGTGGTCCAGGTGAAGGTGACGGGGGAACCGGCAGAGACGGTAGCGGGCGAGGCGGTGAAGGAGTTGATGGTGGGTGGAGGGCCGGTTGGCGCGGAGGCGGAGTCGTAGCCGGGGAAGGCGGGGGTCATCTGGACGACTTCGAAGTTGGAGGATTGGATGGTGTCGAGGTTGAGGAGGTCACTGTCGTTCCATCGGGGGTCGGCGACACCCTGGAAGAAGAAGTATCCGCCGTTGTCGGCGAGGATCATGCCGTACTTTTTCATGGCGGTGAGGATGATCTGGTTGGTTTTGGAGAAGGCTGAGATGTCGAAGGCGGCCTTGAGGCGGATGCGCATACCCATGACATTGTTGACGCCCCAGACGGTGCCCGCGGCATGGCTGGCGGGGTAGACGAAGTAGCCGTTATTGGCGTCGTTTTTGGTTTGCTGCATGGTGAAGCGAATGGCGTGATTGATTGCGCCGGATTGGACTTCGTCGTAGCGGATGAGGCCGGGGAAGATGGGCAGGCCAGCGGCGTCGGCGGAAGTCCAGCTCCAGGGGCGCTGCTCGTAGTTGTCCATGTCCCAGATGGTTTCGGAAGAGGAGTTCCAGGCGCCGTTGCAGCGATGGGTGTTGTAGGTCTCATAGAGAGCGCATGTGGCGCGGTCGAGGACGAGGACGTGGGAGTCTCCGACGTATGTGTCTGGCCAGCCGGAGCAGTCGGCGGGGCTGCCTTCGATGGGCGCGTCGAGGGGGTAGGGAGCGTTGGCGACGTCGCTCTGACCGGCGTAGTCGATGACGTTGATGGGGACGAGCGGGGTGGTGGAGGAGTCGACGACGATGTAAGGGATTCCAGTGTTGCCGGCGGCGACGGACGAGAAGTTGTGGTGTAGGTGGAGGCCGGTGAATCCAGCCGCGGTGGTGATGAGCGTGTTGTTGGGGTCGAGGGGAGCGGCGGAGATGTCGGTGTTCCAGACGTTGGCGGCGGGAAAGGGAACGTAGCCGTTAAGGCTGGCGTTTGCGCCGAGGGACATGACCTTGCAGGAGCCAGCAGTGGGCGGAGGGGCGACAGCGGCCGGGTTGATGGTGAGCGAGAGGGTGGCGGATGCGGTGAGGGCGGTGGGCTGGGTGGAGTCGGTGACGGTGATGGTAATGGAGGTTGTGCCGGAGGTGTTGGCGGCAGGCGTGCCGGAGATGGTTCCGGTGGGGCCGGCGATGGTGAGGCCGGAGGGCAGTCCAGTGGCGGAGAAGGCGTAAGGCGTGTTGCCGCCCGATGCAACGATGGGGGCGCTGTATGCAGAGCCGACGGTGGCGGCGGCCAGGGACCCGGTGGTGATGGCCAGGGGATTGGGTGCTGGCGCAGGAGTGGGAGTTGGCGAGGAGGGGGATGGGTCGGCGACCTTAAGGTCAGGGGAGGAAGTGCAGCCGGAAAGCATGGCAAGGCCGGAAAGAGTGGCCAAAGCGGCGAAGAAAGCGAATTTGCGCAATGCCGGCATGAGAGGGTCTCCCAACGGGCAGGCCATGGAAGGAGTGGCTGCCTGGTTTCTCCATCGGCAGGTTAGGACGGGATCGAGTAGTTGAACTGAGGAATCGGGCGGGCAAAGCGAGGGATGCGCCATGGCGGGAAGGTGCGGGGAGGGTGTGTCTCACTTTGGGACATCGGTGGGGCGATGCGGAGGCGGCTGAAGAGAAGGAGAATTCCGAGGGCCTGAGGGCAACGAACGATTGGTTTGTGGGCGGTGGGGGGGAGTGGGGGCTGAATTCCGGATACTACTTGATTATTCCCAGGGTTTTTTTGGTGTGCTACCCTTCAGCCATCGTGGCCCAGGGATACAAGTCGATCACTGGATTGGTCACTCCTCCTGAGACAACCGAGGTAGCTGATCCACTCGCTCCGGATAACCAGCCGAAGGGGGGATTGCACTATTGCGCGATATGCAACACGCTGATCGTGGGCAAGCCGCGGATTGTTGAAGAGAAGCAGGTTTGCGCGAAGTGCGCGACAGAGGGGCTCAAGAAGAATCCGGCGGAGCGGCGCAGGGCATTTTTGACGGGGCTGTTGTTTGGCACAGCGGCGGCGGTGCTTGGGATGGCCCTCTGCACCGTGTATGGACTGCTGACGGGATGGGATGTGAACTACGCGTCGCTTTTCGTGGGCTGGATGGTGGCGCTGGGGATGATGCAGGGGTCCAACGGAATTCGGGGGCCGCGTTATCAGTTTGCGTCGGCGGTTTTGACTTATTTTGCGGTGTCGCTTTCTTCGATTCCGATTTACCTGATCCCGATCATGTTCTGGCTTCCGCCGGACTTCCGGTTGGGCAGCGTCATGGGGAAGCTGGCGTACTGGGCGGTGGCGTCGCCGGTGCTGGAGCTGAAGCACGGTGTATCAGGGCTTGTGGGGCTGGCGGTGCTGTTTTTGGGGATGCGGCTGGCGACGCGGATTACGGCGGCCCGGTGGCAGGACTCGGCGCTGAAGACGGGTGAGAAGAAGGACGAGCCGGAAGTGCGGTTGTAGGGCGGGGCGGGGCCAAGCCGTTTACCAAGGAAGGGGCTGGCTCATGTGGAAGTAGCCGCCGGTGGGGCCGTCGGCGGGGAGGAGTGCGAGGGCGGCGCTGGTCTTTGCGCCGTCGGCTAGATCCATGGTTGCGCCGGGGCCACCCATATCGGTTTTGACCCAGCCGGGGTGAGCGGAGTTGACCTTGATGGGGGTGTGGCGGAGTTCCCAAGCAAGGTGAATCGTATAGGCATTGAGGGCGGTTTTGGAGGCGTCGTAGGCGAGGGACTTGGCGTCGTAGATGGGGGAGTTGGGGTCAGAGTGCAGGGTGAGCGAGNNCGAGGATGCTGGAGAGGTTGACGATGCGGCCTGCGGTGCTCTTGCGAATGAGGGGCAGGAGCGTGTTGGTGAGGGCTACGACGGAGAAGAAGTTGGTTTCGAAGATGGAGTGGAGGACATCCTGCGGGACCTGGCTGGCAGAGACGGTGGGACCGCTGCCGGGGAAACTGCCTTTGGCGAGGCCGGCGTTGTTGATGAGGATGTCGAGGCGTCCGTAGCTGGAGTCGAAGTAGTGGTAGGCGGACTGGTGATCGGCGGGCTGGGTGATGTCAAACTGGAGGGCGGCGGCGTCGATGCCCAGCTGGCGGAGCTTTGCGGCCGCGGCTTCGCCCAGATGGAGGTCGCGTGAGCCTATGACGACTTTGACGCCTACGGTGCCGAGTTCAAGTGCGGTTTGAAAGCCGATGCCGCGGTTACCTCCGGTGATAAATGCGATTTTGTCGCTCATGTGCTGAACTTCTCCCGTTGAACCTTGGATTCAGGAACAGGCGGTTTGGGTGCAGGGGAAGGTGAGAGCGGGCAGGGGTGGTAGGCGGTCGGAGGACATGTACTGCTTCAGTAACCTGAAGTTCCGAGACCAGAGATGTGGTTACCGATCACCAAAGATATGTTTTTTCGAACGGAATCGATGGTCCACTTAAAGTGTTGATCTCAAAAAGATTGAGGCGCACTTTGATCGATTTTGACTTCGTGGTCATTCCGGCAATGTTGCTGATTGCAGCGATCGCGGTGGTGTTGCTTTCCATCCGTTACCTCCGCACGATGTCTTCGCGGCCCAGGGCAAAAGTGGCGCGTGCGCTGGATTTGACGATCCTGCTTGCGGTGAATGTGATGGTTCTGGGAGTTGCGATCAGCTCCAACGTGAACGCGGTGCTGACTGAAAGCTTTCGAGCGAAGCATCCGGAGCCGGGAACTGACTACCTGGTGAATGGGAAGAAGATGCACATGAACTGCACGGGGGCGGGATCGCCGACCGTTGTGCTGGAAGCGGGCCTGGGCTGGGATTCGCTGGTTTGGGGCGGGGTTCAACCGGCGCTGTCAAAGTCGACGCGGGTTTGCTCGTATGACCGGGCGGGGTTTGGGCTGAGCGATCCGCTGCCGGGGCCGCGCGATGCGGTCCATATCTCCGGGGAGTTGCACTCGCTGCTGAAAGAGGCAGGAGTGTCTGGGCCGATTGTGCTGATGGGGCACTCGGTGGCGGGGATGTACATTCGCGAATATGCGACGCAGTATCCGGAGCAGGTGGCGGGGCTGGTATTTATTGATAGCTCGACGCCGCTGCAGAACCGCGATCCACATCTGAGCATGGGACAGGGAGCTGGATTGCAGCAGTGGGCATCGATTCTGGAGATGCGGGCGACATCGATTGCGGGGTATCCGCGATTCGAGAAGGGTTGCGCGGGACCGGGTGCCGGGCTGGGCGCTGGATTGGACCGTGAGGCAGCTTCGATGCTTGGCGAAGATCTGTGCCACGTGCATTACGAGGCTATGCAAGCGGAGTTTGACAGTTTCGACGCATCGGGCGAGGAGACTGTGCAGACCGGGCCGTTTGGGGATCTGCCGATCCTGGTGATTTCGCAGGACACGATGAAGTTAATTTCAAAGCCCAGCGCTGGACAGGGTGAACGCGAGTTTGCGAAAACGTGGAATGGGATGCAGGAGAAGTTGAAGGAACTTTCGACGCGCGGGCGGCGGATTATTGCAAAAGGAAGCGACCACAATTTAACGCTGGAGCGGCCTGACGTGATTGAGCGTGAGGTTCCGCGGTTTATCGATGAGATCCGCGGGAACGGGGCGTTGCGGGTGCGGGGGGCTGCGGTCGTTATTGAATAGGGGCTTGGTGAGAATCTGGCGGCAGGGATGCCGCCAGTACAGCCGGTTGGGAAACCGGCGCTACACCGGCCCCATCGCGATAATGCCGCGATGAATGGGGCACAGCCCTTTTCGCACTTCGCGCTGTAGAATGGCTTCCAATCGCAATGATAGGGAGGCTTTATGCGCAGAATGATTCTTGCGGTGCTGGCGGCGGTGTTTGTGTTTGTGCCCACGGCGTCGATGATGGGCCAGGGAGCGCCGGTTCAGCCGGGCGCGGATCAACCTTACAAGATTGAGTACTACTATAAGGTGCAGTGGGGGCATCAGGCGGAGTTTCTGAGCCTGTTTCTGAAGAACCACTATCCGCTGCTTAAGAAGATCGAATCTACGGGGCGGATTTTGTCGGTGAAGATTGAGTCGCCGACTTACCACACGTCAGAAGAGCTGCGCTGGGACTATCGGGTGACTATTGTCTACAAAAACTCGACTGTGGCGACGACTTCGAATCCGGATGAAGAGGCGATGATCAAAGAGCTTTGGCCGGACCAGGAGACTTATAAGAAAGAAGAGCAGCGGAGGTTTGAGATTCTGCTGGGGCATATTGATTTGCCGGTAGCGGATGTGACGCCGCGTTAGGGTTCAGGGTCCAGGGTGCAGGGTCTCAGGAGTAGGGTTTAAGGTGCTTAGATCAGGGGCCTCACTGTTGCGATGAGCAGATTAGGCGCACGAGATCGATCGACGAAGATTGGTAGGACTCCCCGGCAGGGTGGTTGGTGCGGACTTGTCTGGGCGCTTCTTCTGGCGGGCTGCGGGGGACTGAGCCAGCCGGCGAGCCAGACGATCAGTTTCGGCGCGATAGCGGTGCAGAATGCAGGCACATCGATTCCGCTGGCGGCGACGGCCAGTTCCGGGTTGGCGGTGGGCTTCGCTTCGACAACACCGGCGGTGTGCACGGTGACGGGCACGACGGCGACGCTGGTGATTTCCGGGAGTTGCACAATTCAAGCGAGCCAGGCAGGCAATGGCAGTTACCTGGCGGCGACGCCGGTGATGCAGAGCTTTACGGTGAACGGGGAAGCGCAGACGATTACGTTTGGCGCGATTTCTACGCAGACGGCTGGGGCATCGCTTGCGTTGGCGGCTACAGCTAGTTCGGGCTTGGCGGTGAGTTTCGCGTCGACTACGCCGGTGGTGTGTACGGTTTCAGGCGGGACGGCGACGCTGAATGCCGCGGGGACGTGCACGATTGGAGCAAGCCAGGGCGGCAATGCTACTTATGCGGCGGCGCCCAATGTTACTCAGAGCTTTACGGTGAACGCAGGGCTAACTGCGTGCGCGACGCCGGCGGCGGCGAATCCGGCTGTAGGCAGCGGAACTTACAAACAGATCACAATCAATCCGGCAGTCTACGGCACAGGTTCGACGGCGGGTTGGACGGTGTTCGCGTTCAGCCAGGAAGGCGCGGACAACGGGCCAGGCGACCCGCAGGTATTCCAGATGCTGCCGAACGTGGTCCCGCGCGCATGGGCAAGATGGGATACCTACGGCACGCGAGCCGCCGACTATAACTTTGGATATCCGGCTCAGGCAAAGGCCGACGGCGTAACTTTTATTGGCGGAACCACGGCTACGGCTCTATTCCCAGATGAATTTCCGGCCGCTGCGTCGTTTAACGCGGTGGTATCGTGCAACGCACAGGGGCAGCCGGTGACACATTCGTCGCCGCTGAATTTCTATCGCGGGAGCATGGCGTCGCAGGCGTACCGGAATTACATTATCGGGATTGCTGAGATTCAGATCGATGGTGGTGTGGACGGAGTATTTTTCGACGAAGTGGGCGGGAGTTACGAAGGCGGAAACTACGACGGGAATGAAGGGTTCGACGACGCGGATGTAGCCGACTTTGGAGGGTTTCTTTGCGCCAAGTATCCCGGGCTGACGGCAGCACAATGGCAATCGCAATTTGGCGTGACTGCCGCCGACAATTTGAACTGCGCAGCCGCAGCGTCCGTCGCAGGACGCACTTTCAACTATCGCGGGTATCTGGCAAGGAATGGCTGGCAGACGAACCCGCTGAGTTCGGCGAATCCGCTGGCCATGGAGTGGGGGATTGTGGATGGAAACCATCCTCTGCCGCAGAATGGCACGTTTACGAATACCTATTTAAGCCTCGTGTACTGGCAGGATATTGTGCTGACGGTGCGGCAATATGCGCGGCAGAAGTACGGGAAAGAAATTTACATTACAGCCAACGGGGTTTTTCCGTTTGTAGATTTTCAGGCGAATGGATTGTACGAGGGGAACAGCAACGGGCCGAACGGAACGTCGCAGGACTATTGTCCATTGACGGGGAGTGGGGATCTTGATGGGACGCAGTCGATGATGGCGGCGTTTCTGAATATCAAGCAGAGGTCGGCAACTGTGGCTGGACCGGGCGTATTGGTTTCAGCATTTATCGATTGGCCGACTGACTTGATGACGCATTATCTTTCCCTGCCGACTTCAGAGCAGCAGGATTATTGGCGGATGTATGTGCCGGAGGCGTATGCCGTGGGTGTGCACTTCGCGATGCATCTGCTGGACACGGTGGGTGATCCGACGGCCACTCAACTGGGGCTGATGCCCTATTTCGAGCAGACGGCTACGTTTTACAAGATGCCGGCACACGCGGTGCTTTATGACAATTTGCAGATACTGGGGGGCAAGGTGAGTGTTTCCGCGGCGAATGTGGCAACGAGCCTGACGCAAAGCCGCGATGGGAGCACGGTGGCGCATCTGATCAACCACAATTACGCGAAAGGATTTGTGACGCAGACGGGGGTGGTGGTGAGCTTTCCGGTGGCGACCGCGCCGATGACGGTGACGCTGGTTTCGCCGGACGCATCGGCGGACACATCTGTTCCATTCACATATGCGAATGGTGCGGTGCAGGTGACGGTGCCGCAAGTTGTGGCGTACACGGCGGTGGTGGCGAAGTAGGGCGCAGCGGAGCGCTAGGCGCGGCGGCGCCATTGGCGGACGAGGTCTTCGGCGGCTTCGGGCCAGTGGGGGAATTCAAACGTGAAGCCGGCGTCGAGCAGGCGGGTGGGGACGACGTAGCGGCTCTTTAGGACTAGCTCGGATTCGGTGCGGAGGAAGAAGGCGCCGAGTTCTACGGCGAGGGCCGGGGCGGGGAAGCCATTGGGCATGCCCCAGGCGTCGCGCAGACCGAGCATGAAGTCGCGGTTGGGGAGCGGGTTGGGCGAGGCGAGGTTGACGGGGCCATCGAGACCCTCGCGCTGGATGAGGAAGTCGACGGCGCTGCAGAAGTCGAGTTCGTGAATCCAACTGACGAACTGGCGGCCGTTGCCCTGTTGGCCTCCAAGGCTGAAGCGCACGAGATTGAGGAAGGCTTCGAAGGCGTTGCCGGGCGTGGGGCAGAGGGTGATGGCGCTGCGCAGCGCGAGCTTGCGGGTGCGAGGCGTGAAGGTGGTGAAGAATTCGGCTTCCCAATCTTTGGCGACGCTGATGGAGAAGTTCCACGTGTCGGGAGCGCGGCGGGGGCGACCAAGCAGGCTGGGGGAAACTAGCTCGTAGCCGCCAAGTTCGCCGGCGGCCTCGTCCATGGGCTGGTTGAGGGAGTGGCGATAGATGGTGGCGGTGGAGGCGTTCATCCACAGGCGGGGCGGGTTGGCGAGGCGGGAGATGACCTGGCCGAGGAGACGGGTGGTGAGGATGCGGGAGTTGTAGATTTCGGCACGGTTGCGCTCGTTGTAGCGGCAGTTGACACTGCGGCCGGCGAGGTTGATGACGACGTCGGCGCCTTCGAGGGTTTCAGTCCAACTGCCTTCGGTGAGGCCGTCCCAGTGAACGGTTTGCCAAGGCGCGGTGAAGGGACTGCGGGTGAGCACAGTTACGTGGTGGCCTGCGGACTGGAAGTAACGGGCGAGGGCGTTGCCGACCTGGCCGCTGCCGCCGGGGAGGACGATGCGGAGAGTTTGGGTCATTGAGGGGCCCGATCAAATCTCAGCGGTGTGAAGCGAATGGGGGCTCTTAAAAGAGTACAGGCCCGGCAGGTGTGCCGGGCCGGGAAAGGATCCAAGGTGAGGTATTCAGATCACGGGATGGGCGGCGGTGGGAAGCCGTGCATCATCATCCAGCGGCGGCGGCGGCTGGCGCGGACCTGAGAGACGAGGACGACGATAAGGAAAACGAGGAAGGCAAAGGGCAAGAAGAAGAGCCAGGCGGGCTGGACGACGCGGTCTTTGCGGATGGTGACGGAGTCGGCCTGATGGACAGCGCCGAACATGGCGACCATATCGCCGCCGACAGTTACATCGTCGCCGAGGCGGACGCCGCCGAACATGCTAACCAGGTCGTGCCCGATGGAGGCATTGTCGTCGGCCTTGACGTCGCCAAAGAAGTTGACCACATCGTGCTGGGCAGCGCCGGCGATATGGACGTCGCCAAAGAAGACAACGATGTCGCCGGTGACATGGGCGTCCTGATCGATGTCAACACTGCAGAAGAAACAAACGGCGTCGTGAACCGGGTTGGAGGCGGTGGCATGAATCTTCTCGCCGAATTGGACGGAGTCGGCGTTGGCGCGGGCCAGGGTGGGGAAGGCTGCGAGTGAGGCCAGGGCAAGGGCGAGGACGGAGAGTTTCCTGATCATGTTTGGGCTCC
>PMXB01000229.1 GCA_003165935.1 Acidobacteriaceae bacterium | reverse complement strand
TACTGGCTGGCCTGCTCCCAGTCGTTGGGATTGGGATCGTAGGGGATCTGAAAATAGTCCTGGCGGAACTGCGCGTTGAGGCGAAGCTGGTCGTGTGGGGTTTGATTGCGCAGGAAAGAGACGAAGCCGCTCTGCGAGTTTGTGGCGTCGTGGAGGACCTGGGCGACGGGTGTGGCGAGGCCGTAGTTGGAGCGTGAGCCGGTGAGGCTGGCGTACCAGGCGGATTTGTCGCTGTGGTCGCCGGCAGATAGCTGGGCTTCGTCGGTGTAGAAGTCGCCGAATGAGACGAGCAACTCGGCGTCGCGGCTGCGCTCGAAGCCGTTGCGGGGCACGACGTTGAAGACGCCGTAGGTGCGATCGCCTACGTCGGCGGAGTAGCTGCCGCGCTGGGTTTCGAGCGCGTCTATGTCCTTGGGGTCGATCTGCGGGCCTACGTTGGAGGCGATTTTGGTGTTGGGAATGGCGACGCCGTCGATGAGCCAACTGGTTTGATGGCCACCGCGCATGTGGAGCATGTCGTGGGTCATGTATGCGCCGGGCACGTAGTCGGTGATCATCTCCATTCCGAGGGTGCGGCTGGCCCCGGGGGTTTGATCGATGTCGGCGCGGGTGATGAGGGTGGTGGGGGTGACGGAGTCGGTGGATAGTTCGTCGTGGACATGGACGGTTTCAATGGCGGCGGCGACGCTGAGCATGACGTGGAGGCCGGGGTTGGTGCCGGATGCGACGGTGAGCGGCTCAATGGCGGTGGCGAAGCCGGAGGCCGAGACGGTGAGGGTGTAGACGCCGAGAGGGACTTGGGGGAGGGTGAATTCGCCCTGGGCGTCGGCGGTGGCGTGCACGGTGAATGTGGAGTCGCTGGCCTGGAGCGTGACCGCGGCGCCGGCGACAGGGCGGTGCTGGGGATCGTGGACCACGCCGTGCAGCGTGGCGAATACGGTGGCGAGTGCGGGAAGAGATGCACAGATGAGGACAGACGCGAGCAGGGGCAGGATGGTCAGGGTGGCGCGGTGTGGACGGTGGAACCGTGATCGAAACAGAAACAAGGGAAGCGCCTTTCGCGTGGGTTCCGGGACGAGCCAAGCCGTAGTTGATTCCGCACACAAAGAGTGGAATGGTCTCCCGCCCTAGCCGCAAAAAACAACGACGCGGCGAGGGTGGGGCACCCAAATGGCTGGGACGGTCTGCTGTGTGCGGAATTCTCTTTTGTGCGATTTAGGCGAGGGCGGGAGGACCGCGGCTGGAGCGGGTGCGCGCGGCAGATGCGCGGGCGGCGGCGCGGGCGGCAACGGGGGAGTGGAGAGCAGCGGGAAGCGTGACCTGGGCGGCGGCTGAAGGGGCGAGGCCGTGGAGCGGAGCAGTGGTCAGCGCGTTTTCGCCGGGATAGCTGGGGCACGTGGATGGAGCGGCAACGATCGGCTGGCCGGAGGCGAGAATGGCGGCCCTGAGCCGAGCCATGGAGCAGTGATGTGCGCCGTTGCGGCGACAGCAAGGGGGCAGGCTGGCGTCGTCGTCTCCCACGGCAGCGGCCAGGGGGCCGAGCAGGAAGAAGAGCAGGAGCAAAATGGAAGCGCCACGCCGCATATGGAATTCAGTGTACAAGAGGTGCCATGAGCGAGTGCACTCTGTCGCATTTGGAGCAGGTTGGATTTTCGCGGGGCGGTTGACTTAGTTAGACTTGTGGAATGACACAGACAGGCAAAGTTTGTCCCGAATGCGGTTATGAATTCCGAGGCAACGGATGGGATGGAATTGACGCTCACTGGCGTGGCGAACACGCAACAATCATGAGGTACGAAGAGGCGTGGCCACTGATCTCCGCAGGCAAGTATTTGAGCAGGGAAGCACAGCGGGGAGACCTGAGCGAAGCTATCGTAACTTCTGCGAACGGACTCGAAGGAGCAGTGCGCCAGCCGCTGCGCATTGCGCTCTTTGGTTTTGGAACGGTAGGGAGTTCGGTGGCGCGGATCCTGGTGGAGTCGAAGCCGCAGGGTCTGGAGTTGACCCATATCTTCAATCGCGGGGTGGCGCGAAAGAAGGCGGACTGGGTTCCGGCGAGCGTGACCTGGAGTGAAGACGCCGATGCGGTGCTGGGCTCGGACGCGGACGTGATTGTGGAACTGGCAGGAGGCCTGGACCCGGCGGGCGGCTGGGTGCGGAAGGCGCTCGAAGCCGGCAAGAGCGCAGTGACGGCCAACAAGAAGCTGATTGCCTACCATGGAGTGGAGTTGGAGCGGCTGGCCGCGGCCAAGGGTGGGCATCTGAAGTATGGGGCCGCGGTAGCCGGTGGGATTCCAGTGATTCCGGGGCTCGAAATGGGAATGGCCGGGGAGCGGATTGAGCGCATCGAAGGTATTTTGAACGGCACCTGCAATTTCATTCTGAGTAAGATGCAGGAGGGCGCGGAGTACGCTCCGGTGCTGGCCGAGGCGCAGGCCAAGGGCTTTGCCGAGGCCGATCCTACCGAGGATGTGGGCGGCTTTGACGCGCGCGCCAAGCTGGCCATCCTGATGCGCCTGGCGCTGCGCGTCGAGGTGGACCCGGAGGAGATTGCGCCGCTGCCCATCACCTCGATTGCCGCGGTGGACTTCAGCTATGCGCGCGACCTGGGCTGCACCATCCGGCAGATTGCACGGGCCGATCATGCCGGGGGGAAGATCGCGGCCTCGGTGGGACCGATGCT
>PMXB01000397.1 GCA_003165935.1 Acidobacteriaceae bacterium | reverse complement strand
AATGCGCAAGCCCTTCACAAATGCGTCATAGGCCGGCCGTGCATCCTTCAATTGTGATTCCAACACCGTCAGGGTAATGATCCCAACCCAGTTCCCCTGGCGGATGTAAGTTTGGGCATGGAGCATGTTTCCCACTGCTCCCACCGTATGCCGCGCTGCCACCAAAAATGCCTCATCCCCGCTGGCGAACTGTGTCGGCTGCGGACCGGCGAGCTTTGCCTCCTTCAGATGTGCGGCGATCATCGTCTTTTGCCGTTCAATGTATGGCGCAAAGGCTTCCGCCGATTCGATTGCGTCCTGACCGAGGCACACATTCGATGTCACGGCTCCTGCATGCGACTGCATTTGCCTGATTCCAAAATCCGACATGAACATCCAGCCCTGCGGGAGCGCAGTCAAAATCCATCGCCCAACTGAGGGAAAACTAACTGCCGCGCCGGATTGTGCGATCTCTTGTATCACGCCGAAACCCGCCGCCCCTCGCAAATTCTCTGTAATGGTCCTGCACTAAAACGCACGCGGTCACGCCCTTACATCTTCCCGCCCTTGGTTCCGTCATCGGCCAAGTCTGGCGCATCGGGAGTCTTAGGGTCGGGAACGTTGCCCGCGCTTCCAGAGCCTGCTGCGCCGCCGCTGTTGATCATCACCATGGTTCCCGAGATCGCAACTCCCGATGGTCCTATCGTGATGAACCCGCCGGCCGCCTTCAGGGTCAGTTCCATGCCGGCCTCGATTGTCACGGACATGCCACCCTTGAGGTAAATCGCCATGCCGGAGTCGAGCGAGTAGTTCTCGCCAACCTTCTCTGACTGGCTCATCCCCACTTTAAGCGTGCAGTTCTGATCCACCTTCTCGGTCAGGTTGCCCTTGATGTACAAGTCGGAGTTGCCTTGAATCTGTTCTACGGCATCGCCCTTGGTCATCCGTTGGAACTTGCCGTCGACTTCCTCCGTCTGGTCGCCCTTCACAAGCAGCGAATCCTTGCCCCCGACAAACCGCCGATGATCGTTCTCCGTCCGAAGGTCCATATCCTTTTCGGCGTTGAGAAAGATCTGTTCGCTCCCTTTCTTGTCTTCAAAGCGAAGCTCATTCGCGTTGGCCGCGCCGCCATTCTTGCTGCTCCGCGTTACGATTCCCGAGCGGGTGCTGTTATCCGGCAACGCATACTTGGGCACGTTGACGCCGTTGTAAACCGATCCCACGATGACTGGGTTGTCCGGGTCGCCATTCAGAAACTCGACAATCACCTCGTCGTTAAGGCGTGGCCAAAAGTAAGTTCCCCATCCATTTCCAGCCCATTGCTGTGCGACTCTCACCCAGGTGTTGTCCACCGTGTGCGGCTCCCGCACCTTATCCCACATGAACTGGATGTTGACCCGGCCCAGCTTGTCAATGTGAATCTCCTCGCCGCCTGCCGCCACAACTTTGGCTGTCTGGGGACCGTAGATCGTGGGCTTGACGAAGCTCTTCGGCGGCGCAAATACAGAATCAGACGATATTGCAGTGAAGTGATTGCTGTAGCCCTGCCCAGCTGCCGAATCCTCAGCTCGAAACGACGGAATCTGATCGGCATGCATCGTCACTCCCGTGATGAGAAATTTGCGATTCCACTCCGAGCGCGGATTTTGCTTCATCGTGAATGTGTAGCCCGCGCACATGGAACGCGCATTGCCTGTCCCGCGAAGAACTTGCGCAGTTGCGTCGGACGCTTTCTCGCGCACAGCGAGAAAGAGCGTCTCGAAATTCCTTGCATTCGGTGTGTCGATTTTCTTCAGATAGCCTTCTTCTCCGGCAGGATACAAATACTGGTCGAATGCGTTCTTGCCAAAGTCGCTTGGGCTGGAAGCCTCCGGAACATCGAGCCGAGCATAAGTGCGGTAGTTATAGTCGGCGGTTGAATGTTTACCGGTCACCATTGTGGATGTGGAAGTGAACTCTGAGATCCATGCCCCATATGCGCCCTCGGCGCCAATACCGCTCAGCGAAAACGGAATGGAAGAAGAAACCGGGCAGGGCTGGTAGGCATTCGGTCCGTCACCAAGAAAAATCTTGTTGTCGTTCTCCGAATGCTCAAACCAGTAGAAGATTCCGCACTCTTCCAGGAGCCGGGAAATGAAATGAAAATCCGACTCCGAATACTGCGTGCAGTATTCCAGCGGCTTATAGGTCTCATTTGTCTTGTCTTGCACCGATAGCCCGTATTCGCCAATCACAGCCTTCACAATTTCGATGACTGTCTTGTTCTGAAAGACTCTGCAGTTCGAGCTGAGCGTCAATTGCCACAGTGACGGCACGATCCGAGCCCGGTAAACATCCAGCTCCTCATCGCCCGCGCATTGTTCAAACGAGGCGACGATGCCGTTGACCCAGCGCGATCCCTGCACGTCATTCAGCGCGATTGCAACATTGACCTTGGCGCCCACGATTGCCCTTGGATCAATCACGGTATCGATCGTTGCCAGCAGTTCGACATGGTACTCAAAGAGGCGAGAGATACCCTCCGCGCCGTCAAGTGATTCAATCAGCAGCTCATCCTTTCCGAGTGGACTGGAAAACTGCATCAACCGGTCTGCCTGTTTCATGCTCCCCATGCCGAACCTGCCTCAATCCCACGGCGCCCCGTTCGGGCGCCGCAATATACCTTTGCCGATTGTGTCAGGGCGCAACATCCCAGGCGTATGTGAGTGCTCCATCCTTCACCGAGACCACCACTCGATTGGACGCCTTGCCCTCGGCCAACTGCGACAGCACCTGGCGCGAGAGATCGGGCAGCATCGTATTCGAAAGAATGTTGTCCACGTTCCTTGCTCCGCTCTCTACCTCGGTGCATCGGCCAGCCACCTCGTTGAGCAGCAGGTCGTCGTAGTCCAGGCAAATCCTGTGCGACTCCGCGATGCGCCGCTGAATTTTGCCCAGCTTGAGCCGGATAATCTGCTTCAGTGCTTCGTCTCGCACCGGGAAGTATGGAATGATCATAAGCCGCCCCAGGAATGCCGGCTTGAAGATCTTGTCCAACTCGGGCTTCAGCGCCTTCACCATCCCTGCCGTGTCAGGCATCGTCTCCGGGTCGGCCGTCAGCTTCATCAGTGTTTCAGTTGCGGCATTGCTCGTCAGCAGGATAATCGTGTTCCTGAAGTCGATCTCCCGTCCCTCGCCGTCTTCCATCCTGCCTTTGTCAAAGACCTGGAAGAACAACTCAAGCACGTCCGGATGCGCCTTTTCGACCTCATCCAGCAGCACGACAGAGTAAGGCCTGCGGCGAACCGCTTCCGTCAAAACTCCGCCTTCGCCATATCCAACGTATCCCGGAGGCGATCCCTTGAGCGTGGAAACTGTGTGCGCTTCCTGAAACTCCGACATGTTAATGGTGATCATATTCCGCTCGCCGCCATACAGCACATCGGCGAGCGCGATGGCCGTCTCCGTCTTTCCCACCCCGCTTGGGCCAACCAGAAGGAAGACGCCAACCGGCTTGACTGGATCGTCCATGTTCGCGCGCGACGTTAGAATTCTCTGCGCGATCGCAGCCAAGGCATGGTCCTGCCCAATCACGCGCTTACCCAGATGGTTGTCGAGTTGCAGAACTGTCTCAATCTCGTTGCGCACCATCTTCCCCAACGGGATTCCCGTCCAGGCCGAAATAACCTCGCCCACAATCTGCGCATCCACTGAGACACGCATCATGCCCCGTTCGCCCTGAAGCTCGGCCAGTTCTGCTTCATGCTTGGCCAGTTTGCTCCTTAACTCGCTCTCGTCCTCGTGCTCCTTGGCATCCGGAGACTTTTCCGCCTCCAGCTTCTCATGCAGCCCCCGGATCTTCTCGATCAGCCCCTTTTCCTTTTCCCACTGCTCGTTCAGAACCGCCTTCTCTTCGTTCGCGGTGGCAATCTGCGTTTCGATGTTCTCCAGTTTCTCCGCGTGGTCCGCGCCAATCTTCGTCTCGCGATGAAGAACTCGCTGCTGCACTTCAAGCGCGTCGATCTGCCGCTGCAGATCTTCAAGGCGCGGCGGTGTCGAATTCTGCCCCAGCGCCAGCCGGGCGCACGCGGTGTCAAGTACGCTCACCGCCTTGTCTGGCAGTTGACGGCCCGCGATATAGCGATGCGAAAGACGTACTGTAGCCGTCACCGCCTCATCGAGAATGCGCAAATTGTGATGCTTTTCGAGCGAACCGACGATTCCGCGCAACATTGTGCATGCCACTGCTTCAGTCGGCTCTTCCACTTTGACGACCTGGAACCGGCGCGCCAGCGCGGGGTCCTTCTCGAAATACTTCTTGTATTCCGACCATGTTGTAGCCGCGATGGTCCGTAATTCACCGCGAGCCAACGCCGGCTTCAGCAAATTGGCAGCGTCGTTCTGCCCAGCCTGGCCACCCGCGCCAATCATCGTGTGCGCCTCATCTATGAACAGTATGATCTTCTCGGTGGAAGACTTTACCTCGTTGATCAAACCCTTGAGGCGGTTTTCAAACTCGCCCTTCACGCCCGCGCCGGCCTGCAACAAAGCCAGATCCAGGCTGTGAATGTGGACGCCCTGAAGCGCCGGTGGCACGTCGTCCAGCACCACTCGATTCGCAAACCCTTCCACGACGGCCGTTTTCCCCACGCCGGCCTCGCCGGTCAGAATAGGGTTGTTCTGACGCCTGCGCATCAGGATATCGATCATCTGGCGGATCTCAGCATCGCGGCCCAGCACCGGATCAATCTTGCCTGCCTTGGCATTGGCCGTCAGGTTTACGGTGTATTGATCAAGATGCGGGGTCTTCCCCGTCTTTGCGCCAGCACCAGGGCCTGCACCATCGCCGGAGCGTTCATCCGCGCCCCCCGCGCCGCCGGACTGAAGGCTGGTCTGTGTCTCGCGCGATGACGACACAATGTCATAGAACCCTGCCCGCAGGCCATCGGCGTTAACTATCTGGAGTTCCTTGCTGAAGTCTTTTACCACTCGCAGCAATTCATCGCTTTCCAGCAGTGCGAGCAGCGCAAATCCGGTTCGGATGCTGCCCGCGTTAAAGTCGATGCTGGCTACTGTCCAGGCCTCTGACAGCATCTTGACCAGCGTCGGGCTGAATGCAGGTGAACGCGCATTGCCACTCTTCAAAGAGTCCAGGCTGCGCTCGAGTTCGCGCGTCAGCCGCGAGCGGTCTACGCCAAAATGCTTGAGAATCGCCGCGAGATCATTGTCAGTGGCATCGAGCGCCTTCAACAAAAAGTGCTCAATCTCAATGTCGTAGTGCGTGCGCGATACGCACAGTCCCGCCGCGGCCTCAAGAACCTTCCGCGTCGTTTCATTCAGCTTTTCAATGATTGCCTTCAGGTTTGTGCTCATGTCCTCGCCCATCCTCGCTTTTCAGAATCTCTCACTGCACCAGGTAGATTGCATCTGCCGGGTCGCGGTCAATAGGCCTAGTCTTCAGCCAACTGACAAAACCCAATTGTGGCCGCCGTTCACCGCCAAGTCCCAGTTCACATGCCGGAACACCCTCACGCGCCAGCGCCAATCGAACCTCGGATTCATAACTGCCATTGGAGTAAAACTTCAGCCACGCCACAAGCTCATGGTAGGCTTCATTCCCCGGAAGAAACTTCACGTACTGTTCGAAAGGCATCGGTCCGAGTTCGATTCGAATGCGCCCGTGATGATCCCAAACTTCGTCGCCCGCGATGGTCCCCTCACCCAGCCGCTCACTTGCCACGTTCATACCTGAAAAGCAGGTCTGGTTTTCCCCGCTCAACTTGCGCCATGTACCGGCGAACTGCTCAATCCGCACCTGCACTCGGAAGTAATCTTCCAGAATCTGCTGCAGTGAAGCAGCGCTGCGCACATGGCGCGCAAGCAGCCCCGCGTAATTCAAATACGATTCATCCGGTATGCCCGTCCGCCGCCGCAAACCGGAGGTTCCCAATCCAAGAATGTCGAGAAGACGAAAGAAGAGCGGATCCTCTCCTGTCTTCTCATACTCGATGAAGAATCGATACTTTTCCCACCCGCGATAAAAGAAGGAAATCATCCGATGGTTAAAGATGTTGAGGAAGTCCTCCATCGCGTGGTCTTTCTCTCGTGCCCGCTCAATCAGGAATTCAGTATAGGTATTGGGCATCACCGAGATGGCAGCGCACATCCCCATGAACTCCACAAGCATTTCCTCGGGGCCGTCTTCCACGTGTTGAAGATCGTGAATCTCACTCGGCGGAAAGGCCAATGAAGTCCGCGACGAGAAGCGAATCGTCTCTTCCTGCGGGGTGACGAAATATCCCACGGGTTTGCGCTTCGTTTCTATCTTCTGTAGCAAGCGAACAGCCTGGAAGAACTGAACCCGGAAAGGCTCATCGTCCAGCAGCTTGCGAATTGCCCCGTATTGGGGTTGCTCGCCTGCGCCAATCTCCGGCTCTCTTATAGAAGCGCCTGGGTTCCAGCTCTCGGTGGCCATTTGCCGACGACCTCCTTTCTGAGCGTGCTTCGCGCCGTCAACTGAGCGAAGCTGTTCATTGAAGCATACCCTCCCAGGAATTTGTCAAGAATTGACGCGAAAAGATAAAGTCCGCCGCCTGCAAACTGCTGTTCATCGAACTCCATCTCAACGGAAGTTCCTCGAGCCGGTATCAGGCCGTAAGCAGATTGCACCAGCGAAAAACCCGGGCCCGACTTCATCTTCGTGATTGAGCCGACGTGGTTCTCGCTCGCCGGCGAATCCGACGTGTTATGAAGCCGGAGAATCTCCTGCATCGCCGGCAAGCCTTCCTCGTTGAGTGAGAGATAGTTGAGCGAGAGTAGCGAAATGAGTCGCCAGAACTGCCCTCCGCCGCCGCTGGGCTGTACAGTCTTTGTCGGGCGCACCAGCGCTGAAACCGTCTTGGCTGCCGCATATCCCACCGCTTCGAAGTCTCCCGCTTCGGCTCCAATTTGCAGCCGGAAAGGCAAATCGAAGTTGGTTGCAAGCGTCTGCACGAGCAGCACGTCTCCGTCCGGGTCAGTCAGACTGCCTTCGAGATCGACTATCGAGATATACATGGTTGAGGGAACACGTTCCCCAAACTCATTCAGGCGGCGTGTGGCAGCCCAGAATGCCAGATCTTCCCGGTTGCGGGTCTGGTGCCGGTAACCGTGAACCGGTTCAAGCACGATAGATTTGCGCAGCCTTGAATTGGTTGCGGTCACCTTCTCAATGCTGAAGACTTCCATCTTGTCTGAATGTCGGCTGTCCGGCTCCACTAAGTGTTCATGCCGTGTCTGATCGACTGGGATTGGTTCAGCCGGCTGAGCGAATAGATTGATTGCCGGAGTGCAGCAGAGACGAAATGTTCCCGCAGTGACACCCAGTTCGAGCGACTGCTGCCATTCCGTTCGCTCAAAGCTCGAGAAAAGAAACACAATCTCGGCTTCCTCGCCGAACCCCGCCTCGGAGAGCGGCTGCAACCCCTCCAGTTCAAAGAAAAGGAACTTCTCTGGAAGCGCGAAGTACTCCTGAAGCAGGCGGTGCCCATCCATGGACCGGCGGACAAACGGCAAAAGACACTCTTCCTTGGCAAACCCCACCGGCCGCAGCATCTCGGGCGCAAGGCTGATGACCCTCTTTTCGTCCTTTGGGTCTCGGAGTTGAATTTCGATGCACTTCTCGGAAAGCAGTTCGTAAAGTGAGTAGGAAGTTCTGGGATCGCCGGCAACGTAAAAGCGAAGTCGTGCGAGAGGCAGGCCGGAGAACACCACATCCTTAAAGCAGCGCAGTTTCAGTCGCGCCGCAGCCACGGCCTGAATGTTGCCGGACGCGCGCGGTGGTCGTTTCATGCGCTCGGGTTGACGCCACTCTGCCTCGGCAACGGAGAACGGCCATAGGTCAACGTCATAAGAAGTCTGAAAGCGGCAGGCCAACCCATCCACAGTCAGCTTTGAAACCAACTGTGTGCCCCTCGGAATTTGCATGCCCGCAGTTCTCTTGCCTTGTGCTGGATCTGCCTGACACTCCACTATCGTCATCGAAGGTGTCGGACGAAGATAGCCTGGATGGATGATTCGCGTAAGCGATTCTGCGATCTCGGGAAAATCATCGTCGATTCTGCGGTGGACTCTGGCTGCAAGCAGTGCGAACCCTTCCAGCAACCGCTTCACGTGGGGATCCTCGCACCGGTCGGGATCGAGCAGCAGCCTGCCAGCCACCTGGGGATACTTGCGTGCGAATTCCGCGCCCATCTGGTGAAGATAGGTCAGCTCGCGCTCGTAATAATCAAGCAGGTCCCGATGCATCTCCTACTTCACCTCATACTCCCCGCTGATGAGTTCCAGAACTGTATCGAATTTGACTTCCTCATCCATATCCTCATAGTGCAGCCGCCCTTCAATTCGAAATCTCAAGCTGCGGCTCAGCGAATCGGCGCGTTCAAGATAAACGCGGGGCTGAAGAATTCTTGGCTCGAAGACTCGAATGCACTTTTCGATTGCGGCCAGCAGCCCGTTGTACTCCTTGCCCCTCGATCCATCGAAGCTCTGAATGTCAGGCAGGCCAAAATTCAACACCGAAGCCGCCGTGGCAGGAAAGGAATCCAGCTCAGGCATCAAGGGTTGCCGCGTATTCAGCAGCCATTCAACGTCCCGCTTGAGCGACTTGCGATACATGGTGATTGACGCGTTCCTAGTCTCCGGCCAAGGTTCCTCGCTCACCGTTAGGCGGTCGATTAGCCCTTGCGTAACCAGAACTTCCGCCTTTGCGCGTGCCAAGCCGACCTCCTTCGCTCATCTCTTCACCACTACTGCAAAACCGTGCTGTCAAGCCATTGCTGTGTTTCAGGATTAGCCGCTCCGGTGTCGTCTTCCAGGGTCCAGTGGCGCAACTCTGGGTTGGCCGCCAACAGGCTCTTCACGTTGCCAACTACTGCAGCCGAGATCGCTTGCGCGCCCGTCTCCTGCCCCGCTCGCCAGATGTAACGGTGCAGGTCAAGCCAGGCTCTTGCGCATTCGCTGGCCAGAATAGGCAATGATGCGGCAAGAAGCTCCCTCCATTCACCCTTGCCAGCCAGAACACGCAACTTCTGTCGAACCTCAGGCGTCGGTCCCACGGCAAATCCCGGAGCTGGAGTGCCTTCCTGCATGAGCGTTTCACCCAGGCGCAGTCCAGAACAAATCAGATACGGGACGGGAGATTGGGGGTCACGCGAAAAGAGAAATTCGGCGCTCTCAACCACCTGTGCATAGGCGTCATCCGAGCGGCCAAGTTCACCCGATCTCGGACGGCTCCTTCTTGCTGGTCCACCACTTGACTCGCCCTCCGCGCCCTCGCTGCCCTCCACGGATGCTTCGTCCGTCTCATCTGCCGGCTCATCCGTAACTGCGACGGGATCAGGTTCCGTCTTGCGCCGCTCGTTGAGCAATTGAGTGACGACAAGATGCACTTCGTTTAGTGAGTTCTTGAGCCTGGCCAGATTTGGACAATTTTCGCCGTAGGCTTGGTCGTTATAGCGGTCAAGTTCATCGACTGTCGCTAGAGACTCCGTGAGTATCCTGTCGGCATCGACGTACAGGCTTTTCGGGCTGGCCTTGAACGCGTCGTCAAAGTCTTCGGCGGTGAGCTTTCCGTGCTCAATCGCATCCTTCCGAGCCTCAGCTCGCGCATCGGTCGTAGCATCTTTCTCGTAACCCACTGCGCGGGATTCCTGATAGCTCTCGTAGTTCAGCCCGCTGCGCGTCAGCGGCAGCTTGCGGACTGAATCGGCAATCAGCTTTCCCGCTGTCTCGACCGCGACCATTCGCAGTTCAAGGTCTCCGCCCTCCTCAATCACTGGATAAAGTGTAGGCCAGAAGGTCTCCTGAATCGAGCGCAGCATCTCGATGCTGGGCGCCAGAGCAGGCAAACCCTCGACCCTGAGAAGAGATTCCGCAAGCCAGCCGGCCAGACGAAGATCCTTGCTCTTCCTGCCCAGGGCCTCGCCTGCCAGTTTGATTACCGCACGATAGTCTGCTTTCTTCTGCTGCGCCAGTGCTCCTACCGGACCCTGTTCCTCTTCTTCCCGGCGCGCCTCCTTGATTTGGGCGAACACATTGTCGTAGTAGAGGTTCTGGCCTGCCGGGTTTTCGCCTGAAATGGGTTGGAGCAGACTCTCAGGCAGGGGCATCGTGAGACTCCTCCGGCGGCGCGGAATACGAAACGCTCCGAACCTCAAGAAGTGGCACTTCTTCGCCGTCAATCAGCAGCATCTTGGCGCCGAAGGGAATCTCGCCGTACTTCTCGTCTTCCTGCCAGGCTGATTCGCGCCCTAAGGTCACAACTTCCTCCGCGTGCGTGAAGGAACCTGGGCAAATCACCGGGACCAGGACTTCGCCCAACTCCTGCAGCCGAAACTCGGCGCTCGTCTCAACCCGTGCGCGCGCCCACATGAGGTCGCGCAAATTCGAGGGCGGCTCAATTTCCAGCCTACGCAGATAGTGGATTGGAATCCAGGTGTAACTACCCGCAATAAAGACTTCAAGATTGTGTCCGATCCGTGGGTCTGAATCGGAAATGCTGTTAAACGGCTTTCCGTTCCAGATGCCGCCAAATTCTTCCCCAGCCTTCAACGGGGGTGTCTCGTGATTGGCAAACATGCTCTGCCGCGTGCGCTCGGCGTGGAGCGCGCTGCGATAGAGCAGGGTTCCTGCGGCAGCCTCCGCGTTCGCTCCCGCCAGAAGATCGAGCTGCTTCTCGGCGCGATCATACTCGCCGGCAAACAGAAGAAGTTCGAATAGGAACGTACGGCGCTTGGCATCGAGCGGATTCGACCGCAGTTCGTCGCCAAGCGCCTTGATGGCTTCCCGCAGTTTTCCTTCGCGGTAAAGCGCCAGTGGTGTCATTTTTCCTTTTTCGCTTAGGTAACTGTGTTTTTCTGCAAATCGTAGGTGATCGCAGCCGTTGCCTTAAGCGTGCCATCCACGTCCTGCTTGAAGTACTCTTCCTTGATCTTGGAGTAGCTGAACGAAACGCTTTCGGTGGGGATCTCGCTGGAGGCCGAGATCTGCTGCGAGGTCACAAACAGCTCATCAAATGTCAGCTTGAGAAACGGCTTGCCATCGCCGCCGGCCTTGGAGGCAACCAAGACACCGGTCTTAAGGTGCTTGCCTGCAACCAGCGCCTTGAAGATCGGCGATGTTGCTATGTCCATATGCTTCATGATGCTCAGGTCGGAAAGATCCGCCCGGCCTGCGCCTGAGCCGCCCGTTCCCGAAACGGAACTCGTCTGGGAACCGCCCCAACTGAAAGAGAGGAGTTGAATCTGATCTTCACAACCTTTGACCTTGGATTCGCCTTTGATGTCCTCAAGTTTGAGATGAAAATCTACTGCCATGTCTGTATCCTTTCAGGTTGAGGCCCGCACTGGGGCCGGTTGATGAGACTTGCGCAATGCGCCAGAGGTCGTCAGACTAACCGGCTGGTTGCGGGAGATCCGCCACGAGCCGCAACGAGACTGTAAGCTCATCCAGTTGGAAGTGGGGGCGCAGGAAGGCAACAGCCCGCAGAACGCCCGGTTTGCCCGGTACCTCCTGGACTTCGATCCGCGCTTCCCGCAAGGGCCTTTCGGATTTTGCCGCAGGCGATGCGTTGTCGTCCTCGATAACATAGTTCGCGATCCACTGGCTCAGGAACGTCTCAGCCTGCGAACGGCTCATAGTGCTGCCGATCTTGTCCCTCATCATCGCCTTCAGGTAGTGAGCGAAGCGGGACATGGCCAGCATATAGGGCAACTGCGCAGAAAGCCGTGCGTTTGCATTGGCCTCGGGCTTGTCATACACCTTGGGCTTGTTGCACGTCTGTACGCTGAAAAACGCTGCGTAGTCTGTTCCCTTGCAGTGAGTGAGAGGCACAAATCCCTGGTCGGCAAGCTCTTTCTCGCGCCGGTCCGTGATGGAAACCTCAGTAGGACACTTCAACGCCACATCGCCTTCATCGGTTCTGAAGTTGTGCGTGGCAAGGGACTCGACCAACCCACCGCCCTCTACCCCTCGAATTGCCGCGCACCAGCCGTACCGCGCGAAAGAGTTGGTCAGGCGCCCAGCCAATGAATACGCCGCATTTCCCCAGAGATACTTGGAATGATCGCGACCGTCTACACCCTCTTCGAAGGCAAACTCGTCAATTTGTCGCGTCTCCTTGCCGTATGGCTCACGCAACAAAACATGCGGCAAGGTGAGGGCCACGTAGCGAGAATCCTCCGACGCACGGAACCCCTTCCATCTGGCGTACTCGGTGCTGTCGAAGACCTTGGACATATCCCGGATTCCAGAGATCTGGCTGTATTCCGTCAGGTTCATCATCTCCGGCTGGGCCGCCGAGAGGAACGGTGCATGTGCCGCAGACGCTACCTGGGCGATCTTCTCGAGCAGTTCGATGTCTTCGCCGCTTCGGCCGAACTCGTAATCGCCCAGAAGCGCCGCAAACGGAGCGCCGCCGAAGACTCCAAACTCCTCTTCATACACTTTCTTGAAGAGTGCGCTCTGATCGAACTCCAGCGCGCGCTGCAGGTCGCGAAGAAGATCCTTCTTCGACACGTTGAGCAGCTTGATCTTCAGTTGGTCGCTGGTTTCGCTCTTCAGCACAAGGTGCCGGATTCCGGTCCAAGTCGCTTCCAGCTTCTGGAATGCCGGGTGATGCAGAACCTCGTTCAACTGGAGAGAAATCAGCTTATCGATCTCGGCAATGCGCAGCCCGATGGTTGCCTCCGAGTCGCGGCTCAGAGTCATCTTGCCTTCGAGAACCTGGCTGACAAACTCCTTGACCATGTCCTTGCCGCGTTCCTGGGCAACAGCATCCTTGCCGAAACGCCCCTGCGCCACAATCTGGTCGAGCAAGGACACTTCTGTTGTTTGCGCTTCCGCAGCTTTCGCTACCGCCTCGTTCGCAGGGCTACTCATTCTTGTCCCCCTCACCCTTTGCGCCCATTTCGGTGCGCAGTTTGCCCAGCTCTTCGGTCTTCGACACTGCATCGAACAGCGCCTGATCGAGCTTATCGTTGCCCTGCAGGCTTCCGCGCAGGTTTGACAAGCGTGTGCGAAGGTCAAGCAGTTCCTTGAGCGGTCCCACCTGGGCGGCAACTGCGGCCGGCGAGAAATCCTCGAACTTCTCGAAGTGAAGGTCGACTCCGATCTGCCCCTTCGCGTCCGGACTCAACTTGTTCTCCACCGAGAACTGGAGATGTGGGGACATGCCCTTCAACACGTTGTCGAAGTTGTCGGGATTAATCTCAACGAATTTGCGGTCCTTCAGCGCTGCCAAAGGCTGTTCCGGTTGACCAGTCAGATCGCCCAGAACACCCATGACGAACGGCAATTCCTTCATCTCGATGGCGTTTCCGACCTCAACGTCGTAGGTGATCTGCACCCGGGGAGCCCGGACGCGACTGAGTTTCTGCTGTGTACTCTCTCTGGCCATAACGCTCCGAAAAACACTTTGGAATCAACACTGTTTCGAATGTTCCAGAATAATCACAGAAATTGCTGCTCATGTCTAGTTAAATTTTTGACTCTATCTGTCCGATTTCAATGTCTGGCCAATAATCCTTGATGGCTCCTCCCTGTTGATCGGATTGATTGGAATCCCGTTTCCCATTGCCAGTTTCCTACAGGTGGAAACTCTCCGATGGCTCGGCGAGAACAATGGAAGATCCTATTTAGAAGGGCGGCTTCGGGGATCGCGTCCAGCCGTCAGCGCGGCAGACGCTTCCTTTTTAGGAGCAAGCGTTCTTTTGTCTTGCAATCTGCTTCCGGACTGATAGACTCCCGGCAAACTGGTGCTGAAAAAGGAGATTCCGTCCCAGGCCAGGAGCTTTGATCGATCCGGAGGTCAGAGCGAAACAAGCTCGATTCCTCGCAGCCGGACCCTCTCTGACTCCGAGTACCCTCGCACCAGCGATCGCGGAGACACCTGCGGCATTTGACGCGAGAAATCATGATGTCGGGATACCGGAAGCAAAAAAGGGAAATTCTGGATGATGTATTGTTCCGAAACCAGGCGTCCAGGGGCCTGCCAGGCCGAGACTTTTAAGGGAGGGTAACATCATGGTCGATGCTGACGGCGAACTGGATTTAACCGACCGAAGAATCGAAATTGTGGCCAACCCCGGCGCCCGAGGCGGGTCTGCCCTCGGGGCTTCTCACTATATCCCGGCGCCCGGCAAGTTGTTCCCCCACGATCCCTCGGTCGGCGACATCAAGCAGCAGGAGTTGGCGGACTGTTACTTGCTCGCCGGGGTAATCGCTATTCTGGCGCGGGATGGCGGCCCCAAGGCCATTGCCGGTCTCATGAAACAGAAGGATGGCCGCGTGGTGGTCCGCCTCTATGACACCGGGGGGAGCCCCAGGTACGTCAGCGTCGAAAAAACGTTTCGCAAGAACTCCGAAAAGCACAACGGCGGAGCCATCTGGGCCACCCTGCTCGAAAAGGCCTACGCTGCGGCCGGCTTCGTCGAAGAAAACAAGCACGCCGAGGGTAAGACCACCGGCCCCGTCGTCACTGGTTACGCGAAACTCCAATTCGGCAGGCCCGAGACTGCTCTCAAAGTCCTGCTTGGCGGCGACGCGGATTACAAGCGATTTGACATGGGGCGCTTTGAGCAAGTGCAGGGCAACGCCGGCTTTCTCTTCCTCCTCCTCTGGACCCTCGACGATACCGACAGGCTCCAGCAAAGCAGCATCGCGGCCGTCATTGATCAGATCTTTGGCGGCGACGGAGCGCTTTGGATCGCTTTTGTCCTCTGGCGAACCGAATACGTTAAGGGCCAGTGGGAAACCCTGCTGGATGCTTTCGGCGACATCAAGGACAAGAAGGACGCCACCGCCCGCCGCAAGGCATTGCGCCTGGAAGACCTCGAAGCCTTTTTTGAGAGGTACTCTTTAGGCCAGGCAACCATCGCCCGGATCATGGCCTTCGTCGAAGCCAAGCAACTGCTGCCCGGTAGGCGCGGAAGCGGCAAGTACTCCGCCCTGCAGGTCCGCACCTTCGAGCGCATCCAGGATGCCTTGAACGCGGGCAAGCCGGTGGCCGTGAGCACTACCAAGGAAGTCGGCAAAAAAAGTACGGGCAAAGGCAAGAGCGGCGGCGAGGCGCTGT
This sequence comes from Acidobacteriaceae bacterium, assembly GCA_003165935.1. GTDB lineage: Bacteria > Acidobacteriota > Terriglobia > Terriglobales > Acidobacteriaceae > Telmatobacter. Next base: position 18,257 of record PMXB01000397.1, on the reverse strand, counting down.
CCAAAGGACTCGCCGGTAACCACGCCTATGGCGTCATCGGCGTGCGCGTCGATACCGACGGCCTGCGCTGGGTGCGCATTCGAAATCCGTGGGGAGAAATGGGCCGCGAGTACATTCGTACCGGAAACAAACTCAAAGCCAAAGAGATCGCGTCGGGCGAATTCGACCTCGAGTTGAACGACTTGACCAAGCGCTTTGAATCCATGTCCGTCAGCGGCGTACGCATTCAAGAGGATCTGAATCAGTATCTATAGGTCTCGCGCTCTGCTCTAGAGCATGTAATTGGCCTTATCTATTTTTTTGCTTTGGCATAGAAGAATGTCTCAGTGCAGCGGATTATGGAGGGATTGGGAACCGTGCTCGATCGGGGTATGCGAGAGACGTAACGGACGAGGATCTGGGCATGCGAATTCTAAGGTTGCCCCGGCGCGTGCGATAGCCACACCGGAACTGCTCCGCGAACTCGTTGGAAAATTCGCTGCTTCGATGGCAAGCTTTGCTCGCGGGGATGTATTCTCATGTGACCGGAACAACGAGCATTGCCGTTCCCCCGTCCTGCGGCTCATCCGGATCCTTACGAAAGATTGCGATTGGCAGACCCGGTGGCAGTGCCTGCATCAAGCGGCCCGCCGCTCTGGAAATCTGGAGGAAAGAACGCTATGGGAAAGTACGATACCCCCGAGCTGAACCTGGAGCCCGATGAGCTCGCTGCGGCCATCGATGAAGAAGACGACGACCCCTACGCAAACCCTGATGACGATGACGATGAGAACGGCATTGAGGGCGGCCTAGACGAGTTCGAAAATCGCCCCGTCGTTGGTACTTCTGAGTGGAAGAAACTCATCTCCGAAATCAACAAGCCGGCCGCGCTCAGCCTGAAAGGAGACTACCTGAGAGAGAAGACCGACAAGAAGCATCGCATGGGCGATCTTCTGGCGGGCTGTTTTAGCGTCTACAAGGACCAGAAACCTGGTGATCCGGATGGCAATCAATTCTATGACTGGCTCGATGCGATGCCCGATCTGCAACGCTTGATGATCGTTGCAAACGCTGGGAAGGCCGGGGAACACATGAGGGACACGCAAGGCGCCAAGTCTCCGGATGCGAACATCAAGCCCTCCATGGTCAAAGCCTTCATGAAGGGGGTCGCGTACCTCGACAGAATCGGGCGAAAGAGTCATCGTGTGAAGTTTGTCGGGGGTACGGCGAAGCTCAATGGCGTCGATTTCAGCACGAGCGATATGAGGACGGTCCTGTCAGGCCAGGGCTTCGCAATCTGGGTGATGAGCGAGAAGGGGAAATTGTATGCGGGCAGCCATGTAAAAGGCATGGTTCACCACTCCAGCTTTCTGGAGGGGGAAAATGTGATGTGTGGCGGCGAATTGATCGCGGACGCTGGAAAGATTAAATACCTGAGCGCGAAAACGGGTCATTACAAAGCGACAACCAGTCACCTGGTTTGGGCGCTCACTGTCTTCGAGACATGCGTCAACAACTTCGATGGAATCAAGGTACTGGTGTTTAAGGATCAAACAGTGGCCGGAGTCAAGAAAGCGGTCCCCAAATTGCTCGCGCCGAGAGACGTAATCAATGATCCTTTTGGATATGACGCCTGGGGCGATTTGGGCCCGAAGCGCATCGAATGGATCCGCAGCGGCCAATGGGGCAACTTTAGCGCCTGAGGTGTCCGCGGAAAGGTCAACCCGTCGAGCTTCGAACTCCCTTGAACCTTCCTGCACCGGAAATCTGAGAGGGTTCTCCCCATTCAGATACTCATCCCGCAGCCTGGAGTTGAAGCCCTCGCGTTAGCCGTTCTCTCAGAAAGATGTCGGCTTCCGCCCTCTGTTCCCGGTCCCGTTTTGCTTGGACACAGAAACGATAGACCCGTTACCATGGCATTCAACTCCGAGGTTGCTCACGCGATGCGACAGCTTCAGCCCGTCATATGGTCCAAAGGCACATTCCTTTCGCCGCAGCACCTGCAGGCACAGGAACGATTTGTCGAAGACAGTGCCCGCTTCTATCTGGACTCCCTGAACTCACGCTCTTGGGGATTCCGCCAGGTTCAGATCGATGCGAAAGCTCTGTCCGAAGGGCGGCTGGCGCTCACTTCAGCTTCCGGAATCTTCCCCGACGCGATGCCCATCGATATTCCCGCTTCTGAGTACCCCCCGCCGGCCCGGGTTCTCGACGAGTGCTTCCAGGACGGCCGCCAGAGCTGCACATTTTACCTGGCTGTGCCTGAATACCGAACGGGTGGAATGAATGTTTCACTCGATCAGGGGAGAGTGAGTACGCGGTTTCAGTCCCAGCTCCAGATGGTGCGCGACGAGAATACCGGCAGCGGCGAGAGGCCCGTTCAGGTGGCGCGCAAAAACCTTCAGATCCTTGCCGACGGAGAAAACCGCGAAGGGTCGGTCGTCCTCGGTTGTATTCGCATCCTGCGATCTGAAACAGGCATGTACCAGATCGACCCGGCTTACATTCCCCCGCTGATCGACATTCACGGTCATCCTGCGCTCAAGCGCATCCTCAGCAACATGATCGAACTGCTGGTAGCGCGCAGCAGCCAGCTCTCCGGTGGCCGCCGCCAGAAAAACCAGTCCCTGGCCGACTTTTCCGCCTCTGATATCGCCAACTTCTGGCTGCTCTACACCGTCAACAGTCATCTTCCCGTGTTGCGACATTTTTTGGAATCGCAGAGCATCCTGCCGGAACAGCTCTTCCGGGAGATGTCCGACCTTGCGGGTGCACTCACTGCATTCTCCACCAAAATCGCCCCGAAAGACCTGCCGGCGTACAACCATGAACAGCTCGGCGTCTGCTTCGGCGAACTCGACCGCATGATCCGGGCCATGCTCGAAACTGTGGTCCCCAGCAACTTTATCGCCCTCCCGCTCAGGATGGTCCGGGACACGATTTACGCGACCACCATCGATAAGGACGCCTATTTCGAAGGTTCGCGTTTCTACCTCGCCGTCTCGGCCGACATCCGCGACGCGGACCTGATCGAAAGAACGCCAAAGTTGCTCAAAGCCGGTTCAGGCACGAAGCTTGAAGTCCTCATAAGCAACGCTCTTGCTGGATTGCGCCTTCAGCACGTCTCCGTGCCGCCAAGATCCATTCCGGTTAAACTCCGCCACCAGTATTTCGCCATCGAGCAGGCCGGCGAGGTTTGGGACTCGGTGCTGCGCGCGCGTAACTTTGCCGTCTACGCCCCAGCCGAGATTCTCAACCCCCAAATGGAACTGATAATTCTGCTGGCACAGCCCGTGTAGGAGCCGCTGTCGCTGTTTCGCTTACCAGGCGGAATCCTTGGGTTGCGGTCATTCCAGTTTGCGGGTGTATGAATCGCGCATTCATGCCCTGGGCAAGGATCGCTTCTATCGGAATGCCACACGCCATAGGAATGACCTCGCCAACATTCCTAACTACCGCGAGAACACGCTCATTGCCTTCACATCAATCAGTGTTTTGCAACTGCTCCCTGCTCGAGGATTCAACCTCTTCAATTGCGGCAATACGAAGCAGATTGCTGTCGACCTCTTGCCTGTAAGTGAAGATTGAAAAGAGCCTGGGTGTGGGGTCTCTCGTGACAAGGGCCAGACACTGGGGTGTTATCTTGTCGGTCTGCGCGTTCCTGGCCGGCATCTTTACCGCCCAGTGGCGCATAGGGTTGAAGCCGCCGATGATTGAGTCCTGGTGCAGCCGTGCGTAATTGTTCCATCCGGCAATCACTGCGTCGGTGTGCGCTTTGTTGTCCTTGTTCTTCCCGATGTGCGCAACATACTCGATGCCGTTCCTGCGGTAAACCACCACCCAACAGCCGCTCATTGGACCGGTAAGAACATCCCTGTGACGGGGCACCTGGCTAATGGCGCCGCTCCACCAGCCGAGCCATTGGAAATTGCGGTGCTCCTTGGTCTCCTTGTTGATCGTCCCAGGAACCATGTGCCTGGCCCTGACCTTCACGTCGGGAGCGGTCGTCAGGGACTTTGAAATCTTCAAACTCATGGGCTTATCCGGCTGATCGAGGAATGCTCCTGGAACCACGTTGAGCTTGAACCATTGGCTCGGCAGGTGGATACAACTGTCGACTATGAGCTTTGTTTCGAGCACGATTGGCGCCTCACCGGGAAACGATTGACGAGCGTTAGATTACACCATTCACCCTGGGAGTGTGGTCGCATGGAAAATCCGCAGCAGAGACGACCTGCTTAGCGTTGCCAGAAGACTGAACCGCAAAGCAAGATCGGCTTGCCCTCCATCCCCATACGTTCGCAAACCCCGGCCAACCTTCTTTTGGCCTTGCAAGCTCACTCGCGAACGATACAATTCGGTGACATCCCCCTGACGCTGGTACTCGGGCGCTCGCATCTGAGACACAGAAATGGAGTCACCACGATGTCATCAATGGGTCACGCTTGGGCGAACAATAACAATGCCCTCTATGAACCAGGAGAGGACGAGGAGGAGAACGAGTTAATTCAGATGTTCAGCCGGCGGGAGACATTTCCCCTCACAATCCGCCGGCGGTGCAGGCAAATCTGCGAAACGTTCATGCTGCGGGGCCCCAGCGCGGCAACGCAATCCTGAAAAAAGCCGGTGCCGCTGCACCGAGAATCGCCCACCTTGCCACCACCGCAGGTGAAGCCGGAATGTTCCTGGCCTCCCATACCGCCCCCGCTGTCGCGCCCGCACTGGCAACGGCGTCCATCGTTGTCCCACCCGTCGGTCTTCTCTTACAGGGCGCAGTCACCGGTATCGCTCTCAGATCGGCCTATAAGACCCATCGGCACTACAAAGACTTGATGAAGCTTTGGGAAGATCGAATGGATTACGACGACCAATGTCACCCTATCAGACCAAATGACAAGGAACTTTGCGCGCGGCATCACCAAATCGTAAGGGATGAGGTGCTGCAGTACGTCATCTTGAAAAAGATGAGGAAGGTAGAACGCAAGCTGATCATGGCCGCACCCATTGTTTCCATTTTAGGCAGCGTGAACACTGTAGTGAAGAACATACATAAGAGGCGCATGAAGACGCTCGGTGTCGCCCGGCAGAAGAACGCGAAATGGCTTGCAGTGCACTACATGACTTGCGAATGCCAGTTCACCCGCTCATTCATAGCATCGCTCTACAGCCCTGCCGAGGTGAGCTCTTTTGATGGGCTTGAATACGCCCCCTTGTGGAATCTTCTCATGGCAAGGATGAAGTCGATCTAAGTCAGCTTTCCCGTGACCTGAGGTCAGGTCCTCGAACCATCGCAGGAGCTTGTCCCATCCGTTTCCGCTCAGAAGTTGCCGGGCGCCTGCAACCGCAGCCTGCGAACAGGCACCCCACCTACTTCTTCATCAAAAACACCACCGTCACCAGCAGCCCAACAAGCAAAAAGATAATCAGCATCAGCAGCAGCGGCACGTATTGCTGTAGCTTTCCCATTCCGCCAGCCGGGGGCGTCATCGCTGGCGCTTTGGGAACAGCCGGTGCCGCAACTGTAGGGACATGCACTCCCGGAACATGCGGTATCCCTCCGCCGGTCGCCGGCACGGCCCCGGCGTGCCCGCCAGCGCTCACTGGGTAGCCAGCCATATGTGGCGCTTGCGCTGGCGGATATCCGCCCGGCTGCCCTCCAGTTGCCATTCCCGGCACCGCGCCCATGTGTGGCAAAGCAGAAGGCGCATAATTCGGCATCTGCATCTGGGGGGCCCCGGACGCGGCCGGAGCAGCCGGTACTTGCGCTTGGACATTTGGTGCCGGCGAAGCGCCAGCGCCCTGGTTACCGTGCAGACCCATCTCACGTATCCGCGACGCATCCAATATCCGTGTGAACTCGCTTGGGCCTGAAGTCGCTGGCGGAGGCGGCGCGGATGGCACGGCGCGCTGACTTATTCCCGTGGCGGAGCTAGATGCGGTCCCGGCAGGTGGTCTATCCGCATTTTGCGGCGGCTGCTGAGTCGATCTACCGGCAGGCGCTCCAAGCTTGCCGCCGAAATCGCCCGGCTGATCTAGAGACGCGAACATCGCTGTCAGCCCTCCCGATCCTCCAGTTGCCGCTGGCGTAACCGGCTCTGGTTCCCTGCGTGCTTCAGGAAGCGGGTCCGGCTTGGCTCCCGGCGAATCCAACCTGCGCAACAACTGCGTCACGCTGTCTCTTGGCCCCGATGGAGTAGTCGGCGCAAACGGCATTTCCTCCGTTTCCTTCCCCGCCATCGGGTCATGAATCGAGGTCAGTTGCCCCGCCGCAAGCTGGCTCAGATCAAGACTGCCCTTATCGGTTGACGGCTTATAATCTTCTCGAAATTCCGACCCCGAAGGCGCCGACGGAGCAGCCGATGAAAACATCCGGGTAAATGCGCCTGGTTCTGCTGCCGGAGCGGCACTTGGCGTGCCTCGGCTGGCTTGCGGTTCAGAAGCTCCTGATGCCGGAGTTCCAAGTGAGTTGAAAAGACTGGTAAATGCGCCTGGTTCTCCCATGGGAGCCGCGCTCGGCATGGTCCGGCTCGCTTGAGGCTCTGAAGCTCCAGAATCCGCACCTCCCATGGAGTTGAAGAGACGGGTGAATTCGCCAGGCTGTCTATCGGGCGGAGCGGACGCGTTCGCCCGCGGTGCCGGAGACGGCGCAACCGGAGGGGCCGCAGCACTTTGCTCCGGAACCGCTCTGAAGGTTCTGCTTCCACCTACCGCGCCCGAGAACTGTTTTGTGAATCCAGGTTGATCTTGATTCTGGGACACACCCGATCGCGGCTCCGATACTTCCGGCGCTGGCGCGACACCAGCCCCGGAGTGCTGATCCGCTGCCGGTCCGCTGCCGGCTTGTGTCGTGCCGGCGAGTGAAGTGAAGGATGAGATCATCGCGGTGAACCCATCCCCCGAACCGGAGCCCGGCGGGGTCATCCGAGTTGCCGGCTTTGCCGAAGCCTGCGTCGTCTCCGATTCAAGCCCCATGCTGCGCAAAATCTGAGTAAAGCCCACGTTGCCGGCACCCGCGCCGGATGCGGCATTTCCCGTGGCTGGGCCACCCCTTTGGGTGCCAATCACAGGCGCCTTCGCCTGATCAGGCTCTCTTTCGGCTGCCGAACTGCGAATGCGGTCGATCAGGTCATCTGAGGGAGCGTCATTTCCATGAGCTAACACGACGCGATGAACCACCGGTTCAGCCAATGCTGCCGAGCCCATTGCCGGGAGTTTATTTGCGGCATCAGGCTTTTGCGCTTGCTCCGGCTCTGGTCGGATCTCAATGCTCTTGGACGATCCCTTCGACACTTCAGATTCACTCGCCGCTGCAAAGATGCCCGTTGCGCCAAAACTCTGCCCGGAATCGAGATCGGGAAGCTGGGCCGCGCCTGAGTCTGGAAGCTTCTCTGGATTGTCCATGGATTTTGCCTCCGGTGCGATGGGGGTAGCATAAACCATTCGCCGCTCCTCAATTAAACCAATTCCTGCAGCCAGATTGCGGTTGCGCCTCCCTCTCCGGTGCGACTAGACTCAACTTCAGATTTCTCCAGATTTGTTCGGCCCGTCGCTGCTATCAAGGCCGAGTCTCATTCAACTCCCTGGTGGTGGCTCTTCGATGAAGTACCTCTCGCGCGTAGTTTGGTCGGAAGGGATGCACCTCGGCCCCCACCACTTCCAGACTCAGAGCCGTTATTTCGAGGACACGCTGTGGTTTCTGAACTCCAGTTTTCGGAGTGAGCCATGGGGCTTGCTTCATTTCTCTCTGGATGAGGAAGCACTGCGGAACGGACAAGCTGTTTTGCATTTTGCCTCGGGCATCATGCCCGACGGGCTTATCTTTGACATGCCCGACTGCGATAGCATTCCCAGTCCAGCCAAACTGAGCTCTGTTTTTCCTTCCACCGAAAGCGAGATCGTGCTCCACCTTACCGTTCCTGCCCGGCAAGATCAGGGCCTCGACTGCGACGCTTCCGAAGGCCCTGGAACTCGATACAGCGTTGAGCAGCGCACAATGAGGGATGATGCGGCTGGTCAGGGTGAATTTGATGTCGCGTTTGCGAGGAAAAACCTTGTCCTGGTCACTGAGTCTCAGCTAGCGAAAGATGCCCCCTCTTTTCCCCTCGCCCGCATTGTGCGCGACGGCAATGGAGGATTCGTCTGCGACCCTGAATTCATTCCGCCTTGTCTGCGCATCGGCGCAAGCGAAAGCCTTGTCCTGCTTCTACACAAGCTGGTACAGGCGATTAACGAGAGGGTGACTGCAACAAGGGAAGCGCGACGCAGTTCAGGGGGGCTGGAACTTGGCACATCTGCCCTTGATGTAGCCAACTATTGGTTCCTTCATGCACTCTGCTCGTCCCTGCCGGCCTTGCAATACCATCTTCTGGACCGCCGAAGCCATCCTGAAGATGTATACCGCGATCTGGCTCGCCTGGCCGGGGCACTCAGTACGTTTTCAATGGACTCAGGGGCTGATGAGATACCGCCTTATCGGCATCGCGACCTGGCATCGACGTTCAAGCAGCTTGACACCCTGATCCGCCGCTACCTTGAAGTCGTCGCGCCCACGAACACGGTTACACTTCAGTTCACCAAGGCAGCCCCGGACAGCCAGTATATTCACGTAGCCGACGTCAAGGACGAGCGCTGCATTCGACGTTCTCGATGGGTCTTCGGCATCCGGTCCTCAATCCCCGACTCATCCATGCTTCGCCGCACGCCGGCGCTCGTAAAAATTTGCTCGGCCGAATGGGTGGGCAAGCTCGTTGAGCGCGCATTACCCGGTATGGAATTGCGTCACCTGCCGGTCCCGCCAACCGCCATGCGCGCCCAGGCAGATATGCACTACTTCGCTATTTCACAGGGCGGACCTTGCTGGGACCATATACTTCGCACCAGGCAAGTCGGTGTCTACCTTCCCGGCGACCTCGGCGAAGCAACCTTTGAGTTGACCATCGTTTTGGAGAATTAACTATGGCTTCTGCTCCGAACTCGCCTCTTGAAGAGCTGAGAACCAGCAACCTTGCACTGGCCTTCCAAGAGGTCTTCACCGTCATTCTTCGCACGCGGTTTTCCGTTCAGCGCGTCGAAAATGCTGAAGCCTTCCGCGCTACATTGCGCAACATGATCTCTTCGGCCGTCAAGGACTGCACCGCGATGGGGTACAGCGATGAAGTTTCAAAAATGGCTATCTATGCCGTTATTGGATTTCTCGATGAAAGCGTGCTCAGCTCCAAGGATCCTGTGTTTTCCGATTGGGCTCGCCGCCCGCTCCAGGAAGAAATGTTTGGCCGCCAGCTTGCAGGCGAATATTTCTTCCGCAATGTCGCGGATTTGCTCAATAAGCCGGAGTCTTCAGAGGTTGCCGATGCGCTGGAGTTGCATGCCCTGTGCCTGCAACTGGGATTCCGGGGGCGCTTTGCGTTTGGCGACTCCTCTGAGATTCATGTGATCCTACAGCGCATTCGCGACAAGATCAACCGCATCCGAGGAGCTTCGCCGCTGTTTCAGCGTTCTGAGCCGCCAGCCGCACCACCCAGGCCCAGGCGCGATCAGTGGGTCCACCGCTTGCAAATGGCCGCAATCTCGCTCGCGGCACTTACGGTCGTCGCCTACTTTCTTTACTACGTCCTTCTCGGACAGGGTCTACCCACGAGCGCTAAGCGCGATACTCTTTTGCCCCAGGCTCTGCCCGCCCAAATGCTCGCTTCCACCAGAGTATCGAGCCCCGTGGAGTTCTCTCTATGAAGCGCATCCTGATTGGCGTCCTCATCTTTCTCGTTTACCTCGCACTCGTGATTTGGGGCGGATTTGCATTGCACTTCGCAGGGACCCGGCTCATCCTGTTCTGCGTTGTTCTCGGCCTGCTGGGCGCCCTTGCAACCTTCTTCGTCATTTGGTATCTACGCAAGCTCGACCCCGCATCCGCTGGGCCAGCCACGCCAGACTCCATCAATCTGGCTACTTTGCTTCGCGACGCGGACAGTCGTATTCGCCAATCTGGCCGTGCCAAATCGCTGGCCGCCATGCCGCTGGTCTATATTGTTGGCGACGAAAACTCCGCCAAAACGCAAACGGTCCTCCAATCAGGACTTGACCCCGAGTTGATCGCTGGAAACGTCTATCAGGACGGCGCTGTCGTCCCCACCCAGCTTGCCAACATCTGGCTCGCGGGCAACTTCATTCTGGTCGAGGCCGGGGGCGCGCTCCTGCGCCAGCCATCACTCTGGCTCAAGCTGATCAAAGCAACGCTGCCTGCCCGTCTGGGGTCCGTGTTCTCAAAAGGCAGCCGGCTTCCAGCGAGATCCGTCGTTCTCTGTGTCAGCATCGAACGACTCCTGGCGCCGAATACCTCAGAACAGATTCGCGCCCTTGCGCAATCCCTCAATGAAAGGCTGCGCCAGCTTTCGCAAACTCTTGGCATTGCGCTGCCAGCCTATGTTCTCTTCACCAAGCTCGACAACATCGCTCCGTTTGGCGAGTATGTGGGCCGCCTCTCTGAAGAAGAAGTAAAAGCGCCCATCGGACTTCTGCTCGCCGCTCTCGATTCAGGCTCAGGCCTCTACACCGAGCAAGCTACCGCGCTGATCAGCACCCGATTCGATCAGCTCTTGTTCGCCCTTTCTGAATTTCGAATCGAAGTGCTTTCTCGCGGCGGCGAATTACAAGATCTGGCGCGAGCATATGAATTCCCCCGCGACCTCCGCAAAGTTCGCCCTGGAATTGTCTCTTTCCTCGCCGAAGTCGCCCGCCCCAGCCAAATCGGCGTGAATCCGTTTCTTCGCGGCTTCTTCTTCACTGGAATGCGCGCCCACATGGTCGAGGATGTAATCGACGTCGGCCCAGCGCGCACTCAGCCGGCAGTCACCGCGGATGCTGGAGCCACACGAATCTTTTCGCTCGCCGGCATGCAAGCGGCCCAGGCGCCCGCGCCGCAGAGACGCGGGGGCATGCGCAAGGTTCCGCAGTGGGTCTTTTTGCCCCAGGTCTTCTCGCGCATCCTTTTCGCTGACAAGTCCGCCCTTGAAGCAAGCCAATTGAGCACGCGCACCAGTTATCTCAAGCGGTTTCTCCTGGCCACCGTCGGAGTTCTGCTGCTGTGCCTCTTCTCGCTTTTCACAATCTCATTCTTCAAGAACAGGTCTCTCGAAGAGCGCGTAGCCCAGGCAGCCTCAGCCACTGTCGTGCCCGTGACAGTTGGCTCCTACGCTTCTGTGACCGACTTGCAAAAGATCGAAGCTCTCCGTTCCGTGCTCGACGAACTCGATCGCAACCGCAAAGAGGGTGCGCCTTTTCTATACAAAATGGGCCTCTATCGCGGCAACGCACTGTTTCCGGTTGCCTGCCGGGCCTACTCTAACAAGTTCCGTACCTTGCTCTTGTCGCCTACGCAGGCCAACATCGTCGCCAAGCTTCACGCCCTGCCGCCAATCCCAAAACCCGACGACGACTATGGCGCGACCTACCGGCCGCTCAAGGCCTACATCATGACCACAACCAACCCGGACCCTGACAACGCTCAGGACACTCAGGAGTTCCTTCCGTCAGCATTGTTCTCGGAGTGGACCGGCAGCGGTATGCCCGCATCCGATGTTTCCAGCCTCGCACAGGCGCAATTTGCGTTCTACGCCAGCCTGCTTCCCGATGCCTCAGCCTGCTTTGCAACCAGTGGCGGCGCACCCAATGATATAGCCGTGGCGCAGGCGCGAGCCTATCTCAACGGTTTCCAGGGATTCCAGCACGTTTACCAGGCCATGCTGGCCGCAGCCAACCGCAAGGCCGCGGGACTCACATTCAATGGCACGTTCTCCGGCTCCTCGCAATACATCATCGATACTTCACCGGTTGCAGGCGCATTCACCAAAGACGGATTCACCTTCATGCAGAATGCAATCGCCCATCCCGAGCCCTATTACAGCGGCGAAGAGTGGGTTCTCAAATCGAATGCTCCGCCGATGGATAAGGTTGCTCTCACAACCCAGCTGAAACAGGTCTACACCGGCGACTACATCAGGGTCTGGCGCGACTATCTGAACAAGGCACAATTCGTCGCCTACAAGAACTTTGCCGAGGCTGGAACCAAACTCACCGCACTCGATTCGAATAGCTCCGCTGTGCTTCAACTCTTCTCGCTCGTTTCCATCAACACAGGCGTCGCCGCGCCCGAGATAGCTTCCGCTTTCCAGGCACCACAAGCCATCGTGCCGCCCAACTCCACTGACAACCGCCTCATTGCAGCGCCAAACCAGGCCTACATTCAGGCATTGCAAGGGCTGGAAGTCGCCGTAAAGACCGTTGCCCAGAACCCCCTGGCAGCGAACGACCCTGCCGCCGCGCAGCAGGTCACGCAGGCCGCTATCAATGCAGAGCAAGCCTCAGAGAACATGGCGCACGGTTTCAATCCTGATCCCACACGCGGAATCGACAAGACAAGCCTCAACCTTCTTGAAGCGCCCATCGAGTCTGCAAAGGCTCTGGCTTCAAAGGCTCCGGCAACGGCCGCCGGCGGAGGTGCAAAGACTTTCTGCGCTCAGATTGCCCCCGTGATGGCAAAGTTCCCATTCAACCCTCAATCAACAACCGAAGCCACCCCAGATGAAGTCGCCCAGGTCTTCGCGCCTGGCTCCGGAGCCTTTTCGCAGTTTTACAACAACACGCTCAAGCAACTCGTTGTCCCACAGGGCGCGCAGTTCGTTCCGGCGCCCGGATCGACTGTTCCCATCAATCCGTCCTTCCTCGACTTCCTAAACCGCGCGCAGAGAATCTCATCAGCCTTGTTCTCTTCGGGCAATCAGCCGTCGCTCGACTTCGCTCTCACTGAGGTAAAATCGCCCGGTGCTTCTGATGCCGTGCTCACTATCGACAGTCAGCAAATCACAGCCGCGGGCCAGAGAATGCAGTTCCATTGGGTATCGCGGCCAGACGGAAAAACCAGCCTGACCTCGCAGGGAAATTCTTCCGCGCCCCCTGGTGGGGCATGGTCCGTCTTCCATCTTGGTTTTGCGGCGACGCACATTCCTCCGAATCTCCTTAAATACAACCTGCAGTTGAACAACCAGACCAACGGCGTTGTGCTCTTCGATGCATCAGGCCCCGGAGCCACACTCCTTGATCCTCAATTCATGAAGGGCTTCCAATGCGTTGCAAACGTCGCTCGCTGACCGCGATCGGTAGAAACACCGGGCGCGCGGCCGGCTTTTCAAGCAGGCGGCCCTGGCGTTTAAGCGATCTTCGATTGAGTTCGAGAAGGTCTCTATCCGGGTTGTAGAGAGCGGGCGATCACCGCAGCAACGAGAATAAACATGACCGAAGAGAATCCCAACCCGCTTGCGCAACCGGTGACCCCGCAAGGGCCGACAGATGAATCCGCGCCTCATGTCAATCCGGCACTAGCTCTCCCTCCGCTTCAAGAGGAGAGTGGCCCAACACCTTTGCAACTCGTAGTCTCCGTTCTCAGCGATGTTGGATGCGTGCGCACCAATAATGAAGACGCTTGCGGCTACGACGAAGCGCACGGCATCTATGTCGTCTGCGATGGAATGGGAGGAATGGCAAGCGGCGAAGTCGCAAGTGCAATGGCCGTAACAACTATTCTCGAAACCTTTGCGAAATCCGCCCCTTCGCAGGTCCCTGTCAGCGCAAGGCTCCTGCAAGCGATTAGCGCGGCAAATACAGATGTTTGGGAAAAGGGCCAGGTGGCCGCACACAAGGGGATGGGAACCACGGCCGTCGTCGCAGCCCGCGATGGCGAAAGGTTGATTGTCGGCAATGTTGGCGACAGCCGGGCCTACATCATTCAGGATGACCAATGCATTCAACTCACCGTCGACCATTCGTACCTGAATGAGTTGATTCGCAATGGCACTGTCAAGATCGAGGACGCACACAACATTGATTTGCAGGGAATGGAATCAGTCATCACGCGAGCCGTCGGGGTTGCGGGAGACGTTGAACCCGACTTTTTCTCGATCGACCTCAAGCCCGGATCTTCCTTGCTGCTTGCTACTGACGGGCTCACGCGCTATCTGTTGCAAGATGAGATTGCCGCTATCCTGCGCGCCTCGCCGCTCGAGTCAGCCTGCGCCAACCTGATCTCCGTGGCCAAGCAGCGCGGTGGCCAGGACAATATCACTTGCCTGCTCCTGGTCGCGCTTCCTTCCCATCCAATTCCTTAGAATTGCTGAACAATGAGCGAGAATTCGCACGAAACGGTCTCTGTCGACTTCACGGTGGGCATTGGAGATGAAAGCTTCCAGGCGAAAGCGGTTGTGCCTGCCGGTCAATGCAACCTTACGCAACTCCTGCCGGTCATTCAGGCAATCGAGGACTCGTTTATTGCCGAAGTAACTGCACAAATCAGCGAAGCAGGGCTTCACGTCTCATGCAAGGCTGGTTGCGGAGCATGTTGCAGGCAAATGGTGCCGCTCAGCATTTTCGAAGCGGAAGCTCTTACAAACTGGATTCGCTCCCTGCCCGAAGAGCGCCAGCAGGAACTTGCCCAACGTTTCCATCAGGCTTTGCTCAAACTTGCCGCCGGTGGACTGATTGAACGAATGGTCACCGAGGATTGGCTAGCCGAAACCGAATCCGCCCGCAAGTTGGTGTTGGACTACTTTTATCAGCGGGTTCCGTGCCCCTTCTTGGAGGACGAGTCCTGTTCCATCCACTCCATTCGACCGCTCATCTGCCGCGAGTATCTCGTTTCGTCGTCCCCTGAACACTGCGCTGATCCGGCCAAGTTGCAGGTTGCTCCCATTCGGTTGCCGCTCAACTTCTCTCGTATCCTCAACGCCGTTGGGGCAATGGTCGAAGACGATTCGCGCGGCTGGATTCCGCTCGTCTTCTTGTTTGCCTGGATGAAGAGTGGCGCCCACCCCGGCGATGCAATCAGCGGCACCGGCCCAGCGGTGCTCTATGAATTTGTGAAATGCATGAGTGAGGCTAAGCCGCGCGGCACCACCGATTCGTAGGCTCTCCGAGTAGGTGAAGCAGCGGCGCGTCATGCAAGCCGCTCAAGTGAGGGCGATGCAGCTTCTTCCGCTCTGAGCGGGAGAGGGAACCTCAGTGAGCAATCTTTCGCAACAAGAGTCTTTTCATGTCGGAGACGCTGTTTACATTCCCGGTCGTAGCCAACTGCTGTGAAACATTCTCATTCCAAACATATCCCTGCGAGGCTGCGTTCCAATCCAGTACCACTGGCTCATCTTCGATATCGTGAGGGCTGTTCGCGGAGTAAAGTAGGATAATTCTCGGAGGCCCCCCCGCCTCTCCCGCAAGGAAGCCGACCGCTTCCAGACTGTTGCAATTGAAGACGTCCAACCACCCCATCCCCACAGTTTGGATGAACTGTCGCACGCTCTCGGAGCGGATCAGGAAAACTCCGCACATATCCGAATTTGTAGGGCGCGCTGGTTCCTTGTCGTGCCAGGCATATCGAACCGGCACCATCAGGAGTTTCGCAAAACCGCTTCCCTCGATTGAAAATGCCTGCGCTTCATTGATGCGCACCGGGCCTGCAATCCCCGGCATGCGCACCGGATCCGCGCTGATTTGTGCCGCGTCGATCTCGCCTTTGGTGAGCAACCGCGCCTTGAACTGCGCAGTTGCGGAACTTGCGGTAACGCAAAAGAAAAGAAGGTACAGACCGCATGCGCGGCAAATCATTCTGATCTGCTCCCTAATCATGGCTGCACATCATTGGCTTGCCTGGAGATAGGCAGCGGTCAGCTTGACGTCGTAATTGTTCTCCTTATACTTCGGCCCATTGTAATCAAGCGCAAAGCTCGGCCAATCTTTGCTCCGGATCGCCTTAACCAGCGTTGAGTTCGTCTATAGGAAAACCAAAAATCAAACCATGCCGAATAGGACTCGTAAATCTGGCCGTCGATTTGCAAAGGGTTGGCAATTTCATGCTCTTTGCGGCCAATCTCGGACGCTCTGCCTCATTTCGTTAGGTAACTCGCCCTAAGTCGGTACAGGGAAGATTTCAGGGAAACCTAGGGAAGGGTTACAGGAAGGTGTGGCTCATAGAGGTCGGGATCGAGAAACGCACCACGCGATCAGGCTTAGCGCGCCCTGGCGCCTATACGTGTTTATGGCAGGGAACTCGACTGAATCTCGCCAGCTGGTTGGTCGCGAAGAGGCCGCACAGGGGTAGATGGACAACCGATCACCCTTGCGATTCGACGAGCGCAGTAGACTAGAGGCGCTGAGGTGGGATGCGGCGTGACCAAGTCATCCGGTTTCCGAATTCATCGACCAAGGGATTTGTTCCGAAAACCCTCTCCTGCAATTCGGCATGCGACTTCCTACGCTCGCCTGGAGTTGCTGTTCCCATAGCCTCATCTGTTCGGTCACCATCGGTAATGATGACTACACGGTCAGCGATCCGAATGTCGTTGAAGGGTGTCAGCAGCAATCGCAAGTAGCACTCGAAATCGACACCGTCGATGGGTACAAACACGGCGCTCCGAAAGATACGGAATTTGTCCTGATCGCCCTTGAGGACATGGTTCTTCGCGATTATCGGCAGGAGTAGCGCTTCTGCGATCCCCTCAACCAGCAAGACGCGACCACCGAAAAGGAGCGCAGACTTCGTTACATCAAGGTAGCGATCCACCTTCCGGCGCTCCGGATCAGAGAGCGCAAGGGCTCTGAGTGGAATGCATCGGGTTGACCGACGGGCCACCGCTGGCAGGGAGGAGGCAGTCTGATCGGATGGATTTGTATCTTGTACGAAGCCTTCTGCGGGTTCAGAGTCCTCAGGCACTTCTATTCCGGCTGGGGTTGAGTTGGTCTCTATCGCAGTTGCCGCAGCCGTAGGCTCAACGATGGTCGGCTCTGCGATCGCTGGAGTAGCTGCCAAGACTGTGGTTTTGCTGGTGGGATCGATTGCCTCTGCATTTTTTTGCTTCGCGTGGACAGATCGAAAGAACACAAGTCTCTCACTCGACACCCAAGCGGATAGGTTCGGGGAGTGTGCAGCGACAATAACCTGCAACTGCCCAGCGGGGCCTCGATAGCCCGGCTTAATCTTTCTCGATTTCTCCGCTTGTTCCTCTAAGAAACAAAGAACTGCTGCTTGAAGTTGAGGATGAAGATGTGCCTCCGGTTCTTCCACCAAGAACATGGTCAAATCGGCGCTCTTTACCTTTTCCAGTTCGACAGCGATTGTGGCGATGTAAAGAAGATTTGCATAGCCGTGGCCGGTATAGCGCAAGTCTTCGGGTTCGATTCCGTAATCAGCCAGCTTGAAGCGGAGTTCGCGGGCAATATCGATGAGGCTTTCGTCCGTACTGAAGCCAAGTGACGAGGCTTGACGGCGGACGCCAGCCGTCAACGCTGCGAGCCCAATATCAACAGCTCCGCCGATGTCCTTTAAGATTTGTTCCCCTGAGGCGCGCTTCAGTCGTTTGGCGAGCTCGTTGGGATCGACTTCGCCCAGAAAGTGTTGCAAGAGCGCGTAAATTCGAGTTGGGTTACCGGAGGCGAGAGCACGCTTTGCGTCGCGAAGAGGTGGCAAATACACGTGCCGGATCATGTCTTGGCATCCGGGTTCTGGCGCGGACCTCAGATGGCCTGCCCAGCTTGTCGGACGGACCGGAAGACGTTTTTGGGTCTCATCATAGGTTAGGCCGAAGGTCACTTTTTCAAGGGTGTGGTCGGTTACAGCCGAGATCAGTCTTCCTTGCTGTGGGACACTTAGGTCGGAGAATGTGGCTTGAACCTCGAATTTGGGTTCTGCCCCGCCAAAGCGAATGTCTGAGGACTCACAGTAGATTTCGCGCCGGCCGCTAAGGGGCGTTGTGATCAAACGCAGAGCGTCAATGGTATTGCTTTTGCCGCCGTTGTTCTCTCCGACTAGGATCGTCAGATCCTTCCCAAAGCAGATTTGCTCGTCTTCAAACGAGCGGAAGTTGTTAAGCCTGAGTGTGTCCAGGAACATCGGGCCTCCTTTTCAGGCGCTGAAGATCTGTTNNCGTGTCATCGACTTCGCGAAAATACTCTTCCGCTGCACGCTCGACCACACGGGCAGCCTTCGCGTGCAGCGCGGGCCGAACGTTTGTTTGCCAGTGTTCGCGAATCGCGGCGAGATTGCCGCCAAAGGTCTCGATCGTGTCGTGGATATAAAGAATGTCCTTGGCGCGCCTGTCGCGATCACGCTTTTCGTGAATCAGAATCTTCTGCACCAGGAATGCCGCCGCGTTCGGAAGAAGGATGCGTCGAACGCCGGGCGTCGGATAGCCCGTGGCCGGGCCGATCATCACATCCCATGGATTTTGGAGCAACAGTTCGAG